>CAMWXP010000019.1 GCA_947178255.1 uncultured Clostridia bacterium | reverse complement strand
GTTTAGGGTTCAAGTGATTATTAACGGGGTAGAAAGTAACATTCTTACTTTTACCGTAGTGGCCTGAGACAAATAATAATAACGGCAAAAGCCGATAGAGCATAACACTCTATCGGCTTTTTGTTTTTGGCAGGGGAGACGCGATTCCCCGCGAACAGAGCGGGCGGGCTTTGGCTTGCGCCAAGCGCCTAACGCCCTTCGCGCCGAAAACACTTTACCATTATTTGAGTGTGGTTTTCTTTTTTATGTTGTGTTATTATTGTGCTTTGCAACGGCGTAATGCTCGTTACGCTCCACATACGAAAAACAAAAAAACCACCCAAGTGGATGGTTTCTTTGTTTTGGCAGGGGAGACGCGACTCGAACACGCGACCAACGGTTTTGGAGACCGCGACTCTACCAACTGAGCTACTCCCCTAAGCAACATTATTCTATCATTTTAATTAGATAAAGTCAATGATTTACACAATGTTTGTTCAAAAAAACTTTTGGTTTACCCTACCGTGTAATTTACAGGTACGTATTTTTCTATTACGTCCTGTTCGTAAAGCGGAATTATTATCTCCTTTTCTTCTTCGTCCAAAAGCAGGTTTACGGATATATACCCTTTTATGAACAGCGCGCCGAAGTTGTTTGCACGTATTTTGTACGGCTTGTACTTGGGCGAATTAAACTTATCGTCTTTTGTCCAACCGTAAAATGCAACAGTCTTGGGCACATAGGTAGCGTCCTTAACCGCCGAAAGCGGAATTTGTATCAAATCGTTGACATCGGCAAAATACAAGCCGTCGTCTTGCTTGAATATTTTATAATTGATCGGAACATATTGAGCAAATTGGCAGCCGTTCCTTTCTTTCCCTTTGCGGTTGAGCTTGTACGGAAAACACAGCACGTCAATGCTGTCGGCGTCGCTCGGCACTCCGAGTTCGTCATAGCTGCCGTTATTCACGTTTTCGGTATCGTTAATTACCGCTTTATACTCTGGTGAAGCAACCACCTTTTTGTAGCGTATACGCCCCCACACAAACAATGCAATAGCGACGGCAAGACACACCCCGCCGATAACTATCATAATGATTGCGCCGTTGCCAACAAACCTATCCCACATTTCGGCAAACGGTTCCTCGCCTATGTTTTCGCCAATCGCGTTAAGTACGCCGCACAACAATATGACTGCCGTCAAGCCGCACAACAATTCGATTATTCTAAGCCACAACGGAAGCTGCGACGACTTTTCCATATTTTTAAGTGCGTCCATCGAAGAATCATGTTGTAACGAGGTTTCTGACGAAACGGAGCGCACTACGTATTTGGTGTAAGCAGATTCTCCCGTTTTTACGTTGATTCGAAAAAAGTTTTTCATAGTCTACTTTAACCCCCGCTTTATGCCCTGCGCGGACAGCGCGTGGCAGATTGCCGCGGCAAGCGCGTCGGCGGCGTCGTCTGGCTTGGGCGTTTCTTTAAGGCGCAAAAGCTGCCGCACCATAAACTGCACCTGCGTTTTGGCGGCGGTGCCGTTGCCGGTGACGGTAGACTTTATTTGCAGCGGCGTGTATTCGAAAAGCTTGTCGCACATTTTGGAGCACGACAAAAGTATTACTCCGCGCGCCTGCGCTACTTTTATGCCCGTGGTGATATTGGTGTTAAAAAACAATTCCTCTATCGCTATCTCGTCGGGCTTGACTTCGGTTACAAGATCTGTTATTTGGCTTTCTATCATTTTAAGCCGCTCGACGGTGGACAGCTTGGCGGGCGTTTCCACCGCGCCGTAATCGAGCGGGCGCAGCTTGCCGTTTTCGCTTTCTATAATTCCGTACCCCACTATCGCATAGCCGGGGTCTATTCCGAGTATTCGCATAACTTCCTACTCCCCTTTACCTGTACATAGTGGTAAGCACCGAAAAGCTTTTAAGCCGTTTTTTTATCGTCTTATAGTTAGGCAAAAACTTTTGCACCAACGCCCAAAACTGCGAGCTGTGATCGTGGAAAGCGGTATGGCAAAGCTCATGAACTATAACGTACGTAACAAGCTCGTCGTCAAGCATTACGAGCCGCCAGTTCAGCCGTATACTGCATTTGCCATCGCAGTTGCCCCACTGCGTGCGTGCGTTGGTCAGCGCGAACCCGCTGTAACTAAGCCGTGTCGAAGCGGATATTCTATACAGCTTGTCGGCAAGCTCGGACTGCGCGAGCTTTTTGTACAAATTGGCAATCGCACGATCGCGTTTTTCCTGCGTGTCGTACTTAACGGGCAAGTATAAAATATTGCCGTTTATGCAAGCCTTTGCCGTCGTTGTCGGCACAATAGGCAAAAGCATACCGTGATAGAGCGCCGACGTGCCGTTGGTTACGGGCGCAAGCGCCGCGGTCTTTGCGTTGTACTCACGCACCTTTTTTGCTATCCACAACGCCTTCTCAGCCAAGAATTCTTCTATGTGCGCTATGGACATTCTGTTGGGCGCTTTTACTATTACCTCGCCTTCGCTTACGCATACGGCAAGTGTTTTTCGGCTGCTACGCTGTAATCTGTAATCCATAATAATCTATGCGGGCTCGATGTCCGTAGGTTTAACGTTGTCGGTGTATTCGCGGCGGGTGCGCATATCCTTGATAAAATCGCCGTACTCGTCGTGCATAATTGCGTCGCGGATGCGCTCGGTAAGCTTTGTCAAATAGTAAAGGTTGTGATACGAAATAAGCCGCGCGCCCAGTACCTCGTTGGTGTTTATCAGGTGGCGCAAATAGCTCTTAGAAAAATGCTTGCACGTATAGCAATCGCAATGCTCGTCGAGCGGCGACAAATCTTCCTTGTACTTGGCATTGCGCACGGTAACCTTGCCCGCGCTCGTGTACGCAAGACCGTTCCTTGCCGTGCGCGTGGGCAACACGCAATCGAACATATCTATGCCGCGAAGCACACCCTCCGCAATGCAGTCGGGACTGCCCACGCCCATAAGATAACGCGGCATATTTTGCGGATATTCGGGGCGTAGCACGTCCAACATTTTGTACATAACATATTTGGGCTCGCCTACCGAAAGTCCGCCTACGGCGATACCACAGCGCGCAAACGGCACGGTTTCCTTGACCGCCTGCAAACGCAAGTCGTCGAACATATTGCCTTGGATTATGGGGAACAGCATTTGGTTATCATTTTTGTGGTGGTTGTAGCAACGCTCCAACCAACGCAAAGTGCGTTGTAACGCTTTTTCCGCATACTGCTTGTCGCACCCCGGTTTGCTGCATTCGTCAAACGCCATAATGATATCGGCGCCCAATGCGTTTTGAATATCTATTGATTTTTCGGGCGTAAAAAAGTGCTTAGATCCGTCTAAATGCGAGTTGAACTCAACGCCGTTGTCCGTTATCTTATTTAGCTTGGCAAGCGAAAAAACCTGAAAGCCGCCGCTGTCGGTAAGTATTGGCTTATGCCAATTCATAAACTTGTGCAACCCGCCGTTGTGCTGCACAATACCTTCGCCCGGGCGCATATACAGGTGGTACGTATTAGATAAAATGATTTGCGCGCCAAGCTCCTCAATCTCGTACGGCGCAAGGGTCTTGACCGTCGCCTGCGTGCCGACAGGCATAAACACGGGCGTTTTGATAACGCCGTGCGGAGTGGTAAACTCGCCCACGCGCGCGCCCGTTTGCTTGCAAACATGTATTTCTTTAAACGAAAATTTTTCCGACATATTTTATTACCGATATTATTTTACTTGTTTGATTAGTTGACGCTTATTGGAAGAAACATGCATCTCCGAAGGAAAAGAATCTATACTTTTCATGCACGGCAGTTTTGTAAATTTCCAAAGTCTTCTCCCTGCCCAGCATTGCGCTGACTAACATAATAAGTGTAGATTCGGGCAAGTGGAAGTTGGTTATAAGCCCGTCCACCGCTTTGAACTTGTACGGCGGATAGATGAATATATTGGTGTCGCCGTGTCCTGCGTGCACCACGCCGTCGGCGGTCGAACTCGATTCCAGCACGCGCACCGACGTCGTGCCTACCGCTATCACCCGCCTGCCGCTTTGCCGCGCGACATTTATTTTGTTTGCCGCATCTTCGGTAACGCAGTAGTATTCGCTGTGCATTTTGTGGTTTTCTATATCGTCGGTCTTGACCGGCAAAAACGTACCTAAGCCGACATGAAGCAATACTTCGACAAACTCCACGCCTTTTGCTTTAAGCTCGTTTATGAGCCGCTCTGTAAAGTGCAATCCCGCGGTCGGCGCGGCGGACGATCCCACGTCGTGGGCGTACACCGTTTGGTATCTGTCTATGCTTTTCAGCTGATTGTGAATATAGTGCGGAAGCGGCACTTCGCCTATCTTGTTGAGTATTTGCTCGAAAACGCCGTCGTAGTAAAACTTTAACGTGCGCGCGCCTTCCTCGCCCTCGTCAATTACCTCGCCAGTAAGCTCGTCGGAGAACTTCAATTTAGTTCCCTTTTTGGCGCGCTTGGCGGGACGGCACAGAGTTTCCCACGTGTCGCGGTCGATACGCCTATGCAGCAGGAAAGATATGTTCGCGCACGTATCTTCCTTTACACCCGTGACGCGTGCGGGCAAAACCTTGGTGTTGTTTATCACAAGCAAGTCGGTCGGTCGTAACAGCTCGGGCAAATCAAAAAAATGCCGATGCGTTACCGTATCGGAATTTTTGTCGTATACCAAAAGCCTCGAACTGTCGCGCGGCTCGATGGGAGTTTGCGCAATCAATTCCTTTGGCAGGTCATAGTAGAAATCGCTTTTATTCATCGCCGCCTACCGTGTCCAAAAATGAAAGCTGAGTAACCGCCTTGCGCGACGGCTTTACGCCCAAATGGTTGAACGCCGCCTTTAACGCAATCCGTCCGCGCGGTGTGCGTGCAATAAAGCCGAGTTGAATAAGATACGGCTCTATTACATCCTCAATAGTCCCCGCGTCCTCGTTGATTGCCGCGGCAAGCGTGTCAAGACCCGTCGGTCCGCCGTCGAACTTTTCCACCAATGCGGAAAGCAGTTTCTTGTCGTTGTAGTCCAACCCGAGCGGGTCGATTTCCATATCGTTGAGCGCCTTTACCGTTATCGGCAAAGTGATGTTGCCGTCGCCTATTACCTGCGCAAAATCGCGCACGCGTTTTAGCAAGCGGTTGGCAATACGCGGCGTGCCGCGCGAACGGGAAGCAAGCTCCGCCGCCGCGTCGTCCGCTATGGATATTTTAAGCAGCCGTGCCGAACGCTTGATTATGCGCACCAAGTCGGTCGAAGAATACGGTTCCAATCTACAAATAACGCCGAACCTATCGCGCAACGGTCCCGTAAGCATGCCCGCCCGCGTGGTCGCGCCGATAAGCGTGAATTTATTTAAGTTAAGTCTAATCGAAGTCGCGCCCGCGCCCTTGCCCGTGGATATATCCAGCACGAAGTCTTCCATTGCGGGATACAGCACTTCCTCGATAGAATGGTTGAGCCTGTGAATTTCGTCGAGAAACAGCACGTCGCGCTCTTGAAGATTGGTAAGCATCGAAGCGAGGTTGGCGGCGCGTTCTATGCCAGGGCCGCTCGTCACCTTTATTTCCACGCCCAATTCCGAAGCGATAATATGCGCAAGCGTGGTTTTGCCAAGCCCCGGCGGGCCGTACAGCAAGACGTGGTCGAGCGCTTCGCCGCGCGCCTTGCTTGCCGCAACGTACACCTTTAAATTAGCTTTGACCTTGTCCTGCCCGATATATTCGTCAAACGTAGTCGGGCGGAGCGAAATATCTCCGTCGTCGGTGACTAATTCTTTGTTTGTAATAAACCTGTTATTTTCCATAATTACGAATTACTCAACACCGCGCGTATAATTTCCTCGGTGGACATATCTGGCTTTGCAAACTTTTTGACAGCGGCTTCCGCTTCCTTGCGATCGTATCCCAAGCCCATAAGCGCAAGCACCGATTTTTCGTCGGGCAGCTGCTGCTCGACAATAACGGTGCCGCCGTCGTCTGCGGGCGCAACCTTGCCTTTAAGCTCCAACACAATGCGCTCGGCGGTCTTTTTGCCCACGCCCTTGATTGTGGAAAGCGCCGCGGCATTGCCCGACGCGATTGCCGAAGTCAGCCTGTCCGCCGCCATTCCGCTAAGCACTGCTACGGCAAGCTTGGGGCCTACGCCCGATACGCCTATAAGCAGTAAAAACAATTCGCGTTCGGCTATTCCCGAAAATCCGAACAGCTCCAATGCGTCGTCACGCACGGCAAGATATACGGGCATCTTAACTTCCTGCTTGCGGCTCGCTTCCGCACAAGCGAAAGCGGACGCCGTGAGCGCAAAGCCCACGCCGCCGCAATCTATAACTACCTTATTTTCACTTACCGCGGCAACCTTGCCCGATATATAGTCGAACATTTTTTATCCTTTAATTTTCAACACGCGGCGATATTCCGCGTATATGTTGACACTCTGCATAAGTGACGCGTGCAAGATTGCGTCGGCAATTTTCGTGATAAGAAGGCGGCGTTTCCAAAGTCGTAGCAGCGCTACGTCGAGGGAACGCCAACGCACTTATCGCGGAAATTGACAGCAAGATTGCCGCACGAACTTGTGCTGAGTGTCTCTACTCGTCGTCGCCGTCCGAGCTTTCCTCAAACGGAAGTCCGCCCTTTTGCGCAATCATCTCGCGGATTTTGGCGTCAAGCTCTTCCAAAAGTTCGGGACGGGAAAGAATAATCTGCTTGACAGTTTCTCTGCCCTGTCCGAGCCGCTCGTCGTTGTACGAGAACCACGAACCGCTCTTGACGATAAGGCCCTGATCGATAGCCATATCCAAAATGCAGCCCTCGTTTGAAATACCCTTGCCGAATATCAAATCAAACTCAGCCGTCTTGAACGGAGGGGCAAGCTTGTTCTTTACAATCTTGACCTTGGTGCGGTTGCCTATGACGTTGGCGCCGTCCTTGAGCGCCTCGCCCTTGCGCACGTCAAGCCGTACGCTGGCGTAGAACTTTAACGCTTTGCCGCCGGGGGTTACTTCGGGATTGCCGTACATAACGCCTATCTTTTCGCGCAGCTGGTTGATGAAGATGATACAGGTTTTGGTCTTGTTGCAAACGCCCGCAATCTTACGCAGCGCCTGCGACATTAACCGAGCCTGCAAGCCGACATGGCTTTCGCCTATCTCGCCGTTGATTTCCGCCTGCGGCGTGAGCGCTGCAACCGAGTCGATTACGACAACGTCCATTGCACTACTGCGCACCAAGGCTTCCGCAATGTCGAGCGCCTGCTCGCCGTTGTCCGGCTGGCAGATGTAAAGGCGGGACAGGTCTATGCCCAAGTGCTGGGCATACACGGGGTCTAGCGCATGCTCCGCGTCGATAAACGCGACCATGCCGCCCGTCTTTTGCGTTTCCGCTATTACGTGCAATGCAAGCGTCGTTTTACCGCTCGATTCGGGACCGTACACCTCCACAATCCTGCCGCGCGGCAAACCGCCTATGCCGAGCGCAAGATCGAGCGCAAGGCAGCCGGTCGGAATGGCGTCCACCTGCGTTGCGACCGAATCGGTCATGCGCATGATAGAGCCCTTGCCGTACGTTTTTTCGATTTGGGCAATGGTTTCCGCCAAAGCCTTCTCTTTTTCGGACTGCGTCATGTCGGTGTTGTAAACCTTGAATTTTTCCTTCTTATCCATAATATACCTCTCGGTGTTTTTTTGCTTAGTTATCGGTGCCGTCGCCCGGCGCAACAATGGTCGGCGCAAACGGCGCAATAGGTGTGGTGGGTTGCGCATGTACGGGTTGCTGTGCAGGCTGCTGCGGCGCGTACTGCGGTTGCATAGGCTGTTGCTGTACGTATTGCGGTTGCTGTTGTACAGGCTGCTGTACGGGCTGTTGCATAGACTGTGCGGATTGTTGGGCTTGTGCCGCAGCCATTGCCTCCCGCTGCTTCTTTTGCCGTCTGTAACTTATTAAGCTTTCGTACAGCAAGAACATGGCGTTTTTAACGCCGCTTTTTATGTTGTAGTCACGGTCGCCGCCAAACACGTATTTAATGACGGCTATGCTCTTTTGCGAGGTTATGCCGAGCGCGACGTAGCAAAGCCCGAGCGCGCCGTTCTGCACGGACGGACCTGCGTTGCCAGTGGTTGCGATGGCTATATCGCAATCCCCGCTTGCCATAAGCCCGAGCGCCATATTGTACGCGGTATCGCCGCTGACTACGCCCTTGGCGGCTATTGTTTCGAACGGAACGCCCAGCCGCTTATTCTTGGACGCGACGGAGTACGTAACAACGTCTTCCATAAGATAGTCGCTCGCGCCCGCAACGGACGTGAATGCCGCACCGAGTGCGCCGCCGGTAAACGATTCGGCGATTTTGATTTTAAGCCCCTCGGCTCTTAATATTTGCGCCACGCGCTCGTTGATGGAAATATCCTCGTACGCGTACGTGCAACCGCCGAGCAGTTCCACAAGCCTATCGGATATAACGTTCATATCCTCTTTGGCTATGTTGGTAGCGACGCGCGCGTGAACCTCACACTCCAAAAAGTCCTCGAAGAATCCGAACTGAACCTTGCTCTTTTTGGTCATGTATTCTTTGAGTATAGTTTTAAGCTCGTCAACCGACTTGCCGTACGTTTTGAACACTATTACGGCATAGCGCTTTTTTACCTTTTTGTTGAGCAGCGGAATAAACTTGTCGGTCAAAAACTTGTAATCGACCTTTGCCGCCACGCTGTGCAGCTTACCGTCCAGCTCGAAGTGGTCGGGTCGGTGCGACAGCGTGTCCTTGTATGCGTCGTAAAATGCGTCTACATTGCCGTCTATGACAATGGCGTCACAGGTGGCACGAAGCATATTTATCGCGCCGTCTATCTCGCCTACTTCCGCAGTTACAAACAAGTCCGCGGTGTGGCAGTTGTCAAACAGCGCCATCTTTGCGGTGCGCGGGTCTACGGTTTGATGCTCTACCGATAAAAATCCGACCTTCATTTAATCCTCCAAAACCTGTCTGTTCTTTACGATATAATGCACGCCCGAAACGACGGTGAGAATTGTGGCAAGCACAAGAAGAATGAGTCCGCCGTAGAAGAATACGATGCCCGCAAGTTGGTTCCACTTCACAAAGTCGGCAACGGGCAACAACGCAAACAGCGCCATCATTTGCACTAATGTTTTAAACTTGCCAAGCATATCGGCGGCAAGCACGACTTTTTTGTCGGCTGCTATCGTGCGGAAAACGCTTATCATAAGCTCGCGCGACAGTATAAGCATTGTGCAAACGGCTATGACGATTTTGTGCCCACTCGACGGCTCGATATACAAATGCCCGCCGTACGCCGCCTGAACTGGATCGGCAACGCATATGGCGACAAGCGAACATGCTATTATCATCTTATCGGCTATCGGGTCGATAAACTTGCCGAAGTTGGAAACAAGATTGTTTTTGCGCGCAAGGTAGCCGTCAAAGAAGTCGGTCAAACACGCAAAAAAGTAGACGAGCGCGGCGGCAAGCCTATGCCCCTCGAACTCGACAAAAAACAAAACTATCAAAACGGGGATCATCAGCATCCTGATGACGGTGAGAATATTGGGTACGTTCTTCTTCATTGTTGTATCCATGACCTCCTTTGTCATGAAATCGGTTTGAATGCGCAGTCGCGCGTCAGACGGGTAACAGGCGGCAAGCAGCCGACGGGAGCGTAGAACCACCTACGTGACCAAGGCGGGTTGCTGCACGTAGCCCGTATCACGCGATGAATGCGCTTTCAAACTTTAACTTTTCCGTAAAGGTCGTAATTACTGCTTTTTGTAATTTGTACGTCGTAGTAGCTACCTACTTCCAAGCCTGTGCCTTGAATATACACAACGCCGTCCACGTCGGGCGTTTGGAACTGCGCTCTGCCGACAAAACGGTTTTTATCGAAGTCAACGTCCTCGTACATAACGCGCAAGGTCTTGCCTATTTGCTTTGCGTTGAACTCCTTGGTAACAGCCGCGCACACCCGCCCCAAAGCGTTGACGCGCTTGATCTTGTCCGACTTTTTGACTTGATCGGGCAACCACGCCGACGGCGTGTCGTCCTCCTTGGAATAGGCAAACACCCCCGCGTACTCGGGCTTGACCTTTTTGACAAACTCGCAAAGCTCGTCGAACTCCGTTTGCGTTTCGCCCGGGAAGCCGACCATAAGCGTGGTGCGCACCACTATACCCTTTGCGTGCAGTTTTTTAATCAACTTTTCCAGCGCAAGCTTGTTGGTCTTTCTGTTCATCAATTTGAGAATTTTGTTTGAGCAGTGCTGGATGGGAATATCTATATACTTGGCTATCTTGTCCGAGCTCGATATTTTTTCTATAAGCTCGTCGGTTATTCGTTCGGGATAGCAGTACAACAGTCTTATCAAAACGGGCAGCTTTTCCAGCTCGCTAAGCAGTTGTATAAGCGACGATCCGATATCGCAACCGTAGCGCGACACGTCCTGTGCAACGAGTATAAGCTCCTTTACGCCGTCGTTTGCAAGCTTTTCCGCTTCCGCATAGATATCGGCGAGCGGACGCGATTTGTATTTACCGCGTATGGACGGAATGGTGCAAAACGTGCATCTGTTGTTGCAGCCTTCCGCAACCTTTATGTACGCTACGTGCGGATACGTGGTAAGCATACGTCCGCAGTTTTCCGCATCGTAAAACGCGGCGTTAGGATAATCGGAATTTTCGGTAGCGACTGCTTCTTCGGCGTTTTCGTCTTGATTGTCCGAAGCGCTGCCGCCTTTTACGATATCTACGATATTCTCGTACTCGTACGTGCCCAAAAACGCGTCCACCTCGGGCAAAGCCTTAACAAGCTCATCGCGGTACTTTTGCGGCAAGCAGCCTGTTACTATCAGCTTTTTGCACTTGCCTGTCTTTTTAAGCTCGGCATAGCTGAGAATGGTGTCAATACTCTCCTCGCGCGCGCTTTCGATAAACGCGCAGGTGTTGACTATTATAACGTCGGCGTCCGACACATCGCTCACGGCAAAGCCGCCGCGCACAAGACGGTACAGCATATGTTCGGTGTCTATTCTGTTTTTGTCACAACCGAGTGAAATAATCGCGACGTTTTCCATTTTATCTCCGAATACGTAAATTATCGACCGTTAATCAGTTATCGTCGAGATCGTGTCCGAACACTTCTTTATACTGCTCGGGCGACATCAAGACGTCGCGTGGCTTGTTGTTGCCGGAAAGAGGACCGAGATACCCTGCCGTTTCCATGTTATCTATAATGCGAGCCGCGCGCGCGTAACCGATTGAGAACCTACGCTGAACGACAGTGGTAGATATGTTTTTGGCTTTTATGGCGTGCGCCATAACTCTGGACGCAAGCGGATCGAGCTCACCGCCGCCTTCGCCGTCGCCGCCTGCTCCGCCGCCGCCGTTGCCGCCGGCAACGTACTTTTCGGCTTCCTCGTCAAAGTCACATTCGTAATGCTCTTTGAGGTGGCTGACTACCGACAACACTTCCTCGCCGTTTACAAACGAGCCCTGAACGCGCTTGGGCGCGTATGCGTCCTGCGGGTAAAACAGCATATCGCCGTCGCCTGTGAGCGCTTCTGCGCCGGTAACGTCGATTATTATGCGGGAGTTGGTCGCGTCGGGAACCTTAAACGCGATACGGCTTGTTAAGTTAGCCTTAATCGTACCGGTAATAACGTCCGCCGACGGGCGCTGCGTTGCGACTATAAGGTGAATACCCGCAGCACGGGCAAGCGCCGCTATGCTGCTGATTTTGCTTTCTATCTCGCCCGATACAGACGACTGCATGAGGTTGGCAAGCTCGTCGATTATTATAACTATGTGCGGAAGCCTGCTAAGCTTGCCGCTGATTACGTCGGGCATGCTGTTGTATTCCGCAAGCTTGCTGCACGCGTACTTTTGCAGAACGGTGTAACGCCTGTTCATTTCCTTATCCGCCCATTTAAGCGCGTTTAACGCTTCGCCGGGCTCGGTAATGGTCTTTTCAAACAGCAAGTGCGGCATACCGCGGAACTTACTGAATTCCACGCGCTTGGGGTCGATAAGGATAAACCTTAAATCCTCGGGACTGGACTTGTACAAAAGACTGACTATAAGACTGTTAAGTCCTGCCGACTTACCACTGCCGGTCTGGCCTGCAATAAGCAAGTGCGGAATCTTTTCCAAGTCGCAAACAACAAGCTCGCCGCCTATATCCTTACCTACCGAGAACAGCATCGGCGACTTGTGCTTGATAAACACAGGCGAAGCCACGATCTCGCGCAAACCGACTATAGCCTTCTTTTTGTTGGGAACCTCTATACCTACGGCGCGTTTGCCCGGTATAGGCGCTTCCACACGCACGCCGCTGACCGCGGCAAGCTCGTACGCTATGTCCGCGCAACGCGATTCGATAGACTTGACGGATGTTCCCTTGGGCACGTCCAGCTCGTACCGCGTTACCTGCGGGCCGGGCACGATATTGATAACACTGACCTGCGTCTTTAAAAAGCGCGAAACAACGTCTTCCAAAATTTCGGCGTTGGCTTGCAGCTCCTCTTGCGACGCGTCGACGGCGTCGTAAATTTTAAGCAAGTCGTACGGCGGAGTTTTGTAGTTGTAATGCCTGTACCTTTTGGTGTCCTGCGATACGACCGACTGTTCGGCCTGCTGCTGCAAAACGCCTTGTATAGTCATTTGGTTTTCGAGCGGTGCATTGCTCTTTTTGGTCTTGGGCTTGGCGGGCTCTACGACAGGCTTTTCCTGCTCGTCCGCCGCGACGTATAGACCCGATTTGTCTTGGCCCGTAAAGCCGTCGCCGTAGTCGAAATGGCGCTCGCTGAGGTCTATTGCCGGCTCGTTGGATATAACGAGCGAACCGTCTATAATGTCGTTGTCAAGATCCTTGTCCGGCTTGATTTCCTCTATGTCCGACTGTCCTTGCGACTCGGGCTCGTACGGCTTGCTGCCGTCCAAAATTTCCTCTTGCTCTTGCATTGCGCCACCGCCCTGACCGGCAAAAGGATTAAGCGCGTCGCTGGCGTCGAAAATATCTTCCTTAAACTTTTCGGTTTCAAGCGGAGGAACGTACGTTTGTACAGATTCGCCCGTGATATCGTTCATCTTGGGCCTATCCATATCCTCCAACGCACGCATAAACCTGTCGTCGACCGACACAGGCTCGGGGTCGGGCGCATACTGCGGCGTAGCGTACGATATAGGCGGCGCCGATTGTATGGGCTGAACGGGCGGGATAGTAGGCGTAATGGGCTGTGAAGCGTCTATAATAGGCTCTACATGCTCCAAGCGCGGATTGGCTTTGGGCATACCGAACGCAGGTCTGTAATTGTCGCTGCCGTCGTAAATAGGCTCGCGGTTGCGATCGGCAGCTATCGGCTTTTTGGGATGCTCGTCCACTATTGTTTCTATTCCGACGTCATTGAAATGGATATTCTTGTCGGGCGGGAAGTACAGCGCGTTGAGATTTCCGGGCGTGCCGTCGTAATCGACACGGCGCGGCCGCTCTATGTTTTGCGCGTCGTTCACTACCCTTGCCGGAGGGTCCATATATTCAAGCGGTTCGGGCGCGACACGTACAGGTTCTTCCGTTTGAAGCTGCTGCGGCTGTTCGACCTGCGGCTGAGCATTAGCCGCACGGAACTCCTCCGCGGCACGGCGTTTGATTTCTTCCTTATCACTGTAAAGCTGAAAACGCGCGGCGGCCATAGCTGCACTGCGGTCGGCAGGATCTTCCTCCTCCTCGAATACCGGCGTGTCCGAATAGTCGCTCACCTTGCGCGGCGAGCTGACGGGGATGTCGGACGCCGAACCCGACTCCACACTTATTTCCGCATTTTTCGGTTCTATCTTGTCTGTGAACAGCCCCGGCATCGGCGTTGCGTCGACAACCATTTGCGCCGTAACGGGCAAATCTGGCTCAATCTCCTCGGGCTGCTCCTCCTTAACCTTTTTGTCCTTGCGCTTGTTTATGAGCTCGCGAAGCTTGCTAAACGCCGACGTCATAAGCATGACATCCACAATAAGCGCGAGCGAAAATACAACGTACGTGGCAGCTTCCGTTATAATCGATTTGAACGCAAACGCGACAAGTCCCATGATTATGCCGCCCGCGGAATACTTGGCGGAATACGTCGACGAGATATATGCCGAAAACTTTTGACCCAAAAACGCGTGCGTGGACGCCAACTGCAAAATTACAAGACCGAAAATTACGGCAAGCGCAATGCCCACCCTTGTTTTAACTTCGGCCTGCACCTTGCGCCCGCTCAAAATAAAAATACCCAAAATAAGCGTAGCAATCAACATCGGATAGGACGCGATACCGAACACACCCAACAGTACGCCGAAAATAGCCTCGCTGAAAACACCGAGAATAGGTTTGATAACTATGCAAAGCAACAAAAATGCGGAAATGATGATGAGCGTAACGCCCAAAATATCATGATTTCCGTTGCTCGGCTTATTTTTCTTTTTACGACTTCTGTTATGTGCCACTTTTCTACCCTCTGTACGAGAATAACGATCCCCGTAAAATTCCATAGCAAAAATTTACGTACTTCTACGCACTAACCATTATAACATAGCCCATTCAACTTTTCAAGGCTTTTGGCACAAAAACAAAAACTTTTTTGTCCTACTTCTTTGAAAAGAAGTAGGCAAGAAACTTTTAAACAAAATAGTTTATCCGACATACAAAAACTTTTTTGTCGTGACTAATCGCAAATCGATTTTTCGAGCAACAACCTATTAATATCGTCCGAAACCTCATCAAACCTTTGCGCGGAAAGGTCGTATCTTTGTCTTTTCGCTTGCCACGTATCGCAACCGTCGTCAATACCAATAGGCTTGTTACGCTGCGCACAGAAGTATCTTTTACTGCGCCAAAATCTAAACCCATACATCAAGTACAAGCTTTTGCAATAGTCGCATGATTGGCACTTATTTTTGTAGCTTGCCATCGGCTTCTTCCTCTATCACCATGCGTATTGCAGATATTTCAGTCAGTAATTCGTTTAGACAAACCTTAACGCGCTTACTGATTATTCCCCTATACCTCACCCCCGCTTTGTAGCGTTCGCAACAATCGTGAATATTTACGCTCTCGTGCTTTTGGGTACACAAACCGAATTCCGTTTTGCTAAACCGCTTTACGCCTTTTGTATAATACCGTTCAAAATGCTTGCATTGACTGCATTTTTCCATACACATTTATCCTTTTATGATTTATAATCATAGTTATTATATATGATTATAAATCATAAGTCAAGCAAAGTATGATTAAAAATCATATATTAATTATATAGTTTTTATGAGAGGTGCACGCGTGATAAAATCCGAACAAATAGGAAAAAGAATAGCGGAAGCCATACGCCAAAGCGGACTGACGCAAACGGCAATAGCAAAGGAATTGAATATTTCGCAGTCCACAATAGCGCATTATATTAAAGGCGATATTTTGCCCGCGCTCGATACGTTTGCAAATTTATGTAAGTTACTTGACATTGATACAAATTATATTCTTTGTCAAGAATAAAAACGGCGCATAAGCGCCGTTTTTTAATAAAAGAATTTTATGCGGCTACGCCTAGATTTCTCCGCTACGCGCATTCGCGCTTCGGTCGAAATGATGGGGATTGGCAGTTGCCTTTTCCAAACAGCGTTGCCATACTCCCATCACCCCGACCATAGCGGAGGGGTCTAGGCGAACCGCCGCATTGGTGTTGTGCTATTACTCCGAATAATTCTTAATTCTGCATTCTTAACTCTTAATTATCATTTAAAGCATATCCCGTTTTGCTCGACAAGCCGTTTTGGCGGTCGTAGTTTTCTTTGTTCTTTTTCAGGTAAATATCGAATAGCTCGTCGCTTGTCATGCCGCTGTCTATGCACATACCCAAAAAGAAGTGAAGTACGTCCACTATCTCCTCTTTAAGCTTGGCGTCGTCTATTTCGGTGGGGTTTTTCCACCACTTGTACTTGGCTTCCTCTACCACCTCACCCAGCTCGACCATAAGCGCAAGCGCCTTTTTGCACACCCACTCGCCCTTACTGTAATCGAGGTTGCGTTTTTCGCGTATGTAAGCATCCAAGCCCTTTTGCATTCTGAACAGAACGTCCAGCTTGTCCTCTTTTTGCGCAGTTGCTTCTTTGGTTTCCATAATGCTAATCTCCGTTGTAAATATCGATGATTTTTGCGTTAGGCTGTTTGCCTGCGTACGCGAATGTAGGCTTGCCGCCGAACACCTCATGCGCCATTGCGTTCACCTTGTCGGGCGTGACGGCTTGTATTTCCGATATCAGCTTATCTATATCGTAGGTAAGCCCCGCCATCACCTGCCAGCGAAGTAGCGCGAGCATATAATTCATAGGATTTTCCTTGCTGAATAGCGAGGTTACCTTTAACTGCATTTTGGCTTTTTCGGTTTCCTCGTCCGTAACGCCGTCCTTCAATATGAGGTCGATTTCGTTACGTATTGCGCGCACCGAGTGCTCAACGTTGCAAACGTTTACGTTGGCGTTGATGGCAAACATGCCGTTCGTTCTGCCATACCACGGCGAGGAATACACGCTGTACACAAGCCCCATTTTTTCGCGCAAGCGCTGGAACAGCCGCGAGCTCATACCGCTGCCCAATATGCAATCGAGGGCGGCAAGCGTGGACGTGCGCCCGTCCGCAAACGTGAGTGCGGGGAAAGCAATGGAAATTTCCGACTGCTCGTAGTCGTGAATATATTCGCCGTAGCCGCCATGGTACTGCTGTTTTTCGAGCACGCGCGGCGCGGTATACTTTTGCGCCACGTAGGACGCCATATAGCGCTCTACAAGCTCAAAAGCCTGTGCCTCGGTAATATTGCCGACAAAGGCAACCGCCGTATTGCTGGGCAAGTAATTGTGCTTTTTGTATTCCAAAATATCGGGCTTGTTAAAGCGCTGCACGTTGCTTTTGCTACCCAATATTTCCATGCCGAGCGAGCCGCCCGCAAACGCCGTTTTGTACAACACGTCGTAGCAAACGCCGTCGGGCTCGTCCTTGCTCATATTGATTTCTTCTATTATGACTTTGCGCTCACGATCGAGCTCCTCTTGCGCGTACGCCGCGTTAAGGAACAAATCGGACAAAAGCTCGAAGCACTCGCCCAGCTTTTCGTCAATCGACTTGAAGTAAAAGCAGGTGTATTCCTTGCCGGTAAACGCGTTGTAAGCCGCGCCCGCGCGGTCGAAGCGCGACACTATTTCCGCCGCGCTGCGCGTTGCCGTGCCCTTAAACTGCATATGCTCGATAAAGTGCGATATGCCGTTATTTTCGGGCGTTTCGAAGCAGCTGCCCGCGCCGACCATTATGCCCGCCGTAACCGACCTTAACGCCATGTTAGGCTCTACTATTACGGTCAGTCCGCTGTCGTATTTCTTTACTGTCATGTTTCTCCTTTACGTGCGTGTAATTCGCTTTACACAATATCACTCTCTAAGACTTCGCTTACGGGCGCAACCTTTAAGCCCGCTGCAGTAATTGTCTGTAAAATGTTTTCCAACGCCTTGACGGTGCTGTCGGTCGGGTGCATTAGTATCAAGTCCCCGCCCTTGATGTTCTTTACCGCGCGCTTATATATCAAGTCGCTGTTGTGGTCGCGCCAGTCTATAGTGTCGCGCGTCCACATTATCGAGCGGTAGCCCAGCTCCTCCGCAATGCCGAGCGCAGTATCGCCAAACGATCCCGACGGCGGCGCGAACAGGTTCATGTCTATTCCCAGCACGTCCTTTACCGCGTCGTGCGCCGAGCTGATTTCTTTGCGGTTGTACGCGGCGTCCAGCTTTTTGTGGTCTTTATGGTAGTAGCCGTGATTGCCTATTTCGTGCCCTGCGTCCGCTATCTTTTTTAGCGTGTCGGGATTGCCCACAACCCATGACCCGCCCACGAAAAATGTAGTTTTACAGTTGTACTTGGCAAAGATGTCCAGCATGGGCTGAATGTATTCGGTACCCCAGTACACGTTGACCATAAGCGACACTTTGGTGGCGGACTTGCCCGAATACAGCGGCTGCCTGCCCTGTGCGCTGACCTTGGTATCGCCTACGTTGACCGAAAGCGCCAGCACCACCGCTACCGTGGCACATATAACTATGTTGCCCAAAATACGTAAAAACTTTACCTTTGCACGCGACATATAACACCTCGCATTTATAACAAAAGCCGCAAGACCACGACTATATTAGCGTTCGTTCGGTTTTGCGGCTTTTTGCCACTATTGCATTATATTCACGATGCCAAGTGTTTTAGTATTGATTAGTCTTTCTTTTCCTTGCGGGGCTTTCTATCACCGCGCGGATGGTCGTGAGGACGGCGGTTTTTACGCTCGCCCTTATCGCCGCGGTCTTCTTCCGCATTGTCGGCGTCGGGCGCTTTTTCTATCGGGTCGCCGCTGAGCTTTTCGATAAGTTTAAGGTCTATCTTGCCCTGCTTGGTGAAGCTGACAACTTCGACCTTGACGGTGTCGCCCTCTTTAAGGACTTCGGACACGGCGTTAAGGCGTTTGCCTACGTATCTGCCGAGCTTGGCAATGTGTATCATGCCGTCGCGGCCGGGAGCAAGCTCCACAAACGCGCCCAGCTCGTCGCGCACCGTTACTACCGGTCCGACGTACGTGTCGCCTATTTCGGGATCCTTGACAATGTTCATAATTATTTCTTTGGCTTTGGCGGTCATCTCTTGATCGACGCCTGCAATGAACACTCTGCCGTCTTCCTCGATGTCGATCTTGACGCTGGTCTCGTCCACAATCTTGTTGATCGTCTTGCCGGACTTGCCGATAACGTCGCCGATCTTTTCGGGGTCGATAGTGAACATTATGATCTTGGGCGCGTACTGCGAAAGCTCGGGGCGCGGCTTGTCGAGAACGGCAAGCATTTTGCCGAGTATGTGCAGTCTGCCGACGCGCGCCTGTTCGAGCGCGGTGCGAAGTATCTTTTCGTCAATGCCCTTGATTTTGATATCCATTTGGATAGCGGTAATGCCGTGCTCGGTGCCCGCTACCTTAAAGTCCATATCGCCGAGGAAGTCTTCCAAGCCCTGAATATCCGAAAGAATGGCAAGGCGGTTTTTGGCTTCGTCCTTGATAAGACCCATTGCTATGCCCGCTACGGGCGCCTTGATGGGCACGCCCGCGTCCATAAGCGACAGCGTGGAGCCGCAAACGCTGGCCTGCGACGTGGAACCGTTGGACGAAAGGATTTCCGACACAACGCGAATGGTGTACGGGAACTCGTCCTCCGACGGAATGACGGGCTCCAAAGCGCGCTCTGCAAGTGCGCCGTGGCCTATCTCGCGCCGACCGGGTGCGCGAAGCGGTTTGGCTTCGCCCGTCGAGTACGGCGGCATATTGTATTGGTGCATATAGCGCTTGGTTTCCTCGTCGTCGAGGTTGTCAAGCTTTTGCGCGTCGCCGGCAGTGCCAAGCGTGCAGATGGAAAGCGCTTGCGACTGACCGCGGGTAAACACAGCCGAGCCGTGCGTGCGCGGAAGTACGCCTACCTCGCACCAAATATCGCGGATATCGGTGGTTTTACGACCGTCGGGACGAACGCCCTTACTAAGGATTTTTTCACGAACCTTCTCTTTGGTCATGTAGTAAAGGGTGTCGCCGATTTCGCGTTCTCTGCCCTCGAACTGTTCGGCAAAGTGCTCCATAACGTCGGCCTGAACGGCGTCCTGATTAGCCTGACGCTCGGACCTATCGAACGTGTCGAGCGCTTTGTCGAGCTTTTTGTCGGCGTACTTGCGTACCGCTTCGTTTACGTCGTCGCCGATATGGTACAATTCCATGTCAAGCTTTTTCTTGCCGACCTTTTTAACAATGTCGTTGATGAACTTGACCTGCTTTTTGATTTCCTCGTGCGCGAAAAGTATGCCGCCGAGCATTTGCTCCTCCGATACTTCCTGCGCGCCCGCTTCAACCATCATTATGGCGTCGGCAGTACCCGATACGTACACATGCATCGTGCTCTTGGCGCGCTGCTCGTTGTCGGGGTTGATAACGTACTTGCCGTCTACACAGCCGACTACTACCGAGCCGGTAGGGCCCATAAACGGGATGTCGGATATGGAAAGCGCAATCGAGCTGCCGAGCATTCCGAACACTTCGGGCGGGATGTTGGTGTCCACGGAAAGCGCCGTAGCTACGACCGATACGTCGTTGAACAAGCCCTTGGGGAACAACGGACGGATGGGACGGTCGATAAGGCGGGACGTAAGTATCGCCTTGTCGCTGCCTCTGCCCTCGCGGCGCTTAAAGCTGCCGGGGATCTTGCCGATTGCGTACAGCTTTTCTTCAAAGTCTACTCCGAGCGGGAAGTAATCCATGCCCGGTCGGGGCGCGTCCGCCATAGTCACGTTTGTCATAACAACCGTATCGCCGCAGCGAATGATACACGAGCCGTTGGCTTGTCCCGCGTACTTGCCGGTTTCTACAGTGACCGTGCGCCCTCCGATTTCAGTTTGGAAAACATTGCATTCCATTTTTTATATTTCTCCTAAATTAATAATGCCTAAATGAAAGAACCCAAAAAACGCCTAAACATAACAAACAAGGGTGTGCCACGGCACACCCTTGAGTCGGTGTTACTTGCGAATTTCAAGTTTGGCAACCAAGCTGCGGTATCTTTCGATGTCGATTTCTTTAAGATAGTTGAGCTGGCTGCGACGGCTACCTACCATCTGCAAAAGTCCGCGACGGGAGTGGTGATCCTTTTTGTGGGTCTTAAGGTGTTCGGTAAGATGATTGATGCGCCATGTAAGGAGCGCAATCTGAACCTCGGGACTACCCGTGTCACCCTCGTGCGTTGCGTACTTTGCTATGATTTCCGCCTTGATCTGTTTGTCCATTTTTTACCTCCGACAAAATTGAATTCGCCTTAATCACAGAACTGCGTGGAGAGCGCAATACCGAGAATAAGGTACGTAAAGAATTATAGCATGACCTTTCTATGTTTGTCAAACGATTTTTAATAATTCAGAATTAAGAATTAAGAATGCAGAATTAAAAATAAGGATGAGATTCTTCACTGCGCGCTAACGCGCTTGTTCAGAATGACAAAAGTAATCTTTGCAGTGTACTACTCTTTTGTCATTCCGAGCAATGCGAGGAATCTCATCCTTAATGCGGCGACCCGCCGCATTGGTATCAAGCTATTGTTATCATATAATTCCTAATTCCGAATTCCGAATTCCGAATTAAATCTTCATGTCCCCTTGCTTTATCCACTCTTTTTTGCGCATAAGCTCGCTTACGCCTAGCGCGACCGCGGCGGGAACGATAACGTAGCACACAAGCACGGCAATAAGCACGTACCACCATTGTATACCGTTGTTAATAGAAGTCATAAAGGTTTGTATTACGCCGACGAGCCCTGCCGTACCCATACCGCTGCCCGTAGCGTCGCACATAATTTTGAACGCCGCACTCGCGAGCGGGCCCGCCACTGCGGACGCCACTACCGCGGGAATGAGTATGCGCGCATTTTTGCCGAGGTTGGGAATTTGCAGCATGCTCGTGCCGATACCCTGCGACACAAGCCCGCCCCACTTATTCTCGCGGAAGCTTGCCACAGCAAACCCGACCATATGCGCGCAGCACCCCGCGCACGCCGCCGCCGCGCCTATACTGGCGTTGTAAACAAGCTCGGGCGTGTTTATTAGCGACGAATTGAATATCATTACACCGAACGCCGCGCTGGACGTAGGCAAAGTTAATAGTAACCCCATTACCACAGCGACGAGAATACCGAACGACACAGGCTCCCAGCCTATTGCAAGCGACACCGCCTTGCCGAGCAGTGCAAACAGCATACCGAACGGAATGCCGAGCGCAATGCCGCCCACCGTGCCGCACGCAACGGCGCACAGCGGCACTACAAGAATGTCTATGGGCGTTTTGCCTTCTACGTGGCGAGTGACCTCTATTGCCGCGACAGCCGCGACAAACGCGCCCACAGGGTCGCCGATAGTTATTGACGGATTAGCCGAAGCGCCGTATACGTGTATGCCGGACAGCGCAAAGATGTTGGTTATGTTTGCGCCCACCATGCCCGCGACGGCGGATGAAAAGCTTGTTAGTTTACCCGCTTTAAGGCTGTGCGCAATGCCTACGCCTATACCCGCGCCCATCAACAGCTTTGCGATATAACCTATATAATACAGCATATTGCCGAACGCATTATTGCCGATAAGCGAGCCTATCTGCCCTATTATAGTGCCGATTATCAGCGTACAAAAAAGCCCGAGCGCCATGCCCGAAAACGCTTCTATAAAATACCTGTGCGCAAAATACTTGACCCACTGCTTAGCCGTGCGTTTTTGCGGCGTTGCTTCCGTCGCAGGTTGCTCTATTTGTTCAACTTGTTCCGTGTTTTCCGCGACCGCTTGTTCGTTTACCTCGAGCGGCTGCGCAATAGTGTCGTCAAGTTTTTCCGACTGAATTTCGTCCATATTGTTTCACTCCTGCAAAACAATTATCGTGGCATAAGTATACCATTTGCCTTATATCATGTCAAACAAAAAAATCCCCTGCTTGTGCGTGACACTTGCAAGGGATTAATTTGTTTTGGATTATTACGTATTACCACTCAACCGGTGTAACCGTTGCCAAAGGCGTTTCGGCACCGTCTATATAAAGCTTTAATGACGTAACTTGTCCGCCGGCTTCGCTATCAAGCTGGATGTCGTAATCGACGCCATCTACAGTAACTTTTATGCCTTCTCCCCACGCACCGTAATCATAATACTCTACGCTGGTTGCTCCTTTCTCTTCATCCCAGCTCGGAAGGAATATAGCAACTGTTGTGTCAGTTATGTAAACCGAATAATCAAACCCAGCATCAGAGTAATAACCGTAGAACTTTGCAGGAACACCGTTACCTTCGTCTTCCGAGCCGTTGTCGGGTGTAAGAGTTACATCAACACTCTGATCATCACTCATTAAATATAATCCGGTTTCATCCAACATCAAAGAGTATCCTTCGCCGTTAAGCGTCATCGAAATCATGGAATAATCTTCATCATAATCTTCAAGCTCGGCAACAATAGCCGCAGCATCTCCGTTCTTTACGATAACAGCGTATTTGGTGACAATTACAGTGTAGCCACCGCCGACAAACGTGCCGCAATATTCAGGGTCAATCGTAATCGCGTTCGTCGGACGACCAAGCGTTATACTACTTCTGAACCGGAAATCGTCGTCCATTTCAATTGAATCGACGTCGTCATCAAATCCGGAAGCTTTTCTAATATACCACTCGTCTTGACCAAGATTGAAAGCAATCATTTTAGATATTTGATCATAGTCAGTAATCTCAGCCACTACCGGTGCGGCGGCTCCAACGGTTACGGTTACGCTGTCCATTGTAATTTTAACAACGTAAGCGGTGGTACCCGACATTCCGTTAAAAGTACCCACAAACTGTTGAGGTATAGTTATAGGCTCTACGTCTTGCGAACCAAACACGTAATCGGTGCCGTCTATCGTTATTGTAGCGTTGATATTAAGCCCTATAGCAGTATATCCATAATCGTCCCAAAGAACTTCTACGTCATTTACAACAACCGTGCCGAACGTGATTATAAGCACCGGCTCAAACAATGAACCGCCTTCAGTGTAGGTGCCGACGTTCGCGCCGAGCGTTGCACCGCCAAAGCCGTCTAATTCAAGCGTTGCACCATTCGCTGCTGTTGCAGTCAATCCTGCGTAAGCATCTTTAAACACTATTGTTTTATTGGTGTTATCAATACGCCCCTCTTCAAATCCACCGTTATCCGGCATTGTTATCGTGTTACCTTCCAAAGTATACGCAAATTCACCGTAACCATCATCAACATAGCCGTCATCTCGTACAATCCACGGATTATTATAGCTGTCGGTATAGACAATACCAAACACGGGAATTATCGTTGTGTTTGCGGTAATCTCTATCTCATCATTTGCCTCGCGAAGAGTGGAAGAACCGTTCACCTTCCAACCTTGGAATTCATAGCCTTCTTTGGTGAACTGCGTGTCAGCCGCAAGCGTAACCTGTGTGCCTTCGTCTACGGTAACTGCTTCGGGAAGATTGCCCGTAGCGCCGTTGGGATTGGCGTACGTTACGGTGTACGTAGCGGGTGCGGGCGGCGTTGTGGTGAACTCGCCGTTATCCAAAAGCTCGTCGTTTGTATTGCATAAATACAACGCGGTAAGGTCGGACTTGACTACAACGTTATACTTGAAAGCGCCTATCTGGAATGCGCCGCAGTATAAAGCATCGTCGCCGTATACGTCGGGCATCCATTGAGCATCAGCCTCACCGTCGGCGGTTTTATCATTACTGTATGCAACGTCACCGGCAAGCATATATTTGATTTTTACATTTTGAGTGTCGGTAGTATCGATAACAATTTGGACTACCGTTTCACCGCCTTGCGTTTGCCCCATAAAAGACTTTGAGGGCAACGTGCAGTTACCATAAAGTACAACGCCAGCAGGAGCTTGTGTGTCCTTCCAAACGGCTTTGAGCGTGAGATTTTCGCCCTCATTCGCTTTGAACGTAGAGCCCGCGGCATAGTTGCCTAACGACTTATTGCCGCTTATGACTTCCCACTTGTCAAACTCTTTGTTTGCGGGTGCGGTATACGTGCACTGCGGAAGCACAATATTATACTGATTGTTGGTTGTGGCTACGATATCCGCATCATCAATAACAGGCGCAGTACCCGTGCCGCCGTTGGCGTTGAACGTAACGGTCGGCTTGCCGGTAGGCTGTTCTTGCTCCGGCTCAAATTGATACGTGGCCATGCCGACGGTAACGCTTATGGTAAGCTCGCCGTCCTCTAACGTGCCGGTAGCGGGATTACCTTTTGTGGGCGTTACCGTAATGGCAGTGCCGGTGACGGTGTACGCAAAGTAATTCCATACATAATCGCCGTCTAAGTTCTGGTAAGCAAATGCGCCGACTTTGTCGGTCAACAAGAAAAGCCGCAATTCGCCTGTCGTATCGGTCCATACGTTGTCGTCGTCGTCGAATTCTTCCCACTGCGCGATAAACACGGTATCGTCCGTAAGCGTAAGCTTACCGCCGGGCAAATACACTGTGTCGTCGCCTTCTACCGTCCAGCCCGCGAACAGCTTGTAATATTCGTCGTCACCCGTGTCCTCGTATACCGTGGGTGCTTCTACCGTATAGTTTGCGGCGGGTTGGTTGGTTCTTACAACGTCCTCGCCCGCAGCACCGAGCTTGTACGTTACCGTATACATCATCGTCTCGTCGGCCGACTTCCAGTACGCGGTAAACGTTACCGCCTTGGACGGCATGGTGTATTCGGCGCCCTCCGTGTATATAAGACTGCCGTCGCTCCATCCGGCAAAATTATAGCCTTCATACGTGATGCCGTCGGCCGATTTGATTATAAACTTTTCACCGACAGCCTTGTCCGTTTCGGTGGGCGCAGTGCCTGTCGCGCCGGCGCCTATTTCGTACGTAACCTTATACTTTACGTCGGGCGGGTTGTTGCCGTCGCACGCGATAAACGCAAGCGCCGTAGCCATTACGGTCAGCGGCAGTATCATTGTTTTTAACAATCTTTTAGCCATAGTGTCTTCTCCTTTAAGGTAATATTAAACCCTTACGCACTTCCTTGTGCGAAAAATTGATAACGTGATTTAGTTTAATTCGGAATGCCAGATTCGGAATTGTAGGCGGCTGACGCCGCATTAAGGAACAAAATATGCTTATGCCTTAGTGGGCATGTAAGTAAATGTTTTATAGTCGACGGACACCGTTACGGTAAAGTTATACGTGTCGTTGAGATAACGGAACGAGAACGTGAACACATTGTCCTTTTGCTGGGCTACTACGCCCATTCCGCTCGCTTCCGTCCAGTAGAGTTTACGACCCGTTGCTTCGTCAACAACAAACTCAAACTCGGCTTTCAAAATATAGGCATAACCGTTTTGAATGAGAATTGTGATTTTGCTGCCGTCGGGCGCCGTAATATCCTCGTACATAATGGGCGAAAGCTTTCTGGTAATATTCAACGCTTCGCCGTCGAACGAAATGTAGATATCGTACAGCTTGCCGTTTTCCTCGAACTTGTAAATGACTTTGGTGTTGTAGCCGTTTATATACAGCTTGACGTCTTTGCCGTTAAACTTGACGTCGGCATAGCCTGTATTGTTCTCATAATTTTCTGGCAACAAATCCATCGGATTACATACAAGCGTATAATTGCCGTCGTTGGACTTATATTCCATAGTCGCCTGTATGCGCTTGAAGTAATGCACCGTGCTGCCTATCGCTATCTTGATTACGCCGTCCTTGTACTTGCCCTCGATAGCGGCGTAATGCGTCTTAGAATCGCTGGACGAATCGTATTCGTAGAATGTGATTTTTTCGCCGTCAATCGCGTACATCCACACATACGAGCCTTGATATATTGCCCTGCCGTCCAATTCCAGCGTGTTGTCGCCGCTTATGTACATGCCCGCTTCCTCGCCGGACTCTTTGTACAAATGTCTTACGTATGCGCTCCAAGTTTCGGCCTTGTAGCAGTTAAGCGCAACCTCGATACTTTGCACTTTGAACCTGAACGCGATATTGCCGAGCGTAACCTTGTTGCCCATAGTCGGCACATTTTCGCCCATAAGCTCTACCACAAGCGCGGGATCGTCCTCGAAAATATTGCATTGATAGAATGCAAAGTCGCCTATCTCGGCTATATCCTCGCCAAGCTGCACAAGCCTGAGTTTTGCGCAACCGCTGAATGCACTTTCGCCTATCTTCTTGATAGCGGGAAGCTCCAACACGTTTGCCGTTCCGCTGTTGTTCAGCTTGTCGCAGGCGGCAAACGCCATAATACCCAATTCTTCAACGCCCGTAATCAATGCGCCTTCTTCGTCGTACTTGGCAAATATGACCTTTTCAAGATCGGCACAAGCGTAGAATGCGTAGTCGCCCACCTTTGTTACGTTGTTAAGGTTTACGCTTCTTATGCCGGTAACACCGCTAAACACATTTGCGCCTATCGCCGTTACCTCGTCGGGAAGGATTAAATCCAGCAGTGTGCCTTCCTCCAAGTCCTCGGGCTTGTTGTAGCGAATAAGCACGCCGTCGCTGTTCACCTCGAATTGAGGCAATTTGGCTGCGTCGACGGCGCCAACTATCTTGTCAGCATATTTTTCCCAAGCCGTCTTGTACGCTGCGATTACACCGTCGTTCTGAGGCACGACTATCAAAAAGTCGCCCGCCGGCCAGCGGAAGGGATCGTTTTCGTTGGAGAGGTCCAATGCAACCGGCGTGGTAGAAAGGAATATCGCGCGGCGAAGCGTGGTGGTGTTTTCGAACGCACACGCACCTATCGTGGTCACGCTTGCGGGAACGGTAACGGAAACGAGCGATACGCCTGTGTTCGTATTGTTAAGTGCGCCGTCGGCTATCGCTGTAACGGTATCGGGAATTTCCACCACCGTCGACTTGCCGTTATAATCGGTAAGCACGTGATTTACGATTATAAAACCGTCCTTACTGACAGAGAATTTTTTGTCGGCGGTTATTACAAATACCATTATGTTGTCGGTTTTCACCCACTGTCCGTTTGCACCCTGTTTGCATTCGGTAAACTCGACTATGCCGTTTTCTTTTACATCGACAATACCGACGTAAAGAACGCCGTTGGATATATACTCGCCCTCGCCGTAGCCGTCCAAGTACAAGGTACTCTTGTCGGCAGCATCCTCCGCGGTATACTTGCCTACGACGGTTTCGTCGCACTCATAGAATACCGAATAATATACGGTGTTAGCACCCGTATTTACCGGCACGGTCGCCAAAGTGAATTTGAAATAAAAGCCGTCGTTTACCGCGGCTACCGGTTCAAACTGCCACTCGCCGGTGACGTCCGTATAATTGTCCGTGCCGTAATATATGCCTTGTATTTCCTTAATAACGGTATTACCGTCGTAGACGTTGAGCATTGCATTGCCGTAGCCGTCAAGCATTAACATGCTCAACTCCGCATCGTCGCTGAAATATGTTACGTTGGCAAACGTGCCGCTCTCGTTTCCGATTCTGACAAACAGGCCGTCGAAATCGGTTTGCTCATCGCCGATTTCCACACTTTGCCGTGAGACTTTAAAGTATGACGTTTTGGGTTTTGCGTCGTCATCGTCCTTTGGTTCATTGTATTTGAATATGTAGTCGTCGTGCTCGGAGTCGTACTCGTAATCGCCGCTGGCAAAAACGCTGATTTGGTCGCCGACAACCTGTGTCATTACCGCATAGCCGAAGCCGTCCAGCGCCAAAGTGTAATCGGCATATATCAAATCGAACGTATAGTCGTACATAACGTACTGACCTTGGTTACCGTCCGCCGTGGCGTACGTGCGATCGGCGTTAAGCCTGCCGCTGAATTCGCCGCCGTCAAACTCGTCGGCATAGAACGTAAACTCGTTGCTGCCCGATATGGTTTCGGTACCGGCCCTTACAAAGCCGTCAAGGTCTTGCTTTGTTTCGTCGGCGCGAATAAGCTTTGCCGCGCCCTTGCCCTTGCCGATAAGCGGCTCGTATACGTAGACCTTATCTCCGTTTTCCTTGCGCGCGTCGGTATATTCCACCGCCCACTGCGCGTAAAGCTTAACGTTTTTGTCTGTAAGCGTAATCTTGTCGCCCGCGTTGTACTGTCCGTCCTGCTTGACGTCGGTAACAAGTCCGTTGGGGTAAATCGACCAGCCCATAAACATATAGCCTACCGCGCCGTAATCGTTGCCGTCGGCAACGGTAACGCTCTCGCCCGCTTGTACAGTGACGTTGGGTATATCCTTTGCGTGCGGGACTTTACCCTTGTTGTATTCGTAAATAACGGTATACTCGGTTTTGGGAACGTCGAACTTGGCGTAATACGTAACGTTATTATTGGGCATTATATTGGGAATTGTTACCGCTTCGCCGCCGAAGTTGGAATCGGTATACCAGCCCGCAAACGTGCTGCCTGCCTTTTCGGGATCGTTCGGCGCAAAAATCATGCTGCCGCCGACCGCGGTTATAGGTTCGATTTCCGTACCGCCGTACGTTTCAAACCTCATCGTATATGTTTTGGCAGCGTCATCGCCGCCGCAAGCCACGGCAAACATCATCATAGCCGCGACCAGCGCTAATATTATCGTTACAAGGATAGGCTTACGTAGTTTCATAAATATAACCTTTTCGCATATTACAACAGATTTTTTTGTACGCTAAAACGAACCGTTGACGGCGCCGTTGCCGCACAAAAGTTGTAATATTGATTTATAATACCACTTTTTCGACACTTTGTCAAACATTAAATAATATAAATTCCTACTTCTTTTTGGAAAGAAGTAGCAAAAAAACTTACTTCCGGACTTTTACATGAACAATATACCCACATTCTATAAAAGCTTTTTCTGTAAAATTTTGCTTGGGCTTAGATTGTTGCGCGAATTCGTTTGCTTTTTGCTACAAATTATTATACAATACGTATGTTAATATTTTTTACGTTAAGGAGTACATACTTATGGCAAAAATGCGCGTTGTTCTTGCGTATTCGGGCGGTCTCGATACCACCATCATCATTCCTTGGTTAAAGGAAAACTACGACTGCGACGTTATAGCCGTCGCCGCCGACGTCGGTCAGGGCGAAGAGCTTGCCCCGCTTCACGAAAAAGCCAAAAAGAGCGGTGCCGAAAAGCTCTACATAGAGGACCTTAAAGACGAGTTCGTCACCGACTGCATATTCCCCACCATCAAGGCGGGTGCGGTGTACGAGGGCAAGTACCTTTTGGGTACGTCGTTCGCTCGCCCCGTTATAGCCAAACGCTTGGTGGAAATCGCCAAAAAGGAAAAGGCGGACGCTATCTGCCACGGCTGCACCGGCAAAGGCAACGACCAAGTTCGCTTCGAGCTGTCCATCAAGGCGCTCGCACCCGATATGAAGATTATCGCGCCGTGGCGTATTTGGAACCTCAAATCGCGCGACGACGAAATAGACTACGCTACCGCGCACGGACTGGACGTGCCCGTAACCAAAGAGCACAACTATTCCATGGACCGCAACCTTTGGCACCTTTCGCACGAAGGCAGCGACCTCGAGGATCCCGCCAACGAGCCTAAGGACGAAATGCTGCTTATAAGCAAACCCATTAAGGACACGCCCGACACCGCCGAGTACGTTACCATCGACTGGGTAAAGGGTATCCCCACCGCCGTAAACGGCAAAAAGCTTTCGCCCGTCGCGCTTATCGAAACGCTTAACGAAATCGGATCCAAGCACGGCGTTGGCGTGGACGACATGGTGGAAAACCGCCTTGTCGGCATGAAGTCTCGCGGCGTTTACGAAAACCCCGCAGGCTCCATACTTTACGCGGCGCACAAGAATTTGGAGGAAATCACGCTTGACCGCGACACAGCGCTCTTTAAAGAGCATATAGCTATCAAGTTTGCCGAGCTCGTATACGACGGCAAGTGGTACACCCCGCTCCGCGAAGCTTTGTCCGCGTTCGTCGACCAAACGCAGGAATACGTTACCGGCACGACCAAGCTTAAACTGTTCAAGGGCAAAATCACACCCGCCGGAATGACATCCCCCTACTCGCTGTACGACGAGGACATTGCCACCTTCGGCGAGGACGACGTTTACGACCAAAAGGATTCGGCGGGCTTTATCAACCTGTTCGGCTTGCCCCTCAAGGTCCGCGCCAAAATGTTGGAAAAGAACAACAAAAACAAGAAATAATTTAAAAGAGGTTGAGATTCTTCACGGCGCGCTTACGCGCTTGTTCAGAATGACAAAAGCAATTTAATGCAGTCGCGTTACTTCACATTTTGTCATTCCGAGCGTAGCGAGGAATCTCAACCTTTTTCTCTAATTCTTAATTCTGAATTCATAATTCTTAATTCAATTCGAGGTAATCATGAAACTTTGGTCGGGCAGGTTTACCGCCGAGCTTAACGATATAGCCGAGCAGT
>CAMWXP010000018.1 GCA_947178255.1 uncultured Clostridia bacterium | reverse complement strand
TTAAAAAAGTCGTCAATGGCTATCTGTTCGGGCGCTGCGGTTTCCGCTTGCTGCTTTTTGGCTTCGACAGCCGCGGGTTTTTGCTCGGTCGGCTTTTCGGTCTTATTCATTTTTTCGGCTAATTCTTCCAATTCTTTAAGCTCCTTTTTAATATCCAGTCTGTTCAATATAGGCTCGATTTCGGTTGTGGCGTACCCCGCTTGAACGCCGAACTTCATACTATCGAAGCCCGACGGCACGGGCAAGCCCAACCCGTCGAATATGCGTTTGGGGTACTTGGTAAGGAAAGGCAGCAGCAGCCCTGCGACCACGCGAATAGCTTCCGTCAGGTTGTACATTACGGCGTTGAGCCTGTCCTTTTCGCCCAGCTTGTTAAGCTCCCACGGCTTGTTGGCGTCGATATACTTGTTGGACATATCTATCACGCCGAATATCTTAGCTAGCGCCAAGTGAAGCTCGGGCTTGTCCATAAGCGGGCGCACCTCGCCGAGCAAGCCGTTAATTGCGTTTACGTATTCCTCGTCGCGCTTGTCTACCGCTGCGGGGCGGGTCAGCTTACCCTCGAAGTATTGACGGTTCATGGCGAACGTGCGGCGCACAAGGTTGCCGAGATCGTTTACGAGGTTGTTGTTTATGCTCGTTACAAGCAGCTCGTTGGTGTAGTTGCTGTCGTCGCCGAACGGCATAGAGGACAGCAAGTAGTAGCGTAGCGCGTCCACGCCGTAGCGCTCGGACAAAATAAACGGGTCGACGACGTTGCCCTTACTCTTGCTCATCTTGTCGCCGTCGAACATTATCCAACCGTGGCCGTACACGCGTTTAGGCAGCGGCACGTCAAGCGCCATAAGGATTGCCGGCCACACTATCGAGTGGAATCGCACGATTTCCTTAGCCATCATGTGAAGGTCGCACGGCCAGTATTTTTTGTAAAGGCTGTCGTCCTTTTGCAAATAGCCGAGCGCGGTAAGGTAGTTGGGCAGCGCGTCAATCCACACGTAAATAACGTGCTTGGGATCGAAGGGCACCTTTACGCCCCAGTCGAACGACGTACGCGTTACGGCAAAGTCTGTAAGTCCCTTGTCTATAAAGTTGTTTACCATTTCCTTTACGCGCGAATCGGGCTGCAAAAAGTCAGTTTCGGTGAGCAGCTTGCGCACGCGGTCGGCGTACTTACTTAATCTAAAAAAGTAGCACTCCTGCTTTTCGTCGCGCACGGGTCTGCCGCAGTCGGGGCACTTGCCGTCCACAAGCTGCGACGCCGTCCAAAACGATTCGCACGGCTCGCAGTACTTGCCCGTGTACTCGGACTTGTATATATCGCCCTTTTCGTACAGGCGGGTAAACATATCGGCAACGGCCTTTTCGTGATCCTTGTCGGTGGTGCGGATAAAGCCGTCGTTGCTTATGTCCATAAGCTTCCACAGCTTTTGTATCTTGTCAGCAAGCCCGTCAACGAAAGCCTGCGGGGAAAGCCCGCGCTCCTCCGCCGCCTTTTGCACCTTTTGACCATGCTCGTCCGTGCCGGTAAGGTAATAAACGTCGTAGCCGTCCATGCGCTTGAACCGCGCTATGGCGTCGCTTGCGACCGTCGTATAGCAATGCCCTATGTGCAAGCTTCCGCTCGCGTAATATATGGGTGTGGTAATGTAAAACGTTTTCTTTGTCTTTGCCATAATTATATCCTTGTCCACCAATTCGGAATTCGGAATTCGGAATTCGGAATTATGGAAAAAATTTATTTAATTTAATTAAATAAGGGACTAGCGTAGCGAGTAATCCGAAACTATTCACTATTCACTCTTATCTATTCACTATTCGGTACGCAGTGCTACAACAGGGTCTTTCTTAGCCGCTAACCGTGCAGGAATGAGTCCCGAAATGAGCGTAAGCACGATGGACAGCGCAATCATAATTAGCGCCGTCGGAATAGGCAACGCGGCAATGCCGTATATGCCGACTGCATTACCTACGATAAGGTTGAGTATGCCTTGAATAATGTAGGTAACGGCAATACCGATTATGCCGGATACGGCGCCTATAATAAACGTTTCGGCATTGAACAGCGCCGACACGTCGCGTTTTCTGCCGCCCAACGAACGAATGACGCCGATTTCCTTTATGCGCTCTATTACCGACACGTAAGTGATTATTGCTATCATAACGGTGGAAACGACAAGCGACAGCGACGTGAACGCAACAAGCGCGACGGTAATTATGTCGATAAAGCTGCTTATCATTTCGATGACTATTGCAAGGTTGTCGGTATAGGTTATGTCCTCTCTGTCTTCCGCCGAAATTACATTGCCGTCAACCGTTATATCGCCGTTGCCGTTCCATTTGTCGAGGTACGCGCAAACGCTGTCCTTAATCTCGAAATTGGTGGGATATATCGATATCTTTTGCGGCGTATCCACCCCGCCCACAGCACGCTTGCTTAGCGTGTACACCGTCGGCATAGTGGGCATTCCGGGGAACAGAGCGGACAACGCACCAAGCGACGACGAGCTGCCCAATATGGCGTGGCGGTCGTACTTTACGTCGTTAAGCTGATACTCGTAGTCGTATGTAACACCGGGCGACATGGTGTTACCGGGCATACCGACAATATCAGCATTGTTATGCTCGGTAAAGTACTGCACTATCTGCGAGGACGCGCTGTCCGCCAAAATTTCCGCGGTAAGCGCGCTTGTGTAAAAGAAGCCACGGCTGAGACTGCCGTACGACACGGTATCTTTGGGCTTGAGTATGGCGGTTATTTTAAGCTTTTTGCCCGTCGTCCAATCGCCGGCAACCGCGTTGTACGTAAACGGACTTTGCCCCGCACCCGCATTTTCCACCGGAGTGAACACGGTATTGTTGGGATACCAAACAAACTCTTTGCCTATAAGCTCGTCATAAGAGAACTTATCTTTCCACAGCGCCTCGTCGTAATCCTCGTCGTCGACGGCTTTGTACGCAAGGTTCAAAAACTCATCTTGCGAAAAATATCCGAACTGCGCAAGCAGTAGGTCGGTAAGCGACACGTCGTCGTCCACCACTATCATAATCTCGTCCGCCGCCGTAGCAACCTTGCTCGTCTTGGGGTCGGACACGTACTCGTACTGCGACAAAATAAAGTCGACGTTGCTCGGCGCTTGCTTAAAGCTTTCCGTAACCATAGCTATGTACGACGAGTATTGCGCAAACTTGGTTTTGCCGAGCAGCTCGGTGTACATATCGAGCGCCGCAGTCAGCGACATTCTTTTTGTACCCAAGCCCTCCAACTTGAAATCGGTATACAGGTTGTTGGAAAGATTTATGCCGAAATCGGTAGTGATGTCCGCATAATAATTTTTGGGCATTGCCTTGACGTAAGCAACGTATTCCTTGGTGATGTTGTTGCTTATCATGGCGCTTTCCATGTCCTTGCCGCGGTCCGCCAAAAATTCAATCATTTGTTCGACGTTGACGTATCCGTTTGTCGCGGACTGGTGCAACGCGCTCGCCGCGTCCACACCGCTCATGCTCTTCATAATCGAGCCGAAATCGAACGACGACGTGCTGACGGTTACGGGATTGCCGGACAGCATATCGTCCTGCATGTTCTCTATGTAGTCTTGTACGCCACTCGATACGGCAAGCACCGTAGCCACGCCGATTATGCCTATCGAACCGGCAAAGCACACAAGCAAGGTGCGCCTCAGCTTGGACAGCAAATTCTTTGCCGAAAGCATAAACGCGCTCCATATGGACAACCGCGACTTTTTGGCGCGCGACTTTTTCGCTTTTTTATTGTCGTCCGTCGCATTTTCCTGCTCGTCGTCCTCTGCGGCTTTGACTGTGTCTACCGTATCCTCCGAAGCGTTTTGATCGCCCTGCTCGGACGGTGTAAACGGATTGCTGTCCGACAACACCTCGCCGTCGAGCAAGCGGATAATACGCGTAGAATACTTTTCGGCAAGCTCGGGATTGTGCGTGACCATGATTACCAAGCAGTGCGTCGCGATCTCTTGGATAAGGTCCATAATCTGCACGGACGTTTCGCTGTCCAACGCGCCCGTCGGCTCGTCGGCAAGCAAAATTTCGGGGTCGTTTACAAGCGCGCGCGCTATTGCCACGCGTTGCATTTGCCCGCCCGAAAGCTGATTGGGCTTTTTGTTATACAGTCCCGCAAGTCCCACCTTGTCGAGCGCCTCGCGCGCGCGGCGTATGCGCTCGGACTTTTCCACGCCCGAAATATTGAGCGCCAGCTCGACGTTGGCCTGAATGGTTTGGTGCGGTATAAGGTTGTACGATTGGAATACAAAGCCTATGCGGTGATTGCGGTATGTGTCCCAATCCCTGTCGTTATAGTTTTCGGTACTGACGCCGTCGATTTGCAAATCGCCCGTCGTGTAATGGTCGAGTCCGCCTATAATATTGAGCAGCGTGGTTTTGCCGCATCCCGACGGACCGAGTATGGACACAAACTCGCTTTCGCGAAATGTCAACGACACGCCTTTGAGCGCGTGCACCTTGTCGTCGGCTACCTTATAGTCTTTTGTAATATTTCTAAGCTCTAACATACAAAACCTCTTAACGGTATATTCGGTAATGTGGTATAATTATACACTTTTAATATGCATTTGTAAAGAAAACAAGCTATGCTAAAAACAAAATAAAAAGGCTGGGATTCCTCGCGTTGCTCGGAATGACAAAAAGAGTACTTGCACAAATTTACTTTTGTCATTCTGAGCGCAGCGAAGAATCTCAACCTTAATGCGGCTCGCCGCCACAATTCCGAATTCAGCATTCCGAATTCCGAATTAATTATTATACGTACAACAGCAAATCGGAATATGACGGGAACGGCCAAAGGTCTTTGGGAGTAATCGTTTCCAGCTTGTCGCAATATCCCCTAAGCTCCTGCATTACGGCCACTACTTGATTGTAGCTTGCATCCGCTTCCGCTTGCAGCCCAACCGCGGCCTTGACAGCGGTTTGCGCGTCGTTAAGCTTTTGAACGGCGGCATATGCGTTTTGTATAAGCTCAGACACGGCAGTAAGCATTTTTGTTTGCATAGCCGCATTCGCTTTGAGCGCGGTAAGCTTAGCTACGTTGTCGGCAAGCATTGTGGAAAACTGAATGGCTGCGGGCAGTATTTGTTTAAGCACCAGCTCGGACATTGTGCCCGCCTCGATGTTTATCACCTTGCAGTAGTTTTCCAGCAGAATGTCCTTGCGCGCATGCACTTCCTTGTCGGTGTAAATTTTGAGTCTGTCAAACAGCTCGACGTTTTTGGGAAGGTCGTAGTACGACAGCGCTTCGGGCGTGCTTTTCAGGTTGAGCAGCCCGCGGCGATTCGCCTCCGCCACCCACGCGTCGGAGTAGTTGTCGCCGTTGAACACAATCCTTTTGTGCGCAATATATTCGCGCTTGATAATAGCGAGCGCCGCCGCCTTGAATTCGGCGGGTTTTGCTTTTTCAAGCTCGTCGGAAAATTGATTAAGCACGTCGGCCACAGCGGCGTTTATCATTATGTTGGGACAAGCGATGTTTAGCGCACTGCCCAGCGAGCGGAACTCGAACTTGTTGCCGGTAAACGCAAACGGCGAAGTACGGTTGCGGTCGGTCGTGTCCTCGTAAATTTCGGGCACCGATTGTACGCCCGTGCTGAGCTTGTTGCCTACGCGGTTGCTGTATTCCTTGCCCGACGCGAGCGTTTCGAGTAAGTCGGTAATCTCGTCGCCCAAGAACATGGAAATTATAGCGGGCGGCGCCTCGTTGGCACCCAAACGGTGATCGTTACCCGCCGAAGCGACGGACAGGCGCAACAGGTCTTGATGCTCGTCGACCGCCTTTATTACGGCGGTTAAAAATACCATAAACTGTAAATTGTTTTTTAAATCCTTGCCGGGCTCCAAAAGGTTTTCGCCGTCGCTTGTGGATATGGACCAGTTGTTGTGCTTGCCCGAACCGTTTACGCCCGCAAACGGCTTTTCGTGCAACAAGCATACAAGGTCGTGACGTTCTGCGACCTGCTTCATGATAGCCATTGTCAGCTGGTTGTGGTCGGTCGCGATATTGACAGTGGAATATATGGGCGCAAGCTCGTGCTGTGCGGGCGCAACCTCGTTGTGGCGGGTCTTGGCGTTTACGCCCAGCTTCCACAGCTCGTTGTCCAAATCCTCCATGTACCTGAGTACGCGCGTCTTAATGCTGCCGAAGTAGTGGTCGTCCAATTCCTGACCCTTGGGCGGCTTTGCGCCGAACAGCGTTCTGCCCGTAATAATGAGATCGGGGCGCTTTTTGTACAGCTCGCGCGGGATCAAAAAGTATTCCTGTTCGGGACCGACGGACGCGGTTACGCGGTCGGGCGTTTTGCCGAACAGTTTAAGCATGCGCTTTGCCGCTTTGCTCAGCGCGTCCATAGACCGCAACAGCGGCGTCTTTTTGTCAAGCACCTGCCCCGAATAGCTTATGAACGCGGTGGGAATGTACAACACGCTGTCCTTGACGAACGCGTAGCTTGTGGGATCCCACGCCGTGTACCCGCGCGCCTCGAAGGTGGAACGCAGACCGCCGGACGGAAAGCTTGACGCGTCGGGCTCGCCCTTAATAAGCTGCTTACCCGAAAACTTCATTATTACCGCACAGCCGTCGGCAGGGCTGATAAAGCTGTCGTGCTTTTCCGCAGTAACGCCCGTCATAGGCTGGAACCAGTGCGTGTAATGCGTCGCACCCTTTTCGATAGCCCAATCCTTCATGGCGCTTGCCACTCCGTCGGCCACCTCGGAAGAAATCGGTTCGCCCGTATTAACAGTGTTTTGCAGCGCCTTAAAAATTTCCTTAGGCAACCGCTCGCGCATAACCTGCTCGTTAAACACCATAGAACCGAATAATTCGGGTACGTTCGTCATAAAAACCTCCGCAAATAGGATGTTCATAAACATAAGGACGCCATACGCTTATGACGTCCTTGTGCTAAAAATATTATATTCCTGCGCGACAAAACATGTCAAGTAAAATGATATCATAGGGAAATATTGCACGGCAAAATTTCCGACAATGCCCTTGATTTTCACACAAAACTATGCTATTATGACAATGTTACATTTTTGTGTAGAGGGCTTGATGAAAAACAATTGCGTGTTCAAAAGGTACGAATACAAGTACTTGCTCACCGCAGAGCAGTATTTTGCCGTGCTTAGCGAAATAGAAAAACGCATGGCGGCGGACAGGTACGGCAAGTCCACCATTCTAAGCCTTTACTACGACACCGACGATTACCTGCTTGCCAGGCGGTCGCTGGAAAAGCCCGAGTACAAGGAGAAACTGCGTATGCGCAGCTACCGCCAAGCCAAGGGCGACGACGAGGTGTTTTTGGAGCTGAAAAAGAAGTACGACGGCGTGGTGTTCAAACGGCGAATACAGCTAACCGCCGCCGACGCAGAACGCGGACTGTTCGACTACGTGCGCGAACAAACCGACCAGATAGCCAAGGAAATTACATACGCAATAGATTTGTACAAAACGCTGGCGCCGCGCATATTGCTGCTTTACGACCGCACGGCATACTTCGACAAGGACGACAGCAGTCTGCGCGTAACCTTTGACACTAATATACGATACCGGACGGACAGGCTGACTTTGTGCGGCGGCACGGACGGCAAGCCTGTGCGAAACGACGGCAAAATCCTTATGGAAATAAAGGCGGGCGCGTCCATTCCGCTATGGCTGTGCAGACTTATCAGCTCGCTCGGCATACGCAAAACGTCATTCTCCAAGTACGGCACGGCGTACACAATAGAACACGACAATTTAATGACGGAGGTAAAACAAGTTGGATAAAATTTTCAGTACGGTACTTACGGGTAAGCTGGACGCAGGCACGTTCTTTTTATGCTTGGGCGTGGCGATAGCGACGGGCGTCATGCTGGCATTTATGACCTACTACGGTTCGCGCTCGTCCAAAAGCTTTTTTGTTACCACCGCCCTACTCCCCGCCGCGGTAGCTACGATAATCATACTCATCAACGGCAATATCGGCGCGGGCATAACGGTAGCGGGCGCGTTCACGCTGGTGCGCTTCCGCTCGGCGCAAGGCACGGCTAAGGAAATTTGCATAATATTCGTATCGATGGTGGCGGGGCTTGCGTACGGTATGGGTTACCTCGCCTACGGCGCGATATTCGCGGTAGTGGCAGGCGCTTGCCTTATGCTTTGCACAAGGTTCAGGCTGTGGGAGCGGAAGCCGAACGCCAAGGAAAAGACCTTACGCATCACTATCCCCGAAGACCTCGACTACACGACGGTATTCGACGATTTGTTCAGTAAGTACACGGTAAGCCACGAGCTTATACAGGCAAAAAGCGCCGACCTCGGCAGCGTGTTCCGCCTTACCTACAACCTGACGCTCAAAGATCCCTCACAGGAAAAAGCGTTTATCGACGAGCTGCGCGTGCGCAACGGCAATCTGGAAATATCGCTCGGCAGAGCGGAATATCACGCCTTAGCGGACTTGTAATCAATTCGGAATGCGGAATTAGGAATTAAGAATTGATGAAAAGATTTTATTAAAATTATGCGGCTTCGCCTAGATCCCTCGACTACGCTCGGGATGATGGTGGTATGGACAATTCCCACATAGAAATGGCAATATCAACCCCACATCATTTCGACCGGAGCGCAATAGCGCGGAGCGGAGAAATCTAGGCGTTAGCCGCACAATTATTCAAATCAAAAAGGTTGAGGTTACAACTACTGTAATCTCAACCTTATTTTTAATTCTGCATTCTTAATTCCGAATTACTCCGTTTCGCCCTTAGGTGAAACGAATAAGTGACGCGAGCGAGATTGCGTAGGCAATTTTCGTGATAAGCAGGACGTGTGCTGCGCTCGTAGTGGAGCTACGTGCGCAGTGCGCGGACGAACTTAGCGCGGAAATTGACAGCAAGATTGCCGCACGAACTTATTCCGTTTCGCCTTTAGCTTCGTCGATTTGCTCTTGCGAAGGGATATCGCTGGAGGCGCGCTGACCGACAAAGATAGGTTCGGCGCCCTCGTGGGTCATGTCGACAAAGTACGCATAGCCGCTCGCCCACTGATCGACCTCGGCGTAGTACGTAAAGTACCCTGCCGCATAGTCGCAACCGAAGGTAGCCGAGGAAGTGTTTTCGGCAAGCAGCTGTGCCTCGCCGAAGTTGTCGCTGTCTATACTCTCGAACAGCGGTGTGCGGTAGTAATCGGAGCTGCTGCCTGCAAAGTATAGGTAGCCGTCCTTAATGAACTGCGGCGTGCCCGAAGTCGTGCAAAGCGTTTGCGTTTTTACGGGATTGCTGTCGTCGTTTTGGTATAAGGTCATGCCGTTGCTTGTTACGCCTACAAAATAAACGTCGTTGCTGTTTTTGTCGGCACGGAAAGCGTAGGTGGACGTTATCGAGCTGCTGACGGAAATCGGGAATGTTCCGGTTATGTCGGTAGTCTTTTTGTCCTCGTCGGTTATGGCGTCCTGAGCGTTTTTATAGCTCGCGGAATGTTCCATAAGCATATTGTGAAGATTTGTATATTTGAGCTTGGTCTCGTTTACCTCGGTAGTGCGGTAGAATAAAAGTCCGTCACGCACAGCCTCTATCGTTTCGGTAGCGTTGGTCATGGATACGACAAAGTTCTCACTGCCGTCGGGGCGCATAGCCTCGATAACGGTGCCCGCCTTTTGCGTATCGCTGTCCTTGACCTCGCGTACAAAGTAGATAAAGTCTTCGACATCGTTGGTGCTTATGCCGTTGTAGTAAGTGTCCTTTACCGGTAAGTACACGCTGGTCGCGCCCACCTTAAATATCACGGGATCGTCGGCCTTTGCTTTGCTTGTGTTTACCTTTACCGACACGATATTGGTGTCTTCCTTAACAACCAAGTACACGCTACCGCCGTACTTATAGAACGCATACGGCGATGACGAAGTATCCACCTTTTCGGTAGTGGTGTAAAGCTTGGTGGGCTTGCCGCCCGAAAGAGGCATCATAAAGAAGTCGGTGCGCGTTGTTTGGACGGTACCGCCCTTGTTCTTTTCGTTATTGGGCGAAGCAAAGTATGCGTAATTGTCGTAAATGAACAAGCCGCCGCTGCTATATCCCGACGTACCTATCGTTTTGGGCGCTATCTTGGTAGTGCCTACAACGTTAATCTCGTTGTCAAAGTAGTCCTTGCCCTTTTCGTACTTGAACGCAATACCCTCGCCGTCGGCTTGCGCAACAAATTCAAGACTGTTATTTGCGTCGCGTTCGCCGTTGAGCTGGGCGCGGTACAGCGCGCCTTTTACAACGTCATTCCAAACGTTGGCCGTGCCGTCCGAATCGGAATAGCCGCGGTAGCCGTTGACAAAGTAGATGTTATTGCCGTACGCTACTGCCGAGCCGCCCTGACTGGTTACGGCATAAGCGGTGTCCTGCGCCGAAAAATTAACTTCCGAGTAGTGGTCGCCACTGCAACCGAGCATAGCTGCGGGCGTTATTGCAAGCGCCGCGGCAAGTGCTATCGAAGTGACAAGTTGAGTTTTTTTCATATTTACTCCCAATAAGGTGATGACCGATTTAAATTATTACCGATTTATTAAACATTAATTCTATGGATACGTCGCTCAGTTTTTGATTTTGAACGAAACACGCGCTGCAAGCAGTCCGTCGCCTGTGACCTTGACCACCGCTTTATTCTCCGCGGGGTCGGGCTTGATTACCGCAAGCGCCCTACCGCCGTACGCGGGGCAGCTGTCAAACGAATTTTTCCTGAGCATGGGGTCGGCGTTGACAAAGGCTATAAGCTCGCCGCCCGTTACGCTTACGTTAAGCTCGCGCATTGCGTAAGGAACAAGCTCGCCGTCGCGGTCGCAAACGTCTACGTACACAAAGCCGACGTCCTTGCGCCCTACCGACAAGTTTTTGGCATATGCCGTAAGCTTGATCGTTTTGGGCGAAGCCGCCGATTTCAACCGCGACCGAGCGCACTCCGTGCCCTTAAAGTAGGCAACGGCTTCCAGCGTTCCGGGATAGTAATCGACGCTGAACGAAGCTATGTGCTTGTTTACCTTGCCCGCCAGCTTACGCCCTACTATCCGTCCGTCAAGGTACAGCGCAACTACGTCGCCCGACGTGTAAACGTCCACGTCCACCTTTTGACCGAGATAGCGCGGCCAGTTCCACATATGCACAGGCTCGCCGCCGTCGGGGTCGCGCACTACTATGTACGCAATTCCGCGCTCGCCGAGCAGTACCCGCTTGTATATGCTTTGCGGCTTGTCGCAGCCTATGGCGTCGAGGTCGCCGAACGTCGTAATGTTTTCGTTAAGCTTGCCGCCGCCCGGGTAGTCCATACCGCAATCGTTAAAGTCGCCTATAACGCGGTCGTTCTTTTCGGTGGCGTCAAGGCTGTCAAACGCATGCGCGCTGTCCGTGCGCGCGCCGAGTACCAGCCTGTCGCGTTTGTTGCGCTCCGTTTCGTACAACGGATATAAATAGTTGAACCCGCAAACGTCAACCGCGTCGAACGCGCCTGCCGTAAGCTCGTCAAACACGCCCTTCTCCCTGCCGGCATTGATAGCGGCGGCGTCGTTGTCGAACACCGTTTTGCGGCAGCCGGCCTGTTCCAGCTCGCCGCGCGTGGGCACTTGCTCGCGCGTGGAAACGGTTATGGGCCTGGTGGAGTCTATTTCCCTAATCCTCGCCGCAATCGCCTTTATAAGCTCGTGACCGTCGTAGCGGTTGTAGCACTCCGCAACGTCGTCCGCCACGCCGTAAATCGTTACCGACGGATGGTTGCGAAGCTCGGCGATTTTGGGGAATACCGAGTAATATCTACGGTCGCCCAACACCCCGCCCAGCGGCGATTTAGGCTCGTTAAGGCAAGGGAAAAGATCGACAAAAACATACATGCCCACGTCGTCGCACGCGTCAAGCGTGGCGGCGGTGGGACAGCCTACGTAATGAACGGCGTTGTAACCGATAGCTTTAAGCGCTTCCAGCTTGCGCTTTTCGTTGCAGTACAGCGAAACCGCGCCGAGCGCAATATCGGCGTGCGATAAGTACGCGCCCATAAGCAAGGTCTTGCGATTGTTGATATACAGTCCGCGCGTTTGCGACAGTGTGCGCGACACTACGCCGAACCGCGTGACGGCGGTGCACGGCTCACCCTCGCCTTCGGTGGAGATAAGCTTGGCCGTCATCGTATACATATACGGGTCGGACGGAGACCATTCGTACGCATTGTTTATGCGCACGCGCACGTCCAATATTTTGTGCTGTCCCGCGCGTATAAATATTTTGCGCTGCTTTTTGCCTGCGCGCTTACCACGTGCGTTCAGCACTGTGCAGTCGAGAATAAACTTTTGCGGCTTGTCCGAATCGTTAAACACCGTAACTTCGGTATCGGCGTAAACCCTGTCGCCTACGACAGCCGTCTTAACAAAAGGATAATCTATGCCGTACGGCGCTGCGTTTTCGGCATAAACAAGCTCCACGCCGCCCGCAATACCCAGACCCAAATACTTGTCCGACATTTCGGGCGAGGTCATAAGCACGATTTTTATAGTGTTGTGCGCGCCCGCAAGGTTTACCGTAAACACGTGCGGCGCGTAACCGTTGTTAAGCCGTCCGACGCTTTTGTCGTTTACGAACACCTCGCCGTAACCGCATACGCCGGTAATCTTGACGTCGACCAAACCGTTACCGTTTTTGATTTGCGGTAAAGCGCGGGTAAACGTAGCCCTTTCGGTGGGGATATACCCGTTAAGCGCTCCGAAAGCGCACGTGTAATCGCGCGCGGCGTGTGCGGTCACGTCGTACGGAAGATCGCAAGCGGCGGTTTCCTCCCTGACGGTCACACTCCAATTCGTGTTTAAATCGACACTTTTCATACTCTCATTATAACAACATGCAAAACAAAATGCAAGTGAATTAAAGCGTTTTTTGTATTTATCAAATTAAAATATCGAAAAAACGCCCTTTTTTGAATATTTTTTGATTGAAGAATTTTTCAGCCTAAAAACCGCATAAATCGAGCGCGAACGACCGCTATACCCGCTCGTGCAATACTCCGGTGGGCGCGGGCGCAAAAACACGCGCACCCTTGTCCTTTAACGCCGTGTAGCACTCGTAAAAGCTTTGGATATCGGCAAAGTAGCCGAGCGTCATGCCGCCCGAACCGGTAAGATTGACCACCGCCCCGTACGAACGCAAAAGCTCGACGTTTTTCGCTATTTCGGGCGAAAAACACACGGCGGGCTCATACAACGCGTTACCCAAATGCTCTATCGCCTTGTTGTCACCGTCCAACAACATATTGCACAATTTGTCGGTATCCGTCGGACAATACTTGCAATCTGCGTGAAGCTCGTCGAATTTTTTGTATGCGGCGGGCGTGGAAACCCCGTTTGCCATAAGTCCGACCATAAACAGCTTTAATTTGTTTTCTATAAAGAAAAGCTGTTCGCCCAAGCCTTGAACGCGCGCCAGTCCGCCCGTCAGCATAAAGGGCACGTCCGACCCGACGGACAATGCGACCGAACGCATATCCACGCCGAGCGACGGAAGCTTATACAACACGTCAAGCGCGCGCAATACCGCCGCGCCGTCGGCCGACGACCCTCCCAAGCCTGCGCCGATAGGTATGCGTTTTTCGACGGTTATATCGAAGCCGTTGCAATTTATTATATCCTGCACGGCTTTTGCCGCCTTGTACGCGGTGTTGTTCCCCCCCACGTCGGCGCCGATAAACTTAACGTTTATTTGCTTGTCGTCGCGCTCGGTTACGGTAACGGTGTCGAACAAATCGACGGACATCATAACGCTGTCCAGCAAATGCATGGAACGCGCCTCGTCCCTACCTGTAATATTGAGCGAAAGATTGACCTTTGCGAAAGCTTTTAATTTAATCGTATTACTCATATTACGATTATACACCGCGCAAAAAATATTTGTCAATCAAAATGAAAAAAGGTTGAGATTCCTCGCGTTGCTCGGAATGACAAAAGTAATTTTCTTGTCATTCTGAACGCAGTGAAGAATCTCAACCTTATCCATAATTCCGAATTCCTAATTCCTAATTCCTAATTAATTGTTATTTGTTGCAAAAGTTAATCAGCTTCTCCCCGCCTGAATAGGGTGCGGTTGCCGAATTTTGCTGCTGTACGCGTTCGGGCGAACAGCACAGAGCTTTTGCCGCCTGCCACAGCGTTTCGCCCGCTTTGGCGATATGGATAATTACAGACGCGTCGGGACGAGCAAGCTCCTCGCCCTTTTCGACGGAAGCTATGCACTCGCACTCGGACGACGAGGACAGCATAAGCGTAAACGCAACCTCGGCTTTTATATCGAACACCGATTCGCGCCGCACCTTTACGTTTACGTCGGTGACTGTGGCGATTGCGGTTACCTGCGTGGCGTCGGTATGGTTTGTAAGCGGCATGGCAAATGGCAAGCGGAATGCAAGCGCGTCCACGGCGTTCTTTTCCGCATTGTAGTAAATTATATCCCCGCCTACCAAGCCTTCCACGTTGACTCGCTCGTTTTCTATCTTGGCGGAAGTGAGCGTGCAGAACGTGCCGGTAACGCACAAAACGTTGTCGGCGGCAAGTCTATCGGCTTCGATGGGCACTTGACCGTCCACTGTATCGATAATAGTCGTAAGCGGCTCGACGGTGATACAGCGCAGCGTTTGCTCGGTAGAAAGTATCTCGTTGTCGGCGCAGAACACGTCGGTAACCACTTCGGCGGTCGCCGAGGTAAGCGCGGTGGCGTTGAGCCTGACGGTGGCGGCAACCTCTATGCGCCCGTCGGTCGTAAGGCTTGCCGAGCTGTCGGTGATGTGTGCATACGCAAAAGCCGTATCCCCGTCATGCACGGGCGCCGCTATGCTCTTGACAAACGGCGTAACTATGCGGGTGGACGATATAGTGCCGTCGTCCGCCTTGACCGCGGCAAAGGTGTAAACCGCACCCGAAACCTTGATTTCGCCGTCGGTAGCTTCCGCGCCCGTAACGATTGCGCGACTAGCGGAAAACAGCACGTCGGTTATTTTGGGCGCGCCCACGCTATCGGTTACGTATACGATTTCGCTAACGTCGGCGCAAGCGGTACTGTACGATACAGTGCGCTTTTCGGCGTAAATTCCGTCGTCGGGCTGAGCTATGCACGCATACTCGTTGTCCACTACGGCGACCGCAGCGGTGTCCACTACGGCAACCGCTTTTAGCGTGCCGTTTTCAATCGTCGCTTCCACGTTGATAACTTCGGGTATGAGCGTGACCGCCGTCCCCGCCGTAATCTGCGGCGAAGTGATTTTATCGGAAAATTCGGCAACTGCGGTAACGCACTGCACCGCGCCGTCCACCAGCACCATGCAATCGAATGTGGTTTTACCGACGTACCGCGCCTCGCCCGCAAATACTTCGCTGGGCGTCGTAACCGCCGTTGCGGACGCGGACAGCACCTTGCAATCGTTGTTTATGGGCTGACGGGCCTCGACCACCGCTTGACCGCGTGCGATCCATACAATTTCGTCGCTCTTAATATTGATGTTTTCGGGCATAATGCACTCCTTGAAATAGATATCGCTATATGATATTCTCTGTGCCACCCGATTATGCCGAATATAATTCGGAATGCGGAATTAGGAATTGGGAATTATTGTCGAATTTAAAGTAATTAAAAAGCGTTCCGATTTTTTATTCGGAACGCTTACTTATTTTACTTTCTGTTGAACATTTTAGCAAGTGCCGCAAGCTTTTCTTCCATCGTCATGTTCTCGGTGGAAGGCTTGCGCTCCTCGCGGTCACGGTCGCGGTAGCCGCTTTGGCGTTCGCGGTCGAAACGTCTTTCCCCACGCTCGCCGTTGCGTTCGAACTTTCTTTCGCCGTTACGGTTTTCGAATTTTTCTCTGCGGTCGGGTCTTGCTTCGCCGCCCTCGCCGTTTGCGCGCGCTTCGCGGCGGGCTTGACGTTCCAAGTATTCTTGGTGTTTCTTTTCGCGCTCGGCTTTGCGCTCCAAATATTCGGCGTGCTTCTTTTGGCGTTCGGCCTTTTGCTCGGCGCGCTCTTGCTTTTGCTTGTCGTAGTCGGCTTTGCGTTGATCGCGTGTTGCGGGGTCGAGCATTGTCAGCGCAATGCGGTGTTTTTCTCTGTCCACGCTAAGCACCCACACATTGATTTTGTCGCCCACTTTAAGCACGTCCGAAGGGTGACGGACAAAGCCGTCCGAAATTTCCGATATATGCAGCAAGCCGTCTTGGTGTACCGAAATATCGACAAACGCGCCGAAGTCGGTAACGTTGCGCACAACGCCCATAATTTGCATACCCTCTTTAAGGTCGTTCATATCCATAAGGTCGGAACGCAGTATGGGCGGAGGCAGCTCGTCGCGAACGTCACGACCGGGCTTGATAAGCTCGGTAACTATATCGTTGAGGGTGGGCACGCCAACGCCTATCTCGGCGGCAACCGCTTCCTCGCCCGCGTCCTTCACCTTTTGCGGCAGGTCGGAAAGCTTGCACGCTATTACGTCCTCGTTGGTGTAGCCGAACTTTTGTATAAGCTTTTGCGCCGCGTCGTAAGATTCGGGGTGAACGGCAGTGTTATCCAAAACGTTTTCGCCGCCAACTATGCGCAAGAAGCCCGCGCACTGCTCAAACGCCTTTGTGCCCAGCTTGGGCACTTCGAGCAGCTGCTTGCGCGAACCGAACGGCTTGTTGGAACGGTATTCCACAATATTCTTTGCGGTGGCGGCGTTAAGGCCGGACACGTACGAAAGCAATGTGTGCGACGCGGTATTCAGGTCTACGCCTACGCTGTTTACGCAATCCTCGACAGCCGCTTCCAGCGACGAAGTCAAACGCTTTTGCGGCATGTCGTGCTGGTACTGACCTACGCCAAGCGAGCGCACGTCTACCTTGATAAGCTCGGCAAGCGGGTCGAGCAAACGCCGTGCAATGGATATAGCGCTGCGGATGGTAAGGTCGAGCTCGGGGAATTCCTCTGCGCCCAGCTTGCTGCCGCTGTACACCGACGCGCCCGATTCGGACACCACGGCGTACTGCACGGGACGGTCGAGCTCTTTTATAAGCTCGGCGACGAATATTTCCGATTCCTTGGACGCCGTGCCGTTGCCTATGGAAATGCAGTCGACGTTGTATTTGTAAATAAGATCCTTTAAAATCTCTTTCGCCTGCTCGATTTTCTTTTGCGGCGGCGTGGGATAAACGACCGAGCTCGCCAAAAACTTGCCCGACGCGTCGATAACCGCAATCTTGCAGCCCGTTCTGTACGCGGGGTCGAGTCCGAGTATGACCTTACCTTTGAGCGGCGGCTGTAACAGTAGCGGTTTAAGGTTGCGCTCAAAGGTCTTAATCGCCTGCTCGGACGCACGGTCGAACAGCTCGTTGCGCACTTCGCGTTCAATGCTCGGCGCAATAAGGCGCTTATAGCTGTCCTCTATCGTCCTGTCCATAAGCGCGTCGAATGCAGATTGCTTCTTTTTGGCTGCGGCAATCGCGTTTAATGCGGCAGCTTCGTCCACCACTACCGACACTTTAAGGCAACCTTCCTTTTCGCCGCGGGTTACGGCAAGAACGCGGTGGCTGGGTACGGTGGCAACGGCCTCGTCAAACTTGAAGTAAGTTTCGTAAATCTTTTTCTTTTCATCGTCAGTGCAGCTTTCGTCAAGCGCGGCGGTAAGTCTGCCGGCGGTAAGCGCGTTTTCGCGCAAGGTCTTGCGGATAGCCGCGTCGTCGGAAATGCGCTCGGCAATAATGTCGCACGCGCCGTCAATGGCGGCCTTGCTGTCCGGCACTTCCTTTTCGGCGTCTATGTACGGCGCGGTAAGCTCGGCTTCGTCGTAGCTTTGCAGCTCCTGCGCTTCTATAATATCGGCAAGCGGTTCGAGCCCGCGCGCGATAGCGACGGAGGCGCGAGTCTTTTTCTTTTGCTTGTACGGGCGGTAAATGTCCTCCGCCTCGGTAAGCGTTTTTGCGGCGGACAGCGCGGACGCCAATTCGTCCGTCCACTTGCCCTGCGACTCTATGGACGTTTGAATCTCCTCCTTGCGCTTTTCAAGACCTTTAAGGTACTCGTAGCGCTCGGACAGCTCGCGTATAACCTGATCGTCAGTCGCGCCGTGCATTTCCTTACGGTAGCGCGCGATAAACGGAACGGTATCGCCCTGATCCAAAAGATCGACAATGTTTGAGCAGTGTTCTTGTTTGAGACCGAATTCCTCGGCAAGTTGTTTCTTTACGTCCATAAACTCCTCGTAAAAAGGTCGGCATGCTTCACCGATTTCTTAACACTATATTACACCTTTTTAACAATAAAATCAAATATTTTTACACACAAAAAAAAGGATGAGATTCTTCACTGCGTTCAGAATGACAAAAGTTAATTATTACTTTCTTGTCATTCCGAGCAACGCGAGGAATCTCAACCTTAATGCGGCAATGCCGCCACAATTCTTAATTCTGCATTCTTAATTCTTAATTCTGCCTTTGCTCGTCAGCTTGTACGTTATAAAGTATCCGCCGAGCAAAGCGGCAAACATATACGGCGCAAGCACGCTACCCGTAAGTATAACGTACAGCGTGAACGCCCCGCCCACTATTATTACGGTGAGCATGTCCAGTATTACGGTTACGGGCAAAATGTCGGTACGCTTTGCAAGCAGGGTTTCTGCCATATACAAAAACCGCGCGGCAATGCCCAGCCCCAGGCAAAACAAAAATGCGTACGTTTCGCTCATTTGAAAATCCGTTTAAGTAGCGGCACGCGCGCGGCGGCGTACTTTATGCCGTCGATATTGCCTTGCAGAGTAAGGTTGCCGTCGGCGTCGTCGAACTTGGCTATTTTCAGCGCCGTGCCCGTTACTATAAGCCTGCCCAGCGCAGTGGTCAAATCTATCTGCGTTTCGGTCGCGCCGTCCACCTTGCTAACGCCCGTCATGACCGCTTTTTTCCTGTCGGTCATGTTCACGGAATGGGAAGTGAATTTTGTATTGTTCATTGTTTTTTCGTCTTTCATGCTAACATACTATGCGTAACGATTGCGCAATATAAGCGAAACAGAAAATTAAATATAATTATTGTCGTATAAGTTCTGAAAAACTGTTGCGAAATACGGTAAAAAAATGTATACTATAAAGGAATAAAGTAGCGGAGGTGAAATATGGACGGCGAATTATCCGAAGTCCTTAAAGGACTGTTAGCGCTGTGCGAAAGCGACATATCGGATGACGGTCTTGCGGAAGCGCTAAGCGACTACCACGAAGCCGATATAGCCGACGTATATCCGTTGCTCAGCGAAAACGCGCACAAACGCTTGGCGCACGTTTTGCCGCCCAGCGTCATTTCCGATATATTCAGTTACCTCGACAACGCCGAGGAATATATAGAAAAGATGGACGCCGAGCGCGCCGCAGACATTATAGAATCGATGGACGCGGACGACGCCGTCGACCTACTGGACGAGCTTAACGAGGACACGCGTAGCGAGATTATAGAGTTGATGGACGACGAAGCCGTCGAGGACATCAACCTTATTAACTCGTACGACGAGGACCAAGTCGGTTCGCGCATGACGACCAACTTCATCATTGTCAAAGTCGACATGACGATAAAGCAAGCGATGAAGACGATGGTGGAGCAAGCCGCCGAAAACGACAACGTTTCCACCATTTACGTGGAAAACGAAAACGGCGAATACTGCGGCGCTATCGTGCTGCGCGACCTTATCGTGGCGCGCAAGGACGCCGCGCTGTCCGACATTATAATGACTTCCTACCCGTCGGTAGCCGCGACGGAAAGCATAGAGGAATGTATCGAACGCCTAAAAGACTACGGCGAGGATTCCATTCCCGTACTCGGCGCCAAAAAGGAAGTGCTGGGCGTAATTACCTCCACCGACCTTGTGGAAGAGGTTGACGACCAGTTCGGCGACGACTACGCAAAGCTCGCGGGCTTGACCTCGGCGGAGGACATGGAGGAATCCCTTCCCCGCTCGATTAAAAAGCGCATACCGTGGCTTATGATACTGTTCTTTTTGGGACTGGGCGTTTCCACCGTCGTCGGCTCGTTCGAACACGTAATAAGTTGCCTGCCTATAATAGTCAGCTTCCAGTCGCTCGTACTGGATATGGCAGGTAACGGCGGCACGCAAAGCCTTGCCGTAACGATACGCGTACTGAGCGACGAACAGCTAAAAGGCAGGCGCGTGCTAAAACTGATATTCAAGGAGCTACGCGTCGGCGTGGTAAACGGAATTATTTTGGGCTCGCTGTCATGCCTCGTTGCGGGACTGTTCGTATTAATCACCACCGGCTGCACCGCAGGCTACGCCTTTACAATGTCGGGCTGCATAGGGCTCGCGCTGTTCTTGGCAATGACCCTGTCCAGCTTGTTCGGCACGACAATCCCCCTGCTGTTCAAAAAAATGAAAATCGACCCTGCCGTCGCTTCCGGCCCGTTTATAACGACAATCAACGACCTTGTGGCGGTAGTCACCTACTACGGACTTGCGTGGTTGCTCTTAATCCAACTTGCATTATAAAATACAATCGGCACTTTAACGAGTGCCGATTTTTTGTTGCGGAATATTTCCGCGCCGCGCTACAAATACTATATCCGCAGGAGAATAGTATATGGATATCAAAAGCAAAATAAAATCGGCGTGGAAGCGTTTGACGGGCAAAAGCAGCGACAGCGAATTAGGCGCCGACGAGGTGGTAAAAAAGGAAGTATTTCCAAAAACGGCAAAAGCGAAAGCAAAAACTGTCGCCAAAAAATCCGCGACAGACAAAAAGGGCTGCACTCGCAAGCCGCCCAGCAAACGCACCCGCCCCACCAACAACGACTATCAAATGATAGACCCCGACAACGATACCGCCGACGCGGGAAAAAGCTAAATTGAATTCGGAATGCGGAATTAAGTGTAAACAGCTACGCAACTATGCGGCGGTTCGCCTAGACCCCTCGGCGATGCTCGGGGTGATGGGAGTAAAGCTTAACATGTATCCCCATCATTTCGACCGAAGCGCGTAGCGCGAAGCGGAGAAATCTAGGCGCAGCCGCACAATTCTTTTTTGTCACTCTGAGCGAAGCGAAGAGTCTCATCCTTATCCTTAATTCCGAATTCATAATTCCGAATTCCGAATTAAAAAAATCGGTGATTTATTTGTCACCGATTTTTTTGCTATAAAGTTCGCACACCTCGTCGAACTCGGGAATACTTTCCGCACCGCCGTGCCGCGATACCGTCAACGACGCCGCGCGTGTTGCAAACAAGCATGCTTCCTTAAACGAGTACATACCGACATGCGGGTACGTAAGCGCCATTGCGCCGACAAAGGTGTCGCCTGCGCCCGTCGTGTCCACAGCGGTCACCTTGCGCGCGGGTACTTGTGTAACAAGCTTGCCGTTGTCCGATATGGCGCAGCCGTTTTCGCCCAGCGTAAGCACCACGTACCGCACGCCGCGGCGGTGAAATTCCTTCATAGCGGCGAGCTGCGAATCCCAGTCCTTAGGGTTTATGCCAGTCAATATTTGCGTTTCCGCCTTGTTGGGCGTGATAATATCGGTATTGCAATAAAAGTCGTCGGGCAGCTCTTTTGCGGGAGCGGGGTTTAGTATGGTGGTCATGCCGTACGACCGCGCTTGCCGTAGCGCGTACCCTACTATATACGTAGGTACTTCCAGCTGGCAAAGCAAGGTGTCCGCGCTTGTCGCATTTTGCAGCGCTTCGTCCACGTCCGACTTGCTTATGCCGAGGTTGGCTCCGCCGTATACTATTATACGGTTATCCTTGCCGCTTACCGCTGAAACGGACATGCCGGTAGGTCTGTTCACCTGCCTAACGTATTCGGTGCCGACGTTGTATTCGTCAAGCTTTTTAATAAGCTCGGCGCCGACGGCGTCGCTACCCACCTTGCCTATCATATGCACGGACTTGCGCCCGTCGTCGTACTTGCGCGCAAGCCGCGCGATAGCCACCGCTTGATTTGCGCCCTTGCCGCCCAAGCCCGTTTGGCATCCGTCCGCAACAATCGTTTCGCCCTTTTTGGGTATGCGCTCGACGTCGAGCAATATGTCATTGTTAATACTCCCCAGAACGTAAATCATCGGTATCTCCTTGTCCTTGTCCGTCCGCAGTGCCGCGGTCTTCAACCAGCGTTTTTCCGCTGTGCTTGCGCTCGTGAGTGCGGCGGCGTTGTTCGTACGCTATTTTTTCCATCGCCTCGCGCTGAGAGCCGGACGGCGATTTAATAGAAAATGCAATGTTGGTTAAGTGGTCGGCAATACGCTCGAGCGCACTTATAATCGAATAGAAGTAAGTTCCGCTTTCCACCGAACACCCGCCGGCATTGAGCCGAGCTATGTGATTGTTGCCGAGCAGGCGCTTGGTAATATCCACTTCCTCCTCGCGCTCGGAAAAGCCTTTAAGCCTATCTACCGCGTTGTTAGCGAAAATATACATCGCCTCATCGAACATTGCCGTAACCTTGTCGTACATATCTTCCAGCTCGTCAAGCGCGTCTTGCGTAAACACGCAATCGTTTTCGCGCATAGCCGTGGCTATTTCCATAAAGTTTTCGGCGTGGTCGGCAATACGCTCTATATCGCTTACTACGTGGTGGAGCGAGCCGACAAACTTTTCGTCCGAACGCAGCAGCGCCAGCGAAGAAAGTTTAATCAAATACTTGCTAACGCCCTTGTTTACAAAGTTGATGCGCTGCTCGTCCTTTTCCACCTTTTCGCGATCTGACAAGTCTTGCGTAAACACAGCTATCATTGCGCGTTTAAGATTGGTCTTTGCCATAGTCGCCATGTTGTCTACCTCGCGCTTGACCTGCGCGACCGCTATGGGCGGAGTTTGCAAAAACCTGTCGTCAATGTAGTACATATGCGGCGCTTCGTCGTCACCGCCCCGACGTTCCTTAACGAACGCCGTTGCCAGCTTGGTGAGCGGCTTGATAAACGGAACGAGCATAAGCGTGGTTATAACGTTAAAGAACACGTGGAACAGCGCGACCTGCATTTGCGTGCTGCTAGTCATCTGCCCGAACAGCCACACCACGCCGTCGGTGAATATCCAAATAAACACTGTAAACACGATGGTGCCGATGGCGTTGAATAGCAAGTGTATCGTAGCCGTGCGCTTGGCGTTTGTGCTTGCGCCCACCGCCGCGATTATCGCCGTCACGCACGTACCTATGTTGGTACCGAGTATAATAAACAGCGCGCTTTGCATCGGTATAATGGGCGCACCGCCCGCGACAGGTGCCGCCATTGTTACTACCAACGCGGTCATTGCCGTGGACGATTGGAACAACGCCGTGCAAACGAGACCTATAAGTATAAGCAGTAGCGGAAAGTCGACGGCGACAAACAAGTCTTGCAGTGCTTTCGACATAACCGCCGAGCTTTTGAGCGCGTCGCTCATAAACGACAGACCGACGAACATAAGTCCCAAACCGGCTATTGCCGAGCCGATTTTTTTTGCGGTGTCGTGCTTACTAAACATCATCATCGCTACGCCGATAAACGCGAGTATCGCCATGTACACGCCGATATCGAATCCGGATAGCGCTATTATAACGCCGGTGAGCGTTGTACCTATATTCGCGCCCATAATAATGGACGTCGCTTGGAATAGGGTCATAAGTCCGGCGTTGACGAAGCCGATTACCATAACGGTAGTGGCGGCGGACGAGTTTACCAGCACGGTAGCAACAGCGCCCACGCCAATGCCGGCAAAGCGATTGTTGCTTATTTTGCCGAACATCTTGCGCATGCCCTTGCCCGCGCTTCGTTCCAAGCCCTCGCTGAGCATCTTCATACCTATCATGAGTACGCCCAGTCCGGCTATTAACGTTAAAATACTAGTAAAGACTTCCAAACCGATATTACCCTATTATAGAATACTATTTAAGTATACGACAATATCCGCACATTGTCAAGAACAATTAATAATCCGTAATTCCGAATTCCGCATTCCGAATTATCTTGACATTACATTTCATACTATATATAATGATTAAGATATGTTTAAACTTTTGCGGTTTTTAAAAGGTCTAATACCCGCTACGATTGCCGCGCCGCTGTGCAAGCTGATAGAGGCTATCTTCGAGCTTGCCGTTCCGATGATAATCGCAAGCGTAATCGACGTCGGCATTGCTAACGGCGATAAGTCTTACGTTATTAAATACTGCTCGCTGATAGGCGTGCTCGCCGTACTCGGCTTTTTGATTTCGGTTACGGGACAAATCCTCGCCGCCAAGGTAGGCATGGGTTTCGGCACAAAATTACGGCAAGCCACCTTCAAACGCATAAACAAGCTTCCCATTTCCGCAACCGACAAGATAGGCGGCGCGTCGCTCGTCACCCGCGTTACAAGCGACACCACCGGCTGCCAAAACGCAGTCAATTTGTTTTTGCGGCTTGTGCTTCGCATGCCGTTCGTAGTAATCGGCGCGTTTGTCATGAGCATGATAATCGACCCCATTTTGTCGCTTATGTTCCTTGCAATGACGATTGTACTTTCCTGCACCATTTGGCTTGTACTGCGCTTAACAATGCCACGCGTAAAGCGGGCGCAAAAAAACCTCGACGAGATTTCCCGCACCACCGCGCAAAGCATAACCGGCTCGCGCGTGATTCGTGCGTTCTCCAAACAAGCGGATACAAAAGCGGACTTTAACGACGTAGCCGATACAACCGCCAAAACCAATATCGGCGCGGCGCGTATTGCCGCACTGCTCACACCGCTCACATTTGCGGTGGTCAACCTTGCCATAATCGCCGTGCTGTGGTTCGGCGGCATAAAGGTAAATATCGGCACGCTTACGCAGGGTGAAACGTTTGCGCTTATCAACTACTTACAGCAAGCGTTTTTCGTAATAGTAAATATCGGCAACGTGTTTTCCACGTTCACCCGCTCGTCGGCGTGTGCCGCGCGCGTAAACGAAATACTGGACGCGCCCGAGCAACCCAACGGCACGCTCACCGACATAGAAGACTGCGACGAGGTACTGCGTTTTGACGGCGTGTCGTTTGCGTACGACGGCGACTACGACGTGCGCGACATATCGTTCACGCTTAGGCGCGGTCAAACGCTCGGCATAATCGGCGGCACGGGTAGCGGCAAGTCGACTATAATCAGCCTTGCCGAAAAGTTTTATATCCCCGCCAAGGGCGAAATATCGTTCTGCGGCAAACCCTTATCAGAATACGACGTGTCCGCCGTGCGCCGTGTAATCGGTTACGTGCCGCAGCGCGCCGCGCTCTTGCGCGGTTCGCTGTCGTCCAACCTGCGCATAGCCGACGAAACGGCCGACGACGAGCGGCTGTTACACGCGCTTGATATTGCTCAGGCAACCGAGCTTGCGCAGTCCATCGGGCTGAACGGCGTTATAGAAAACGACGGCAAAAACCTGTCGGGCGGACAAAAGCAGCGCGTATCGATAGCGCGGTCGCTTTGCCGCGACAACGTTTTGTATTTGTTCGACGACGTGACTTCCGCGCTCGACTACCGCACCGAACGCGATTTTATAAACGCGGTAAAGCAAGTTGACGGCGCAAAGATATTCGTATCGCAACGCATAAGCGCCGTATCGGGCTGCGACAATATTATAGTCCTCGACGGCGGAAAAATCGTCGGCGTAGGCACGCACGAACAGCTGAAATCCGACTGCCCTCTTTACGCCGAGTTTTGCTCGTCGCAATCATAAATGCTATGAAGAAAAATACGACCAAAAAACAGTCGACGTTGCGCCGACTCATGAAGTACCTGAAACCGCACGGCGGACTGCTTGCGCTCGCATTTTTGTGCGCTGTAATCACGGCTGCGGCAATGCTGTTTACCCCCGTAATTATCGGCGAGGCGGTGGACTGTATTGTAAGCAAGGGCAACGTAAACTTCGAAAAGCTTGCTATTTATCTTTGCGTGCTTGCGGGCTTAATCGCCGCGGTACTGCTGTTTCAATGGCTTATGAACCTGTGCGCCAACCGCGCCGCTCACCTTGCGGTAGCCGACGCGCGCAAAGCGGGATTTTCCGCAATCGTGGACGCGCCGCTGTCCTACGTGGATACCCAATCCCCCGGCGACGTAACTGCGCGAATATCGGTTGACGCCGACCAAATAGCGGACGGCATTGTCCAGGGCGCAACGCAAATATTTACAGGCGTTGTAACGATAATCGGCACGCTCGTGTTTATGATACGCATCAGTCCGTGGATAGCGCTTGCGGTGGCGGCGCTCACCCCTCTTTCGTTATTGGTGTCGTACTTTGTGGCACGCGGCTCACACAAATACTTTACGCAACAAACCGCTGTGCGCGGCGAGCTGTACGCACGCACCGAGGAGACAGTGCGCAACCGCGCACTCGTTGCCGCATACGGCTACGCCGACCGCTCCGAACGCGACTTCGATACAACCAATACCGAGCTGAAAAACTGCGGCTTCAAAGCGCTGTGTTTTTCGTCGCTCGTCAATCCGTCCACGCGGCTAATCAACTCGCTCGTGTACGCGGTGGCGGCCGTTATGGGCACGGTGTTCGCAATCAACGGTCAAGTAACGGTCGGCGGCATAACACAGCTGCTGCTGTACGCCAACCAGTTCGCCCGCCCGCTCAACGAGATTACGGGCGTAATAACCGAATTCCAAACCTCGCTCGCGGCGGCAAAACGCATACTCGATTTGACAGAGGTCAAGCCGCAGGACGACAGCGGCGCACAGCTTAAATCGGACGGAAATATCGCCGTAAATAACCTCGACTTTTCGTACGTGCCCGACCGCCCGCTAATACAGGACATGAACATTGCGGTAGACAAGGGCACGCTCGTTGCGATAGTCGGGCGCACGGGCTGCGGAAAGACAACGCTAATCAATTTGCTTATGCGCTTTTACGACCCAGTCGACGGGCATATACTTTTCGACGGTGTGAACGCCGAAAGCTTCAGCCGCAGCAGCATACGAAAAAACTTCGGAATGGTGCTACAGGACAGCTGGATATTCAAGGGCACCGTGCGCGACAATATCGCTTACGGCAAGCCCGACGCCACCGACGAGGAAGTACGCGCCGCCGCGCGTGCCGCAGATATAGACGGCTTTATCGAACGCCTGCCCAACGGCTACAACACGGTTATAGACGACGGCGACGGAATTTCCCAAGGCCAAAAGCAGCTTATCAATATCGCGCGAATTATGCTTGTCGACCCGCCTATGCTCATACTGGATGAAGCGACGAGCAACATAGACACCCGCACCGAAAAGCGCGTACAAGCAGCTTTCGATAGGCTCCTTCGTCCCGAAAACGGCAGCAAAAAAACAGGCTTCGTAGTCGCGCACAGGCTGTCAACCATAGTCCACGCCGATATAATCCTCGTAATGGACAAAGGTCAAATTATAGAGCGCGGAACGCATACCGAGCTGCTAAAAAAGAACGGCGCGTACGCTTCGTTATATCAAGCGCAATTTGCACGCACGGAAAACGCATAATATTTTTCAATTAGTATCTATTTTTTAATCGCACCGTCTACACAAACCACTTCACAACCGTTTATCAATAACTTTGATTGATAACTCTTTTTGTGTTGCTTGGCAATCTTTTTCCATTGCTTTCTAGTTCCATTGAATTTAATATCAACTAAATTTTCACAATACGAGAATACACTATTGCCTATGCTCACTAGGCTATTTGGTATCACTATGCTTTTTAAATTATTACAATAAGCGAATGCCCTATCACCAATATACGTAACCGAGTTTGGTATCGTTATGTCAGTTAAGTTACTACAACTCAAAAATGCTTGATTACCAATATTAGTCACTTTGTCTGATATTTCAATGCTCGTAATGCCATATTGATTCATAAACGCATTATGGTCAATGCTCGTTACATTATACAGATTTTCCAAATGAGAAATTCTCTGTGGTATTTTTAGTTCCCCGCATTTATTTCCCATGCATTTAAGTAATTTTGCCATGTTATTTTCTATTTTATATATTATGCCGTCAATATTACTACAATTCCATGTGACATCACAATAATAATCCTTACGCCCATAACGATTAGTTCTATTCCATTCATTACCCCATCCCTGTTGCTTTCCACCAACTTCACAATATATTTTTAGATTAGTACATCCTTCGAATGCCATAATTCCGATATCTGTTACGTTATTAGGTATAGTTATTTTATCGAAGTTTTTACATCCGCTAAAAGCATTTCGTCCTATACTTTTAACATTATTCGGTAATGTCAAGCTTGTTAAACCACCACATCCGCAAAATGCGCCGTCTGCAATACCAACAGTATCGCTACGCAGTGTTGCTGTTGTAACCGAAGTATCGCAACCAATAACCCACTTATCTACATATTGTATTCCATTTTCTATTTGTATTATATTTGAGCAACCATAGAACGCATTCTTTTCGATCATTATTACGCTATTAGGTATCTTGATATTTGTTAAACTTCTGCACCCTGAGAATGCACTTTTCCCAATACCCTTCACTTTATTTGAAATCTTTATGCTCGTTAAAGCACTACAACCAAAGAATGCGCCTTCATCAATAAATGATACGCTATCCAATATCTCAACATTGGTTAGTCCTGTACAGTTTTTGAACGTATATCGATTAATCTTTGTTACACTATTGGGTATTGCTATGTTTTTCAAGCTCTTACAACCAGAAAAAGCTCCTTTATCATTGGAGCCTAAATCGTTACCGATTTGCGTCACACTGTTTGGAATTTCTATATTTTTTAGACTGACACAATCCTCAAACGCGCCACTCTCTATTAAATTTACAGTATTAGGAATAATTACATCAATAATTTTGCTATACCCCTTAAAGGCACCTTCGGCAATTATTTCAACACCTAAAGGAATTTGTATATGCGGCATATTTCCACCCCATTCTAATTTCACACCGCTTATATCATAGTGTATACTATCATAATTCTGTAATGTGGGGTAATCATCATAAACTCTGTTATTAGTATTGTTGTCCTTAATGGTATCCATGTTTTCCTCCAAAACAAAAATGCGTTCCAATCATGGAACGCACCCAACAGTACACTCCATGATTGTTGCAACACAATTTCTCAACGAAAAGAGATGAAGGGTACAAATTGGCTTATGTACTCTTTTCGTTGAAATTAAATTGTGTTGCTCTATTACACTATCATACTTCAATAAAATTGTCAATATTTTTTACATATTGATATGCAAATATATACTTTACTTGAACATTATTAAAGTTAAATACATAAACATATTATGCTATGACAATACACAAATCAATTACGGAAATAATAGGCAACGTTCCCCTTTTGGAGGTCGTAAATTACAGTCGCGCAAACAACCTTAACGCGGCTGTTTTTGCTAAGCTCGAATACCTCAACCCGTGCGGTTCGGTTAAGGACAGAATAGCCGCCGCTATGATAGACGAGGCGGTATCGAGCGGCAGGCTCAAAGCGGGCGGCACGATTATTGAGCCGACCTCGGGCAATACGGGCATTGCGCTTGCCGCAGTAGCCGCCGCAAGAGGGTTCAATATGATCGTGGTAATGCCCGAAACAATGAGTATAGAACGGCGCAATATAATCAAGGCGTACGGCGCACAAATCGTATTGACCGACGGCAAAGCGGGCATGAAAGGCGCGATTGCAAAAGCCGAGGAGCTTGTGCAAACAGTGCCTAACTCAATAATCGCGGGACAGTTTGTCAACCCGCAAAACCCGCTCGCGCACTACCGCACGACAGGTCCCGAAATTTGGCGTGACACCGACGGAAAGGTGGACATATTTGTCGCGGGAGTCGGCACCGGCGGAACGATTTCGGGCGTAGGCAAATACCTAAAAGAACAAAACCATAATATACAAATAGTAGCCGTCGAGCCGAGCGGCTCACCTATGCTGTCGCAAGGCAAAAGCGGCGCGCACAAAATACAAGGCATAGGCGCGGGCTTTATTCCCGACACCCTCGATACTTCTATTATAGACGATGTCATAACCGTCGCCGACGAGGACGCGTTTAGTGCGGCAAAGCAGCTCGGCAAGACCGAAGGCGTATTGTGCGGCATATCTAGCGGCGCGGCGTTACATGCCGCAACAGTTATCGCAACGCGCACCGAGAACGTGAACAAAAATATAGTGGTACTCCTCCCCGACTCCGCCGATAGGTATTACTCGACAAAGCTGTTTGATAATTAATAATATAGAATTATGCGGCTACGCCTAGATTTCTCCGCTACGCGCTAACGCGCTTCGGTCGAAATGATGGGAGTAAGAGCTATACCTTGCAGTACAGTCTACACCACCCATCACCCCGACCGCAGCGGAGGGGTCTAGGCGACCCACCGCATAGTAGAAAAGCCGTTATCCTGTATTGACAAAACAAGTACAGTGTTATACAATAAGGCAATGCAAATATTTTACGTGTATATCTTAACAAATCACACCAACACCGTATTATATACAGGTGTTACTAATAATATTTACCGCAGGACATTCGAGCATAAATCAAATATCAATGCTGGTTTTGCCGAGCAATATAAAACATATAAGTTAGTATACGTTGAAACATGCAGTAAGCATACCGACGCAATTGCACGTGAAAAACAAATCAAGAAATGGCGTAGAGAAAAGAAGATGGCTTTAATCAATTCCATAAATCCCGAATGGAATGATTTACTGGTTGACGGTTAATATATGCGGCTAACGCCTAGATTTCTCCGCTACGCGCTATCGCGCTTCGGTCGAAATGATGGGAGTATATGCCGCACTTTTATAAACAGCAAAGTACACACCACCCATCACCCCGAGCGCAGTCGAGCGAGGTCTCACGCGACCCGCCGCATACATGCATTGTCAATACCACATTTCATTCTTAATTTCAACAAAAAAACACCCGCACGGATAAGTGCGAGTGTTTTTATTATAAACTCGATTATTTGAGTTCGACGGTAGCGCCGACGTCTGCGAATTTCTTTTTGATTTCTTCCGCTTCGGCTTTGCCAACGTTCTCTTTAACGGTGGAGGGAGCGTTGTCGACAAGCGCTTTCGCTTCGCCAAGACCGAGCGAGGTAAGCTCACGAACAACCTTGATAACGGGGATCTTGTTGGGTCCGACTTCTTTAAGCACAACGGTGAACTCGGTCTGCTCTTCCGCTGCGGGAGCCGCGGCGCCTGCCGCAGGAGCTGCAACAGCCATAGCCGCTGCCGATACGCCAAACTTCTCCTCGATTTTCTTAACAAGGTCGTTAAGCTCGAGAACGGTCATTTTTTCGATCTCTTCGATCATCTTATCCAAATCTGCCATGATAGAATTATTTCTCCTTAAAAATTTTTTTGCGGGCTTCTATCGTATTGCCCTATTGTTTCGGCGTTTACGACGCCACTCGGCAGTACTTACTGCGGTATTTAATTTTTGAGTTATGCCTTCTGCTTAGCTACTTCATTCAAAGCAATAGCAAGTGAACGCATCGGGCTGGTAAGCAAGCCAAGCAACTGTGCCAAAAGCACGGGCTTTTCGGGTATGCTGGCGAGCGATTTTATGCCGTTCTCGT
>CAMWXP010000017.1 GCA_947178255.1 uncultured Clostridia bacterium | reverse complement strand
TTACAATATATAGCATTAAAAAACATATTTGATAAGATTGATTTTTATTTTAAAGAATTTTATAATGATTATATAAAGCAAATTTATGCTCAAAGCAGTATGAGTTTTTAATTGAAAGCTTTTACAAGCCTACATTTTGTAAGGAGATTGATATGTTAAATAATGAGAGATTTCAAAAAAGAAAAACTACTGTTAAAATAGTATGGGGTATACTCTTTTTAATTTCAGCAATTGTTACTATTATACTTGTTTGCTTGGCTATTAATGATAAGGAAGTAATTTATTATGAATATATAGAAGAGTATAGCTATTATATAAAAGACAAATATTATATTGCATTATATATATTTGGATCTTTTGACTTTGTTTGTATTGTATTTTTTATTTGTTCTCTTATTGGAGTAAAATACCATACATACCAATATAATGGACACGAAATCGGTTTATATTTAGGATGGAATTGTGCGTATCTGCTTCTTGATGGGACAGTTGTAGATAAACATACAGGTTCTTTTTTTGGCGCTGCTCCACTGCAATGTGATTTAGATGGGGAATGCGTTTATTTGAAAGTTGGTAATTTTACGCTTAATAGTTATACTTTGCGCGTTGGCAATAAAGTTTTACATTAAAGGAGCTATTATGGAACATATAGGCACGCAAACTATAGAAACCGAAAGATTGATTTTAAGACGGTTCGAGTTGTCTGACGCTCAAAATATGTTTGACAATTATTGCAGTAAAGAAAAGGTAACAGAGTTTTTGTCTTGGGATGCGCATAAAACCGTAGAGGATACAAAAAGCTATCTTGCGGATATCGTTTTGCCCAATTACGCAGAGTTAAATACTTATTGCTGGGCGATAGTGTGGAAGGAAACCAACCAAGTAATCGGCTGTATAGACGTTTGTGCCAAGGACGAGCGTAAACGCTGCGCCGAACTCGGTTGGGTAATAGGCGACGAGTATTGGGGAAGGGGTATTATGCCCGAAGCCGCAAAGAGCGTGTTGAAGTACTTGTTTGCCGTAGGCTATGAGCGCATACAAGCTACGCACCACATTCAAAACAAAAAGAGCGGCAGGGTAATGGAAAAGATAGGTATGCAATGCGAGGGCATACACAAAAAATTCAGCATGTTCAAAAATGATACTCTTGTCGATTGTTACTTGTGGGCTATAACAAAATAAACGTAAATGGTATGAGGTATCATATGGAGTATACAATAAAACAAGAACGCTTGACTGCGTATGAATATATTGCGTTTTTAAAAAAGTCTGATTTGGGTTCTCAGTATCCCAAAGAGAGATTTAATGAGCGCATAGAAACTTTGGTAAGCAAATGTTCGATAAGTTTGGTGGCAAGAAATGAAAGCGGTGAAATAATCGGCGTTTGCTTCGGTATTACAGATTTTGCATATTGGCTGTTTATTACCGATTTGGGCATTGTGCGCGAGTGTGTTGGCCAAGGCGTCGGCAAAGCGTTGGTGAGAAAGATACACGAGTTAGCAGGCGGTGAGAAGAATATAGCAATGTATACTTGTGCAAACAGCGGCGCAATTCCGTTTTACGAAAAAATCGGCATGACGCGTTCAACCGACGTAATGGAATATAACCATATCGAATGGACGGGCTTCACCGTCGAATAAATGTTGTTAATTTAATTATTCCGTGCAACACACAAATATGTTGCACGGTTTTTTGTTATGCAGAATATATAATACGGATATTGTATCGGCGTGACGACTGTAAATCTTTACGGCACGCCCGCGCTTGCGTACACATATACTAACAAAGTAAGAGGAATGTTGTATGCAAAAACTTATAGTACAAGGCGGGATGCCGCTCGGCGGGGAGATTTCCGTTCAAACTGCAAAGAACGCTGCGCTCCCCATAATTGCGGCGTGTATCCTGACGGAAGAACCGATTGTAATAGAAAAGTGTCCGCATTTAAAGGACATTGACGCAATGATAAATATCATGCGGCATTTGGGTTGCAGTGCGGCATTTGACGGCGACAATCTGCACGTTTGCTGCCGCGACGTGTCGCTAAACGTCATAAACGCCGATTTAACGGGCAAACTGCGCTCGTCTATATTTATACTGGGGTCAATCCTTTCGCGGTGCAGAAAGGCTTACATAAGCCATCCCGGGGGCTGCGAGATAGGACTTCGCCCCATAGACTTACATATTTCGGGACTGAAAGGACTGTCCGTAAAAATAGAGGACGACGGCGGCGTTATATGCTGCGACGGCGGCGATATGAAAAGCGGCGTGATTAACCTCGACTTCGCTTCCGTCGGCGCGACCGAAAATCTTATGATGGCGGGCGCGTTGTTGGACGGCGAAACGGTTATCGTCAACGCCGCGCGCGAGCCCGAAATCGTCGACCTTGCAAACTTTATAAACGCAATGGGCGGCAACGTGTCGGGCGCGGGCGGATCTATCATTCGCGTGCGTGGTGTAAAAAAGCTGCACGGCTGTACGTATAAGCCGATGCCCGATAGGATTTGTGCGGGGACTTTCCTTGCGGCTGTTGCGGCAACGGGCGGGTGCGCTACGGTTAAAGATATTGTGCCAGAGCATTTGTTCGGAATAACCGAGCGGCTTAAAAAGGCGGGAGCAAAGCTGACCGTACGTAACGGCTCGGTGCGCATTTGCGCGGACGGCAGACCCAAGGCGATACATAAGCTTGAAACTAACGTTTATCCCGCGTTCCCGACAGACATGCAGCCGCAGTTTTGCGCAATGCTGTCGCATGCCACGGGTAGCTCGGTAATAGTGGAAAACCTTTTTGAAAATCGGTTCGGATATACGACCGAGCTTGTCAAGATGGGTGCGAATATAACTGTTAAGGACAGGATAGCTGTCGTGGCGGGTGTGCCGCGCTTGCACGGTGCGGCGGTTAAGGCGTGCGATCTTCGCGGCGGGGCTGCGCTCGTTATTGCAGCGTTAGCCGCCGAGGGCAAAACGGAAATATACGGCGTCGAGCATATAGACCGCGGCTATGAAAGCATAGAGCAGCCCTTTGCCGAACTCGGCGGTAATATCGTTCGTACGGAAATAGAATAAAAGCAACGTTAAATATTTAATATATACTTGATTTTTATAACGCAGTTTGTTATACTTACTATGTATGCGTAACAAAAAGCTGATTACATTGTTAATAGTGGTGTTGGTGCTGGTGGTATTGGCCATCATTTGCGGTGCCACTTTTATTGTTCGGCATGTGGACGCATACAGTTATTACGACAATCCTCAAATAGAGGAGTATGACAAAAAGATTATCGACGCGTCGGGCGTCAAACAAAACAGCTCTATGTTTTTTGTCGACGAGGCTGACATCAAGCAAAAAATAGAGAATGCTTTTCCCGACGTTGAGGTTATCAACATTAAGCGCAGTTTTCCCGATAAAGTGACAATAAACTACGTTATTTACGAGAAATCGTTCCAATACAAAAACGGCGATCAATATTACCAGTGTTATTTATCGGGCAAGATAGGCAGCGTGTCGGACGCTCCGTCGGCAGGGTATTTTACAATCAAACCGTCGTCGGCGACCTCCACCACGATAGGTAGCTTTTTCCAATCCGAGGACGGAAAGGACAGGCAGTATATAGATACGATAATCAAGTTTTTGCGCTCCAAAGGCCTGGTAGATTTTCAGATTAATCGGTTTATCAACTTTATAGATTTTCGCCGCGACGGATACGTATACATCCGTACCAACGCAGGTTGTTCCATAGAAATCCATGACAACGGTGTGGACTTTATCGAGTTGCTCGAGCGCGGCTATGCCGTTTATGCCAAGATGGACCCGCAGTTTACCGACGTTGTTCCGACGCGCGGGCTTATAAAGGTTTATCCCAATTTGAGCCCGGCTGCTACCGATTCGGTGCAGTGTGTGTACCTTAGACACAACCAGGTGGAGTACGCGGGCAAGGTTTACACCGACGAGGGTTATTACGCGCGGTACTACGAGGAAGCTTCGCAAAGCGCGTAATTTAACTATTTTAAGTCGTACACTTGACAACAACACTTGCGTAGTGTATAATTTCAATCATAGATAGTATTAGGGGTAATGTCTTGAAACAAAGCGTTGCAATTTTGGATTTAGGCACGAGCAAGATAACCGTGTTGATCGGTAGCCGCGGCATAAACGATACTATAAACCTTGACGGAGTCGGGGTTTGTGAGTACGACGGTTATGCGTGCGGACAATGGTTGGACGGGGAAAAGCTGTCGCACTGCATTGGACAAGCCATTGCGGGTGCAGAGTCTCGTGCGCGGCAAAAAATAGACAAGCTTTACGTAGGCGTGCCTAATGAGTTTTCGCAGTGCCATGTTGTTGACGTAAGTATCTCGCTCAACAAAAAGCGCAGGGTTACCGAAAAGGACGTGCAAACGCTACTTGACAGCGGCAACCATTTTGACGATCCCAATAGGACGGTCATCAATATGCAGCCCATATACTACACACTGGACAACGCGCACAAGCTGATTGAGCCTGTCGGGATGACTTCCACCAAGCTGAGCGGAAACATTTCGTATATACTCGCTCGTAACGACTTTATAGAGGACATTACCGCTGCGGCAGGTCTTGCGGAAATAGAGGACGTCGAATTCCTTTCCGCGTCGCTTGCCGAGCTAATATTACTGTTTGACGATTTCCGCCGTGACAAGTGCGTCATGCTCGCTGACGTCGGCGCGCTGGGTACGGCGCTTACCATAGGCAGGGGCGACGGCATATGTGTGCAAAAGTATTTTGCTTGGGGCGGAAGGCGCATTACCGAAGCGCTTGCGGACAAGTTCGGTATACCGTTCCGGCTTGCCGAGCAGTTAAAGCGCAAGGTTATACTGTCGCTCGAACCCGATTATGTGCCTAACGACGAGGTCGAGCCGCCCGTTGTTCAAACCAAGTACGAAGTGGAAGTTGCGGGCGAGATTAAGAGCTTTGACGTTGCCGAAACCAATCTTGTGGTGCGGCTGGAAATAGAACAGCTTGCGCGGTATATTCAAAAAGCGTTGAAAAAGTGCAATTACGATTATCCGGAGTATATACCGCTGTCGGTGACCGGTGGTGGGCTGATTCCAATGCGCGGCGCGATTGAATACTTGTCCGAATGCCTTGCGCATGAGACGGAAGCAGTCAAGCCGTTGCAGCCCATGCTGGACAGTGCGCCGCTGACGTCCGCGCTCGGCATACTGAACATGGTGCTTTTGAGCAACCCCATTAACGGGGGAATGATGAATAGATTTAAACGTTGGTTTTCCAAACGTAAACAAAAGGAGTAATAGATATGGTAGATATGCAGTACGGGACGAATTTTCAGGACGATGATTCCAATTCGCCTGTAAAGGTAATGATAGTCGGCGTTGGCGGCGGTGGCAGCAACGCTGTGGATAATATGATCGAGGCGCAGGTTAAAGTCAACGTTTTTATGGCGATCAATACCGACAAACAGGCGCTTCGCATATCCAAGGCTACGCGCAGAGTGCAAATCGGTTCCAATATAACCAAGGGCTACGGCGCGGGCGCTAATCCCGAAAAGGGCAGGCTCGCCGCCGAGGAATGTCGCGAAACGCTGACAAAGCTTATCAAGGACATTGATTTGGTGTTTATTACCGCAGGCATGGGCGGCGGAACCGGTACCGGTGCTGCGCCCGTAATTGCGGAGATAGCGCACAACCTTGACAAACTGGTCGTTGCGTTTGTAACCACGCCGTTCAAATTTGAGGGCGAGGTGCGCATGCGCAATGCGCAAGCCGGTATTGCCGAGCTGCGCAAGTGGGTCGATTCGATAATCATTGTGCCCAACGAGCGGCTCGCTTCGGTTGCAAAGGACTTGACCACGCAGGAAGCGTTCAAGTACGCCGACGACATTTTGCGCCAGGGCGTTCAGGCTTTGACCGATATTATTGTCAACCCCGGCAAGATTAACGTCGACTTTGCAGATATACATACCATTCTCGAAAACGGCGGCGACGCGATTATGGCAATCGGCAGAGCCAGCGGCGCCAACCGTGCGGTGGAAGCTGTTAAGCGAGCCGTAAACAACACCGTACTCGACACCTCTATCGAGGGCGCAACACGCGCGATAGTTCAGGTCGAGGGCAGGGAAGTCAAGATGAACGAGGTTTCGCAGGCCGTTGAACTTGTGCGCGATATTTGCGCCAAAGAGGCGAATATCGTATTCGGACACGCCATTGTTCCCGAGCTTAAAGACCAACTGCAAGTCACCATTATCGCTACGGGCTTCAATCACGGCTCGGGTGCAGCGGCGAAACCGCAACCGCAGCAGCCTATGCCTCAGACCCCGATACAGCCGATGATACCGCAAAACCCCGCAATGCAACCCCGTCAAATGCAACAGCCTGTCCCGCCGCAACAGCCGCAGGGCAATGTTCCGCCGCTGTTTGCACAGCAGTACAGGCAGCAGCCCCAACGCCCGATTGACGACGACTACGTAAGCATGGACGACGACAGCGAGCAGTCGTGGTTGGACAAGCTCAAAAAACGTAGATAACTCGGCGACGCATGCATCGCGTGATGCGAACTACGTGTGTCAAGTCGCCTTGGTCGTGTAGGGGGTTCTACACTCCCGTCGGCAACTTGCCACCTGTTGTCCGCCTGACGCGCGCCTTCGCCGCCGAGGCTGGCACGTTCTTTACAGCTTACACAAATTAATATATTACATATTGACTATCGCATTGTGCGGTAGTCTTTTTTTGTGCAAAATCGATTAGACAAAATAGCCGTTAAACTTATAAAAAGCGTAAACCGTTTCGACATAATGGTAAAGACAACGCAAAAAGTATTTGCTACAATGTGCGTATCGAGGTTAACAGCACGTATGTACATAGAGTTTGTCATTGCCGATAATCTTTTGCTGACCTACCTTGCGGGGTCGGCTGCGGCTAAGCTGTGTCACAATCGGACAAGGGTTTGGCGGCTTATCGTCGCATCGGTAGTCGGTACTGCGGTTGCCGTGTTCTATCCGTTCATCGGCTCGATATACGTTTCGATTGCGGTTAAGCTGAGCTTGTGGGTGGCGCTTAGTTGTATTATGTATTTTAAGACGGCGCGTCCCGCAGTGGCGGCGGTGGTGTTTTTATGCTGCACTTTTGCGTTCGGCGGCGCGTGTTATGCTGTGGAGCTTTGCTTTTGCTGCGGAAAAAACGTAAGCGAGTTTATGGCACGCTATCCCATATGCTTGGTGCTTATTTGCGGCGTTGTTGTGTACGGTGGTATAAGGTATTGCATAAAACGTATGCGTGTGCCGCGCGTAAGAGCGCCGTACGAGTACGGAACAGAGGTTTCGGTGTTCGATACCAAAATGAAGTTTGCGGCATTTTTGGACACCGGCAACTGCGTATTTGACACACGTTCGGGATTACCGGTGGTTATAACGGACATAGACAGGTTTACGGACAAGTTGGACACTACGGCGGCGGTCAAATTTGCAAAAAGCTTGCCCAAGCTGCGCACAATTACGGCCAAAACTCCTGCGGGCGAAACGGTAATTTACTTGGTGCAGCCGACCGAAATAACGGTCTATTCGGACAGGCAGTGGCATAAAATAAATGCGATGGTAGGACTTGTCGGCGGACAGGGCAAACGGTTTTCGGATGTTCATGAAATGCTGCTGTGTCCCGATGTAATGGCGGAGGTGGTATGATACTCAATTCTATACTTGCGGCTATAAAGCGCGCGCTATCGTGCAAAGATGATTGCGATTTGGAATACATAACCTCGGGCGACGGCTTGCCGCACCCGCTTGAACCGCAAGAGGAAGCGGACGCCATTGCGCGGCTCAAAACCGACCCCACCGTCAAGGCATTGCTTATAGAGCATAACTTGCGGCTTGTCGTGTACATTGCGCGCAAGTTCGACAACACCGGCGTGGACGTGGAGGATTTGATTTCCATAGGCACGGTGGGGCTTATTAAAGCGGTAAACTCCTTCGATTCGGACAAGAACATCAAGCTTGCTACGTACGCTTCGCGTTGCATAGAAAACGAAATTCTTATGCACCTTAGACGTGTGGTAAGATTGCGCGCCGAAGTGTCGTTGGACGAGCCGTTAAATGTGGACGCCGACGGAAACGAGCTTGTTATGGCGGACATTCTCGGTACCGACCCCGACGCGGTGGGTAAGGAGCTGGAAAACGAAGCGGAGTGTCGACTGCTCAACGAGGCGCTTGAACGGCTTAACAGCCGTGAACGCGTTATTATGCAAATGCGTTTCGGCTTGGGCGGCAAGAGCGAAAAAACCCAAAAGGAGGTTGCCGACCTTTTGGGCATATCGCAATCGTATATTTCGCGTTTGGAAAAAAAGATTATTTACAGACTCAAAAAAGACATCAGCAAAGCTTTGCAAATATAGTCGATTAACCGCAGTGCTACATAACTTTATTGTGAATGGCGGCTATGGCGGTCTTTTCAAGACGAGATACTTGCGCTTGTGAGATGCCTATTTCCTTGCTCACTTCCATCTGAGTTTTGCCGTCGTAAAAGCGCATCATCAGTATTTTGCGCTCGCGTTCGCTCAAATGCTCTATAGCTTCGTCTATATCTATCTTGCTAAGTCGGTTTTCGTCCGTGCTGTCGGCAAGCTGATCCATTACTAGCACGGTGTCGTCGCCGTCGTGGTACACCGGTTCGAACAGCGACACGGGATCGGAAATGCCGTCAAGGGCGTACACCACTTCTGACACGGGAATGTTTAGTGCAGCGGCAATATCGTCGAGTGTTGCGGTGTCGCCGGTTTCGTGTTCTATTTGCTGGCGGGCTTGCAACGCGTGGTATGCCGTGTCGCGCACCGACCGCGAAACGCGGAGCGGGGAGCAGTCGCGCATAAACCTGCGAATCTCGCCTATGATCATAGGTACGGCATAAGTGCTAAACCGTAATTGGTAGCTTACGTTGAAATTTTGCATAGCTTTCAGTAGTCCGATACAGCCCACTTGGAATATGTCGTCCACGCTTTGCTTTTTTTGCGCAAACCGCTGCGTAACCGAAAGGACAAGCCTAAGGTTCGCCATAATAAATAGGTCGCGGGCTTGTTCGTCGCCGTTTTGCGCCTTTACTATAAGCTCCATCATTTCTTCGTGTTTGAGCTTGGGCAGGGTGGACGTGTCCAGTCCGCAAATATCAACGCGTGTTTTCATAAGTTCACCTCATTCGCTTTTTGCCGAGGTTGTCGGCATAAGGTAAGTTTGGCTAAATGGGCGGGAAGGTATGCGCAAAGATAGGCTTACTTTGCGCGAAAGCTGTCGTGCGCCGTCGAAAATATAATTCAAATACAAAAAAACGATAGCAAAACGCGCGCTCGCCGCATATACAAGTGCTATGGAAAACGAAATGACGTATTGCGAGCTCAAACGCCGCGAAGTGATTAACGGCAGCGACGGGCGAAGAATGGGCCATATTATCGACCTTATTTTCTCCGTGGACAGCGGCAAGATTAAGGGCATAATTTTGCCGTACGGCAAGCGCGGCTTGTTCGGCAAATCGCAGGATTTGTTTGTGCCGTGGCAGTGTATCCAAAAAATCGGCGAGGATGTTATTCTCGTCGAGATACACGATTTGTCGGGCGGTGCGCCGACGTGTGTTCCCGCGCCCAAACCCGAATTTTTACCTCCTCCGCCAAAAAAGAAGGGCGGCGGCAATAAGGGGTGTGACGGCCAGTGCGAAAAGTGCATGCTGTTCGACTGTGCCGAGCGTTGGGGTGCAGCCACCGCCGAATAAAATTTATATGTTTATCGGTGGACAAATGCGCAGCAATATGGTATAATACGCTAACAAACTTATTGCACAATCGTTGCAATAGAGTTTGTATGACATACTTACGAGAGGAAAAACGTATTATGAAGTGTATCTATTGCGGTAATGCGGAAAGCAAGGTCGTAGATTCGCGCTCCACCGACGAGGGCAACAGCATACGCCGTCGCCGCGAATGTTTGCAGTGCGGCAAGCGGTTCACCACTTACGAGGTGATAGAATCAACGCCTGTGCTTGTAGTCAAGCAGGACGGAACGCGCCAGCAGTTCGACGCGCACAAGATTAAAAGCGGCGTAATCAAGGCTTGCGAAAAGCGCCCCGTCGCCATACGCGATATCGAAGCGTTGGTCGCCTCGGTGGAAAAGCAAATTTACAATTCGCTCGAACAGGAGATTTCGTCCAAAAAGATAGGCGAGCTCGTTATGGAAGGGCTTAAAGAGCTCGACCAAATCGCGTACGTGCGTTTTGCGTCGGTGTACCGCGACTTCCGCGACGTGACCTCGTTTATCGAATTTATCAACGCGTTCAAGTAGGGAGTGCGACAGCAGGTATGACGCTTTTCGATTGCTCGGTTGGCAGTAGCGGAACGGTAACACAAATCGGCGGCGGCGAAAATACGCATAGGCGGCTTGTCGATTTGGGATTACTTAACGCGCGCTACTATGTTCGGGCAAGGAATAAGCATTCCGTACTTGTCGACTTCGGGTCGACGTCATGCGTAATCCAATCGAACGTTGCCGCAAATATAACGATACTCGAAAGGTGATATGAAAATTGCGTTATGCGGCAATCCCAACGTAGGCAAGACCACGCTGTTTAACAGACTTACTCGGTCGGACGAGCCCGTGGGAAATTGGCACGGCGTTACCGTGGACGTGCGCACCAAACGACTTTCGCGCGATGCGTATATTTCCGACCTACCCGGGGCGTATTCGCTTTCCGCCCGCACGGCGGAGGAGGGAATAACTCGGGATAGCATTTTGTTCGGCGACTACGACGTAATAGTGTACGTGGCGGAGGCGAACAATTTAAGGCGCAACCTGTATATGTTTATGCAGCTTGCCGAGCTTAACAAAAACGTCGTGCTTGCCGTAAATATGATGGACGAAGCGCGCGGCAAGATAGATTTGTCTTTGCTGTCGGAAAGGCTGGGCGCGCCTGTTGTCGGTACGTCCGTCAAGGACAAGAACCCCAAAGCGGCAATACTCGAAGCGGCGATAACAGCGTTAAACAAAAAGCCCAAAATGCCCGATTACGCATACAGTCCGCAAGTACAAGGACTGTGCCGAGCAATTAATATCGGCGGCGCAAAATCGGGAATTACAAGGGAATTTGCCGCACTCAAAGTAATGGAACGCGACGAGTATATAGCGCAGACCGTCGGGCATAATACATCGGGCTGCGGCTGCTGCGGCGGGTGCGATACAGATTTGCCGGCACGGCTGCGTTACGGATATATAGACCGAATTTTGGCGGGCGTTGCGCAAAGCGCATCCGTTCCGCAAAGTACATTAAAAATAGATAAAATGGCGCTGGGCAAGCTTGCGCTTCCGCTGTTTTTGCTTGTAATGACGGCGGTGTTTTTTATAACGTTCGAGCTGGGCAAGCCCATATCAGACCTTTTGGCGGGACTTATCGAGCGCGCGCAAAGCGTGGTATTGCAGACGGACATGCCGCCGTGGGTGAGCTCACTGCTTGCCGACGGCATTGTGGGCGGTGTCGGTGCCGTGCTTGCGTTTTTGCCGCAGGTAGTGCTTATATTTTTGCTTACCGCGTTGTTGCAGGACAGCGGGTATATGAGCCGCGTAGCGTTCTTAACCGACGACTTTTTTAAAAAGTTCGGGCTCAACGGCAGGGCGGCGTTTTCGGTCGTACTGGGACTGGGTTGCTCTGCAACCGCCGTGCTTACAACGCGCGGCATATCGGGCGAGGGTCCGCGCCGCAGGGCGGCTTTTGCAACTCCGTTTTGTCCGTGCAGTGCGCGGCTTGCGGTATTCACGGCAATTTCGGCGTACTTGTCGCTGTCGGGTTTAGCCGTGGCGGCAATGTATATTTTGGGCTTTGCGGCGGCGCTTGTCGTGCTGAAAGTAATGCAATGTTTGTCGCACAGTGAAAGCGTGGATGACGAGCTGATAATGGAAATGCCGACGTACCGAATACCGAGCGCAAAACGCGTGCTTGGCGTGGTGTGGCACAACGTGCTGTCGTTCTTGTCGCGCGTCGGGTCGGTGGTGCTGTGTGTAAGCGTAATCATGTGGGTGCTGTGCAACTTCTCCATGTCGGACGGATTCACCGGCGGAGTGGAAAACAGCCTTATGAGCACGCTGTGCGGCTTTATCGCGCCTGTATTCGCTCCGCTCGGCTTCGGGTCGTGGCGTGCGACGGCGGCGCTTATGTCGGGCGTAGCGGCAAAGGAAGCGGTGGTGTCGGTAATCAGCTCGCTCGGCGGCACAGATACAGTGTTCGGTACGCAGGCGGCGGCGGTGTCGTTTATGATATTCACATGCTTGTACGTGCCATGCATAGCTACGCTGTCGGCAATCGCCAAGGAAAACGGAATAAAAAGCGCGTTGCTTTCCGTGTGCGTGCATACACTCATTGCATACACGTGTTCGCTTATTTACTATCAATCGGCGATAGGGTATGTGGCAGACAAACGCATTTTTTATACGGTGTGGGCATGTGCGGCTGCGTGTATAGTTGCCGTAATCGCGGCATCGATTATAATACGGAAAAAATACAATGGGAAAAAAATACGAGTTCCAAATAAATAAAATCGAACGGCTGTCGTCGTTCTTGGCAAGTAACGTGCCCTCGCTGTCGTCGGCGCGTGCAGACCTTTTGATAAAAAGTGGCGAGGTGCGCGTAAACGGCGTCAGATCCAAGCAAAACGCTGTGCTTGCTGTCGGGGACAGGGTGAACATTTTCGTGCCCGACGAGCTTAATAAACGCGCCGTAAACGTAGCTACCGTTTACGACGACGACAATATAGTGATATTCGACAAGCCTAAGCGCACGGCGTACGACGCGCTGCCGCAGCTGTACGACGCGCCGCTTTTTGCAGTGCACAGATTGGACACAAATACCACCGGGCTCATTGTGTTTGCCAAAACCGAAAAGGCATTGAAAGAGCTGTCGGACGCCTTTCGCGACAGGCGGGTAAAAAAGGTGTATGAGGCGGTTGTTCTGCCCGCGTCCAAAGAGGATAAAGCAACGCTTACTGCGTACACAAAGCTACTGAACGACCGCAACCTTGCGCTTGTGTCGGACAAGCCCAAAACGGGATATAAGACGATGATAACGGAGTACACCGTAAAGCAGCGCATAGGCGACGCGGCGGTGCTTAGCGTATACCCGCACACCGGCAGAACGCACCAGATACGCGCGCACCTTGGCTTTATCGGCTGTCCGATAATAGGCGAGCACAAGTACGGCGTAAGGGGCGGAGCACGGGTAGACGGCGCGCCCGACACGCAAATGCTCGCCGCGGTGGAGCTTACTTTTTCGGGGCTTAAAGGCGGGCTGGAATATTTAAACGGAAAAACGTTCACAGTAGACAGTGGGTTCGACCTTGGATTTTTAATTAAGAATTAAGAATGCAGAATTAAGAATGAAAATAAGGTTGAGATACTTCGCTACGCTCAGTATGACAAAAAGAATAGTTGACAATAAAATAGTGCGACACTTTTCGTTTAAAGTTTTCTTGCCTACTTCTTTTTCAAAAGAAGTAGGGAAATTATTGACAAATAATGGAAAATGCTGTAAACTGTAAAATATGATAGGAAAAGACATAAAAGGCGAGGCAAGAAAAAAGCTCGCGCTTAATATGCACCAAGCAATCATTGTATACACTGTGCTGTTCACGATATTCATCACGCTCATAGCGTTGGTGGTTATGTCGTGCGTAAGCATGGGCGCGGCTGTAAGCAGGATTGCCGCTATCGTAATGATTTGCTACGGCTCGATATTGCTTATAATAGCTATTGTCGGTGCGGGCATGATAGGCTTTGCCATGACCGATTTCTATTTGGTATCGTACAGGTGCCAGCCGTACAACGTAAGGCGACTGGGCGAGACGATAGCGCGCAGCAATATTACCAAGGTTTTGCTTATGAGCTTAAAGCGCACGGTTATAGCGTTCTTGCTGTTGCTGTGCCTTATAGTTCCCGGTGTGATATATTTAATGCGCACGTCGATGGCGTCATATTTGTTAATAGCCAATCCCAAAATGAAGCCGACTGCCGCTCTTACCGCGTCGAGCAAGGTGATGAGCGGAAAGACGGGCATGTACTTCTCGCTGTGCGCGTCGCTTATAGGCTGGTATGCCTTGGGCGTGTTGACGCTCGGTCTAGGCTTTATATTCATATTGCCGTATATCAATCTAGTTAAGACTGTGTTTTATAAACGCAATCTCCAAGGCGACAAGGGCGTATACACAGTGTCGCCGCAAGCAATGGCGTCTATTCCTGCGACTATGGCACCGCAGCAGGGACAAACCACCCAGCAACCTACAATGGAGGGTGCTCGCCCCGCAGCGCAACAACAGCAACAGCCGGTCGGCCCCGCGCCTATTGACGCTTTGGCGGACGAGGACGTAATGGACATGAACGCCGCCATACAAGACTTCGGCGGGGAAGCAGGCGGTGCAGGACAAGTATTTGCACGCGCCGGCGTAGATGCCGTACCCGAAGTGCCGCTTGCCGCGCCTACGGGCAAAAAGGCCGACAAGGCGGAAAAGCAGGGCAAGACCAAGCTGACGCGCGAGGAAAAGCGCGCGGCAAAAGAGGCGGCACGGCACGACCAGGACGCACAAACGCACAAGATCGACGGTACGGGACTTGTGGAAACCGAGCGCATACTGACTACGCAGGAGCTTACCGATTCCGACGTACTCCGCCGCAGCGAGTTGGAGCATATGTATTCCAACGCCGAACGCAAGCGCCCCGCGGTGAATTACTTCGATATGGTTACCAATGGCAATAACGACGACGACTTTGACGACTTTGGCGTTGTGCCCGAAGCCGACACTCAGCCCGAGCCCGTTATCGAGCCGATTATAGAACCGATTGCCGAGGCCGAGCCGATAATCGAGCCTATGGTAGACGACTTTAATCAAGGCGACGCGTTCGATACGTTCGGTGCAGACATGCCGGCGGAAGGCGAACCGATAATGAGCGAAAGCGAGTTTGACGAGTTTTTGCGCAACTTCGACGCAGGTGAACAAGACGAGCCGATAGTCGAAGCCCAACCGTTAAAAACCGAGCAAACTACAAATAATACCGATAACGGCGGATCGACCGTAGCCGATAGGCGCAAGGCCGCGGAGGAACGTATAGAACGCGATCGCCGCGCCGCTGCGGAACGGATTGCAAACCGCCGCAATTCATCACCGCAATCTATCGAGCGTGCCGAGCGCATCCGCAGAGAGCGCGAGGAACGCTTAAAAAATCAAAAGAAGTAGTAGGTCAAGGTCATCTTGAAACAAAAACGCAATTATTCATTGACCGCCAAGGAACGCAAGCAAAAGCGTATGGCGGAACAGAACAAACAGGTCGGTAGCAAGTCGTATGTGTCTCGGCCGAAAGTTGAACAAAAGAGCGCCGCTCCAGAACTCAGTGCGGAAGCTCAAATGGCCCAATCGCAAAAGCGGTCTAAGCAATCGACCATTATTGTCAGCTGCGTAGTCGGCGTTGCCATACTGCTTATTATTGCCGCGCTTATCGCGCCGGTAATTATGTTTGTGGTAAACCCGTACCGCGGCTACGACGACGTTATTGCCAAGTTTACGCTGTCTAACGGCATGGAGCTTGAATACGTAATCGACGAGGACGAGTACGACACGGCTGCGACCAACTTTATATTTTTGGCGACAAACAAGTATTTCGACAACACCGTGTTCTACGACGCGCAGGGCGGGTGGTTAAGGTTCGGCGGATACGTCGACCAGCCGCTTTCCAACAACACTTCGGATTATAAGCGCTCCAATCACCGCAGCGACAGCGAAGATTATTGCAAAAATTTCGGTGCACTTCCCAACAGCAAGTTCACTAAGGTTACGGAAAAGTTCGGGTACAGGCTGCGCGTGCGTTCGGACGACACCAACGAGAACCTTGTAAAACAACTGGGCGCACTCACGTTCAGGACGGATACCTCTACCGAGTTCCAGTTCTATTACGGCGACTATAGCGAAACCGTACCCAACAATTTCAGCTCTATGACTTGCGCAATGGTAGGTCATGCGCTCAATCCTCAAACCATAAAGAACATACAGGCTATCCGCTCCACCGCTGCGCTCAACTCGCACATAAACGACGGATATCTTTGGAAGCCGCCCACGCCCACTATCAAAATCGAAAGCGTCAAGGTGTACAACCTTGACAGCTCCAAATGGGCAAACTTCGACTTTTTGAATTACCTCGAAGGCAAGGACAGCGACGGTCAAACGCGTTATACCAGCTGGTACGGCAAAGCATAACATAATATTATGAGCATTACAAAACGGCACGGTAAATACCGTGCTTTTTTGTTGTAATGTATATACCGCGCTTAATATGTCAATAATCGAGCGTATGATTATAGGTCTTGTATTATTGGGCTTGGTTGCCGTGTTGTTGTTTTTAGGCATAGCCGAACGCGTTTTCAAAAGCTTCGGCGTGGCGTACTGGCTGGCGTTTGTCATGATAGCCGTGCTTATAGGCTGCGCGTTTATTCCCACGTTCACCGTGGGCGTCGTACAGTTCAACGTGGCGGGGTTCTTTGCGCCGCTCATATTTTCCGCCGTGTTTTTTGCGCTCGCTTTTCGTATGCGTGAGGTGCGTATGGCGATAATAGTAACGTCTATAACCGCCGCGCTGTTTATATCGGTATGGCTGCTTATCGCGCCTATAACGTCGTCTACGGTGTGCGTTATTATAATCGGCTTCCTGTGCGGCGCGGTGGACTATCTGGTCGGCAAAACGAAAATAGCGGCATTGTGCGGCATATTTTTGGGTATGCCGATAGGCGACGTAGTGTCGTCGGCGGTTGGAATGTACGTCTACAAAACGCCGTTACGGTTCGGTGCGCCTGCCACGTTTAACGCGATAATTCTCGCCGCCGTCACCGCTGTTGTCATATTCGAAAGCGTGGCGGCAATCAAGCGCACAATGAATCGTCGCTCGGGACAAAAGGCGAGAGCGGACGCCGAAATCGCCGAAGAATTCGATCCTGACGAATATAAAAAATACTTTGACAAATAGGATTTTATAACAACCTGTTAAATACATTTTACATTTTATTATAATTGTGGTAAACTACGATTGTATTATGAAACCTATCGTAGCAATCGTGGGGCGTCCTAACGTCGGTAAATCCACACTTATAAACAGAATAAGCGGACGGCGCGTCGCAATAGTAGACGACATGCCGGGGGTTACGCGTGACCGAATTTACGCCGACTGCGAGTGGTGCGGTAAGGAGTTTACGCTTATCGACACGGGCGGTATCGATGAGAGCGACGACGATATTGCGCGCTCTGTCAAGCGCCAAGCAATGGACGCGGTGGAGATTGCGTCCGTCGTGGTGTTTGTTACCGATATTAAGCAAGGCATGCTTGCGGGCGACGGCGATATAGCCGAAGTATTGCGCAAGAGCAAAAAGCCCGTCGTGCTTGCCGTAAACAAAGCCGACGCGGCAAACCGCGACAACGTATACGATTTTTACGGACTCGGACTGGGCGAGCCCATACTTATTTCCGCCGAACACGGTTCGGGCGTGGGCGACCTTTTGGACGAGGTGTGCAAGGAATTCCGGCTTGCCGAGGACGGAGAGGAAAACGCGCCGCTCAAAGTGGCTGTCGTCGGCAAACCCAACGTGGGTAAGTCGAGCTTAGTTAATAGACTGCTTGGATACGAGCGCTCTATTGTGTCTGATATAGCGGGCACGACGCGCGACGCAATCGACACGCCCATAACCGTAGGCGGCAAGGACTATATTCTAATCGACACGGCGGGAATGCGCCGTAAACGCGATATAGAGGACAAGTCCATCGAGCGGTATTCTGTTATGCGCGCAATAGCGGCGATTAAGCGTGCGGACGTGGTGCTTATCGTCATGGACGCGTCGCAGCCGATAGCCGAGCAGGACGAAAAGATAGCGGGACTAGTGCACGAATCGGGCAAGCCGTCCGTCGTCGTACTAAACAAATGGGACGCAGTGGAAAAGTCCACCAACACGTTGAAGGAAAAGACGGACGACCTAAAAGAACATCTTGCGTTTATGAGCTATTTTACAAGCGTGTCGGTGTCGGCGCTTACAGGCCAGCGCGTGGAAAAGATTTTGCAGACCGCCGAATACGTTTGGCAAAACGCGTCGCGCAGGATATCCACAGGGCTTTTAAACGAGCTTATAGGCCAAGCCGTTGCAATGACCGAGCCCACGGCGCGCAAGGGCAGAAAAGCCAAAATACTGTACGTATCGCAGCCTAGCGTATGTCCGCCGCTTTTCGTGTTCAAGGTGAACGACGCCAAGCTCATACACTTTTCGTACGAGCGGTATTTGGAAAACTCGCTTCGTCGCGCGTTCGACTTTACCGGCACGCCGATAACTTTAAAGTTTATAGGCAGGGAAGAAAAATGACAATATCTCAACCTATGCAAATCCTTGCGGGCGTACTGGTGGCGGTAGGCTCGTACTTTGTGGGTAATATCAATAACGCCATACTTATAAGCAGGCTGAAAGGCAAAGATATACGCCAGTGCGGCAGCGGCAACCCCGGCACGATGAATATGCTTCGTACATACGGCAAGCTGCTCGGCGTACTTACGCTGGTACTGGATGTGTTAAAGGGCGTAGTGCCGTGCTTGCTCGGCTGGCTGTTTATGGGCAACGGGCAGTTTTTGCGGCTGGGCTCTGATAGGCTTGGCATGTACGTAGCGGGCATTTCTGCCGTATTCGGGCATATCTATCCCGTTACTATGAAGTTCCACGGCGGCAAGGGCGCGGCGACGATAATAGGCGTATGCCTTACGTTGCAGCCGCTGTACACGCTGGCAACCTTCGCGTTCGGCGTGGCGTTTTTGATAATCACTAAGGTGGGCTCGCTGACTTCGTTCATAATAATAAGCGCACCGCTCGCGATGGAAGGACTACATGCGGCGCAAAACCCGATAGGCGTATACGCGTCGGTTATACTTTTTGCAATGTACTTGCTAAGTCTGTTTGCGCACCACAAAAACGTGTACAAGCTGTTTTACGGCAACGAGGGGCGGGTAGTGCTGTTCAAGCCCAAAAAGATAAAACCGCAGCCCGACCGTTCGTTCGTATACGAGGACTATATAATAGCCGAATAAAAAGCATATCATGATTACGCCGTGCGATAAAGTGCGGCGTTTTTTCGTGCGCAAAAATTTATAGTTCTTTTAAGAAATATTTTTGCATAGATTAAACCGTAATGAATTGCGGCGGCATATTACGCACGCTAGCAACATATATGTAAGATTAGTAATCACGCCCATGGAGGTAATATGGAAGAGTACGACGTTTATAACGATATCAAGGAGCGCACCGGCGGAGATATTTATATCGGCGTCGTAGGCCCGGTGCGGTCGGGTAAATCAACGTTCATAACCAACTTTATGAACACCTTTGTTTTGCCGTCGGCAAGCGGATACGAGCTTGAGCGTATGCGCGACGAGCTGCCGCAAAGCGCCGAAGGCAAAGCGGTTATGACTACCCAGCCCAAGTTTGTGCCGGCGGAAGCCGTAACCGTCACGCTAAGCGACACAGCCAAAATTTCGGTGCGGCTTGTCGATTGCGTAGGCTATATGGTGGAGGGCGCGACCGGACACAAGGACGGCAAGGAAGAGCGCATGGTCAAAACGCCATGGAGCGATTCGCCCATGCCGTTCGAGCGCGCCGCGGAAATCGGCACCAAAAAGGTTATTGCCGATCATTCCACCATAGGCGTGGTAATGACGAGCGACGGCTCTATCAAAACCGAGCTGCCCAGAGACGCATACGTTGCGGCGGAGGAGCGCACTGTAAACGAGCTTAAAAATTTAGGCAAGCCGTTTGTTATCGTGCTCAACTCGTCGGTGCCCAATTCGCAGGAAACCAAAAAGCTTGCCAAAGCGCTTTCGGAAAAGTACGGCAACGCCGTTATCCCGCTCAATGTAAGCGCGCTTACCAAGGCGGACGTCGTCAAGCTGTTTGAAACGGTGCTGTACGAATTCCCGCTGCGCGATATATATATCCAGTCGGCTAACTGGATTAAGGCTTTGGACGGCACGAACCCGATAGTAGGCGAGCTGCTTACGCGCTCGGTAGCAGTCGCCGAGGGCAAAACCAAAATGCGCGACTGCGTAGCCGGTACGACCGAGCTTGACAGCGAGTTCTTCGATACCGTAGAGCTTAAAAGCGTGGAGCTTGACAAGGGCAGGGCGGTTTACGCCGTCAAGGAAAAGGACGGACTGTTCTACCGCGCGTTGCAGGAAGAATGCGGTCTGGAAATTAAGGACGAATTCGACCTTATGGCAATGCTCGGCGATTTGGTTAAGGCCAAGCGCCAGTTCGACAAGCTTAGCAAAGCGCTCAACGAGGTAGCGGAAACGGGCTACGGCGTCGTTACGCCCACCATAGACGAAATGTCGCTTGACGAGCCGCAAATATTCAAGCAGGGCTCGAGGTTCGGCGTAAAGTTAAAGGCGTCGGCACCCAGCTTGCACATAATGCGCGTGGATATAGAGACGGAGGTTTGCCCGGTAGTAGGCACCGAACAGCAAAGCGAGGACTTGGTCCATTATTTGCTTAGCGAGTTCGAGCAAAATCCCAAAGGCATTTGGCAAACGAATATGTTCGGGAAATCGCTTGACTGCTTGGTAAACGAAAACCTGCACAACAAGCTTACCGCAATGCCTGCCGAAACGCAAAAGAAGATGCGCAAAACCTTGTCGCGCATCATCAACGAGGGCAGGGGTGGCATAATCTGCATACTGCTGTAAGCATATAAACATTGCAAATCGGCAAACAAAAACGGAGTACATTATGTACTCCGTTTTATGTTTAATTAACACTTGTTAGGCGATAGTATCGTTATTAGTGTCGTCGTTTGCTTCCGTGGCAGGCGCTGCGGGCTGTTCTGCTACGGGCGCAGTAGGCGCTTGTGCGGCAGTATTTGCAGCGGGTTCTTCGGAAAGCTTAATCGGGTCGAATGCGGGGATGACAAGCAATATGCTGCCGATAAGTGCAATCACGCCGCCGACAATAGCCATAACGGAACCGATACCCAAACCGTAACTGATCATCTCCTCAAGAATGGTCATTGCTTGTATTTCGGTTATACCTGCTTCCGTCAGCATAGCAATCAATACCCTGTCCATCGCGTCCGCTGCTTGACCTTTGGTAATGAAAATAGATACTATTAAAAGTACAAATCCAACAGCAGTAACCGCAAGTCCGCCGTAGTTAAGGCCTTTGATTTTTCTTTTGAGCTTTTGCTTAATCGACGCATCGGCAGCGACTATTATCAAGCCTACAATCAATACCAAATAGGAGATAATAACGAAAGCGGGGGAAAGGTCAAGCATGCTCCAATCTTCCGATTCGAACAATTTAAGCGCTGCGCTTTCCATACCCATCGCGGCGCCGTAAACAGGGTTGACGTTTAAGTCGACAAAGCTCATAAACAGCGAAACCGCTATAAGTCCCAGTCCGAAGCCGACCATTCCGGTAAGAATGTATACGACTAGCTTCAAGTTTTTGTTTTCCATAAAACACCTCATTTGTAATATGCTATACATATGTTATCATGCGTTGGTGGGTAAGTCAAGTGTTTTTCACAAATTGTATATATTCTTACACATTATTCCATTGACAAAAAAAAATAGGGGTGGTAAAATTTACATGATAAGACAGAATAAAGGATAAGAGTAAATAATTGTGATTAAAGTTCTTGCAAAAAGTGTCAGAGAGTACAAAGCAGCGTCTATTTTGTCGCCGTTTTTTGTTGCGCTCGAAGTGGTTATGGAGTGCTTGATACCGTTTATAATTTCCAAGCTGGTTAATTCCATCGACGTTGCGGCAGGCGCTACCGTCAAGATGAGCGAAATTTGGATGTACGGCGGTATACTTATCGCAATGGCATTCGCTTCGCTGTTGTTCGGAGCCTTAGCGGGCGCGTTTTGCGCCAAGGCTTCGGCGGGGTTTGCAAAAAACCTGCGTAAGGATTTGTACTATAAGGTACAGGATTTTTCGTTCGAAAATATCGACAAGTTTTCCACGCCGTCGCTCGTAACGCGCATGACTACCGACGTAACCAACGTACAGTTTGCGTACATGATGCTAATCCGTATGGCGGTAAGAAGCCCGCTTATGATGGTATTCTCGCTCGTTATGACGTTCGTAATGGGCGGAAGTCTCGGCTGGATATTCGTTGCGGTTATTCCGCCGTTGGCTTTGCTTTTGCTGTTAATAGCGAAAAAGGCAATGCCGTTGTTTCACCGCGTGTTCAAAAAGTACGATAATCTTAACGAGTCGATACAGGAGAATATTCGCGGTATGCGCGTCGTCAAGTCGTTCGTGCGCGAGGATTACGAAAAGAAAAAGTTCGACCATGCCGCAACCGACGTGCAAATGGACTTTACCAAGGCCGAACGCATACTCGCGTGGAACCATCCTATTATGCAGTTCTTCTTTTACGGCGTGCTTTCCACGGTGCTGTTTTTGGGCTCGTATTTTATACTGCGTTCAAACGGCGCCACGAGCGTGGGCGAGGTATCGCAGCTTATAGTTTACGGCATGCAAATCCTTATGTCGCTTATGATGCTGTCCTTCGTGTTTGTAATGCTCATTATGTCTGTTGAAAGCGCTCGCCGTATCTGCGAGATACTTGCCGAGGAGAGCACAATTACAAGCCCCGAAAACGCAGTGACAGAGGTTGAAAACGGCGATATAGATTTTAACGACGTCAGCTTCAAGTATTCTGCCGCCGCTGAGCGTTATGCCTTAGAGGACGTCGATTTGCACATTAAATCGGGCGAAACGATAGGCATAATCGGCGGTACCGGTTCGAGCAAGACAACGCTCGTCAATCTTATTTCGCGGCTTTACGACGCCACAGAGGGCGCCGTATGCGTCGGTGGACGCAACGTTAAGGATTACGACCTTACGGCGCTTCGCAATTCGGTAGCCGTAGTGCTGCAAAAGAACGAGTTGTTTTCGGGCACTATCAAGGAGAATTTGCGCTGGGGCGATGCTAATGCCACGGACGAGGAACTTGTCGAAGCGTGCAAGCTGGCGCAAGCCGACGAGTTTATCCAAGGCTTCCCTAACGGCTACGACACGTTTATAGAGCAGGGCGGCACCAACGTTTCGGGCGGGCAAAAGCAGCGGCTTTGCATAGCGCGCGCGTTGCTCAAAAAGCCGAAAGTTCTTATACTCGACGATTCCACCAGTGCGGTGGATACGCAGACCGACGCGCTTATACGCAAGGCGTTTAGGGAATATATTCCGCAAACGACAAAGATTATTATTGCGCAGCGCACCTCGTCGGTGGAGGACGCCGACCGAATTATAATAATGGACAACGGCAAGATTAACGCTATCGGCACGCATAAGCAGCTGCTTGGTAAAAACCCCATTTATACCGAGGTGTACACCACGCAAAACAAAAAGTCCAACGACGATATGATGAGCGGAGGTGGCGACAATGAGTAGATCACCTATGCGCGGCGGCAAGGCTATGGGCGGCAGACCGCCCAAGAGAAAAATGGAAAAGGGCGTAATGTGGCGTACCATCAAGGCGGTATTCAAATGCTATCCCAAAATGATGACGTTCACGCTCATTTTCATAATCATAAACGCAATTATCAGTTCTATCCCGTCTATATTCATGGAACGCGTGTTCTCCGTTGTAGACAAGGCGTTAAAGGCGGGCGCAGGCTGGTCTGAGTACGGTACGGAAATAACGTGGAATATGCTTACGCTTATCGGCTTGTACGTGATATCGCTCACAATGGGCGCAATCGATAAGCAGTTGATGGCAATCATCACGCAGGGCTTCCTCAAAAAAATGCGCGGGCGTATGTTCGACGGCATGCAAAATCTGCCTATCAAGTACTTCGACGCTAACAGCAACGGCGATATAATGAGCTACTACACCAACGATATAGACGCGCTCAGGCAAATGATTTCGCAGTCGTTGCCGCAGTTCCTAACTTCGTCTATAATGGTGCTTACGCTGTTCTTTATCATGCTGTGGTATAGTCTGTGGCTTACGCTTATCGTGCTTGGCGGGGTCGTGTTCATATTTATCGTCACAAAAATTGTCGGCGGCGGCGCGGGCAAATACTTTGTTGGGCAGCAGCGCGCAGTAGGTAAGACGGAAGGCTTTATCGAGGAAATGATGAACGGACAAAAGGTTGTCAAGGTGTTCTGCCACGAGGAGGCCGCAAAAGCTGATTTCGACAAGGTAAACGAGCATTTGTACGACCAGTCCAACCGTGCCAACCGTTACGCCAATATGCTTATGCCCATACTCGGCAATATCGGTCACGTGCTGTACGTTATAATCGCACTTATAGGCGGCGCGTTTATCATCAACAGTGTGTCCAATATATCCATTGGCTCTTTGGCGGGCGCGGGGCTTACAGTGTTCAATATCGCACTTGTTGTCGCGTTTTTGCAAATGACGCGGCAGTTCTGCAACAATATCAACCAAGTGTCCAACCAAATCAACTCCGTCGTAATGGGCGTTGCGGGCGCAAAGCGCGTGTTCGACCTTATAGACCAACAGTCGGAGGCTGACGATGGCTACGTCACGCTTGTCAACGCGCGCGAGGTGGACGGCGTTATAACCGAGTGCGAGGAGCGCACCGACGTTTGGGCATGGAAGCACCCGCACGGCGACGGCACCGTTACGTACACAAAACTTTGCGGCGACGTTGTTTTGGACGAGGTGGACTTTGAATACGAAAAGGGCAAGCCTGTTTTGCAGGACGTTTCCATTTACGCCAAGCCCGGGCAAAAGGTAGCGTTTGTCGGCGCGACGGGCGCAGGCAAAACCACTATCACAAATCTTATTAACCGCTTTTACGACATTGCAGACGGCAAAATAAGATACGACGGAATTAATATCAACAAGATTAAAAAAGCCGACCTGCGCCGAAGCTTGGGTATCGTTTTGCAGGACACCAACTTGTTTACCGGCACCGTTATGGATAATATCCGCTACGGCAAGCTGGACGCAACAGACGAGGAATGTATAGCGGCGGCAAAGCTTGCGGGCGCGGATGACTTTATCAGGCGCTTGCCCGACGGCTATAACACAATGCTCACAAGCAACGGCGCCAATCTGTCGCAAGGTCAGCGTCAGCTTGTATCCATTGCGCGCGCCGCGGTTGCCGACCCGCCGGTAATGATACTGGACGAAGCCACTTCGTCCATAGATACGCGCACGGAAGCGATAGTGTCGCGCGGTATGGACGCGCTTATGCACGGCAGAACGGTGTTCGTAATAGCGCACAGGCTGTCTACCGTAAAGAATTCGGACGTAATAATCGTGCTCGACCACGGCAGAATAATCGAGCGCGGCAGCCACGAAAAGCTCATCGAGCAAAAAGGACAGTATTACAGACTGTATACCGGCGCGTTCGAGCTTGAATAAAATGAAACAATTAAAAGCGGCAAGGTAAACGCATTACCGTTTTAACGGGTGTTCAACCCTAATAGATACATTTTTACGGCAAAATCTCGGTCTATACGCCAGAAGCGTCGTTTGACGTACCGCAGTGGGTACGACTTCACTCCGTTTCGGTCGTCTATCCTCGCGATTTTGCTCGTAAAAACACTTTGTGCCCCAAGCGAGGTTATTTTGCAGCTATATCAAGGCAAACGAGCGAAGTCGTAGTCTATGTGCTACGTCAAGCGAGTTTAACGCTGATAGAGCGCAAAAGAACCCGCTTGGGGTGTATCGATTGGGGATTGAACACCCGTATGTGCTTGAACGCAGCACAGATAGTGCGCATATACCGACAGTAGGGTATATGGGCGTAAACGGATTGTTTTATTTGAATAGCTTAATGCTTGGCGTAGGGCTTGCCGTGGACGCCTTTATAATCGCGCTTAGTAACGGTGTAAACCGCATAGGCGGCAAGCGAGGATGTGCGGCGGCGACGCTGCTTGCCGTGTTCCAGTTTGCAGCCGTAATGTCGGGCTGGGCGGTTGCTCATGCCGCGTATGAGCAGTTCAGTCGTATACGGCTTATTTTTTCGTGGGCGGCTGTCGTCGTATTTTTGTATATGAGCATAAAAATGTTTATGGCGGCGGCACGAAAGGAGAGCGAAAAAGTAAGCGTCAAGCAAGGCGTTTGGGCTGTGATATTGCAAAGCGCCGCGGCGTCGGTGGATGCGCTGACAGTCGGGTTTACGGTAGAGGAATACGGTGCGGTTGCCGCAATCGTTTGCTCGGCGATAATAGCCGCGGTCACGTTCACCGTGTACCTATCTGGGCATTTTTTGGGTAAACGCTTCGGCACTAAGCTGGGTAGAGGCGCAAGCATAATCGGCGGCTTGGCGTTTATAGCAATCGCAGTGGAAATTATCGTTTCCACGTACTTGTAGCGGCGGTGGGCGATATGGCGCTGCTAAACGGCTTTCTACTGGCGATAGGGCTTGCGTTCGAGTCTTTTGTCGTGGCAATGGCAAACGGGCTTCACAATGCGAATTTCGGCGTAAAAAAGGCAGTTCGCATTGCGTTGTTGTTTGCCGTTTGTCATGCCGTTGCGCTTATGATAGGATATTTGCTCATCAAAACGGTAGCGCAGGGCATACAAAAAATCGACGGTTGGCTTACTTGGATAGCGGCGGCAGTGCTCGTTTCGCTCGGAATAAAGATGATAGCGGAAGGTGTGCAATGCGCGCGCGGAAAAATCGAAAAGCCGGCACGCACTACAACCGAGTTTGTCGTGCAAAGTATAGTGGCTTCGTTCGATGCGTTTGCGTCTGGATTGACAATGTCAAGTTATGGCGTATGGTTTGTATTGCTTACCGCGGCAATCATTTGCGCGGTGATTATGCCGTTTTACATTATCGGCTTTATGGTGGGCAAAAAATGCGGAACAAAGTTCGGCAAGTACTCCGCACTGCTCGGCGGGCTCGTCTTTATCGGCTTAGCCGCGGAAGTAATCTTCGGCGCATTTTAGATGAGTAAACAATACTGCTTATAGGTACACCGTATCACTTGAAAAATCATATCGGTTGTGATATAATCGTTGCGAAAAGGTGTGCTTATGAATAAGTTTACAATGATAATCGATAACAATAGAAAAGATTTAAAGTGGTGGCAACGGAATTGGATTTTTGCTACTACCGTATTTACTGTTTTGTTGTGTATAATTGTTTATTCCTCGGGCGACGTTGGAATCGATATTGATTTTGACAGTCATTGGCATGATTGTTTGTATTTTAAAGGATTGTTGCACGTATTCTTATCGGCATATTATCATGCAAATTGGCAGCATGTGCTTTTGAATATGCTTTGCTTTTTTATTTGCGGGATATATCTCGAACGCAAAATGGGGTCGATTTTTTTGCTCTTGCTTATATTTGCGTTTTCGCTGTTCGGTAACAGCGCGGTTGCGGCAAATAACGGCTCTTTGTGGTTTCGCGGTTTTTCTGGTGTCAACTACGCCATATACGCTTATATCTTGGTTGATTACTTATTTTGCGTAATCCCAAAGTCAAAGCGCAATAAGTTGAATATAATTTACGGCGGGATAATGCTCGGACTTATCTACTTCGCGGCGTGTTTTAACGGCGGAACGCAAAAGGTGAGTTTCAGCTGGTATCCGTATGACGCAATGAATAATTTGGGGCATTACACGTCGTATTTTGTCGGTCTTATTATCGCAACCGTTTTATGCACGTTTAAGTATCTTTTGGACAAGAAACAAATTAGTGAAAATTAATTTAATAATGCACGTTTTTATAAAACTTAACAAATGCTTGCGTATTTGAATTTGTTGTGATATACTTAATTTTGTAACGTAATTATGCGAGCGTGGCGAAATTGGCAGACGCGCCGGACTTAGGATCCGGTGGGCAACCATGCAGGTTCAAGTCCTGTCGCTCGCACCAAATTCATCATAAAAGAAAACAATGCAGCAAAAAAGAGTAAAACGAGATAATAAATCTCAGAATAAGTCAATTTTGAAGAATACTCTTGAAGTGCAAAAAGATTCTATCAAGCGAGTTGCTTTGGATTATTTTGGAGTAGCGCTTCTTTCTTTGTGCTTATCTGTCATTGTTTTGGTTGTTGCATTAGTGCTTGATGATAAAGCTCAGGCCAATAGAATTTTTTATATAGCGTTGCCTATTTTAACGGTAGTGACGGTAATATCGTTATTTTTTGCGATAAAGCGGTTTGTACTTTTGCATGCTCTAAATCAAGCACAGTATGAGAATGAAGAAACAGTCAGTATCGAGTGCGCAAAAGTGCGATTTATCTCTCAAACTATAACAAGAGGACTCTATAAAATTAATGGGATTGTTTTCACTGATTTAAATAACAAAAAATACGTGTATATTCTAGCGGATAATATATTTAATTCCAAAAACATTCGTAATGATATACGCTTGAAATGCAAAGGACAATCAATAGAATTTGTATGTTATAAATCGACTCGTATGGTTAAATATTTTAATATGGATAAATAGGGTTTTATGCAATTTTTACGTTGTGAATAAATATTTATTTTTTGTGAAAATATACTGCACAAAAGTTGACACTTTAACATATATGGGTGTAAAATTAAATTATGAACGAAATCGTTTTGGCAAGTAATAACAAAGGTAAGTTAGCTGAATATCGCACTATGTTAAGCGGGTACAACGTTATTACGCCTAAGGATTTGAATATTATACTTGACGTAGAGGAAACGGGCAATACGTTTTACGACAACGCGCTACTCAAAGCGAAAGCGCTTTTCGAGCTGTGCAGCAAGCCGTCTATGGCGGACGACAGCGGATTGTGCGTGGATGCGTTAGGCGGCGCCCCGGGTGTGTTTTCGGCGCGTTACAGCGGCGGCAACGACGAGGATAACATAAACAAACTACTTGCCGAATTACATGGCGAGAGTAACCGCGCTGCGCGCTTCGAGTGCTGTATCGTCTACTATGACGGAAAGGATATAATTTCCGCCACGGGCAAGGCGTACGGGCATATAACCGAGTCGAAAGAGGGCGACGGCGGATTTGGTTATGACCCGGTGTTTTTCAGCGACGATTTAAATAAAACGTTCGGTAGGGCAAGCGAGGAAGAAAAGAATACGATAAGTCATAGGGCGCGCGCACTGCGTGCGTTTTTGGACAGTCTTTTGTTGGGGTAAGTGAAAGGTTAGGAGATACTTGCAATGTACAATATGGCACCCGATCAAATTCTCTATAAGCTTGTGGTCATTTCGGACTCGCACCACGACATGGCGCGGCTCGAACAGCTTTTGCCTGTAATAAATTCGGCGGACTATCTTGTGTACTGCGGCGACGGCGTAATGGACGTTATGTGGCTTCGCGGGCGCATAAACGTGCCCATCGTTTGCGTCAAGGGCAACAACGACATCGGACTAAACGTACAAATAACCGACCTTGCAAGCGTGGCGTTCGGCAAGACCAAGGCGCTCGTTACGCACGGACATAAATTCGGCGTAAGGCAGGGCATAGGCAATATACTCGGCATGGCAATGATGAAGGATTGCAAGCTCGTGTTTTTCGGCCACACGCATAGGTATATGGATTTCATGCAGAACGGCGTACACTTTATTAACCCAGGCGCACTGTGCAACGGCTCTTACGCGCTCGTCGCCGGCGACGGCACGCAGTTCGTCAGCAAGCAATGTTTTATATAGTATATAGATAATCGACCCCGCATTGCGGGGTTTTTTATTGCGCGAAAAATTGCAAATTTAAGGAATTATTAAGGATTTGCACAAGCGTTTATGTTATAATGGGCGTGGAGGATAATTATGAAATATAATTGTCTTATTGTTGACGACGAGAAAATGCTTGCCGACAGCACTGCCGAATATTTTAACCTATTCGGAGTTACGACTGTCGCGGTATACGGTGCGGAGCAAACGCACAAGTTTTTTGCGAATAATACAGCCGAGCTTATTTTGCTCGATATAAGCTTGGGCGACGGGAGCGGCTTCGAGCTGTGTAAGTGGCTGCGGCAAAACACAAACGTACCTATTTTGTTCATATCCGCGCGCGGTAGCGACGACGACAAGATAGTTGCACTCAGTATAGGCGGCGACGATTATATTCAAAAGCCGTACTCGCTGGGCGTGTTGCTTGCCAAAGTCAAAGCGGTGTTAAAGCGCTATGGCAAGTCGAACGCAACCGAGTATTCGGACGGATACCTTATGGTCAACTTCGAGTCCAAGCAGGTTGGTGTTAGTGGTAACGCCGTCAAATTGACCGCGCTTGAATTCAAACTACTTTCGTACTTAATAGAGCGGCGTGGCAAGGTCGTGTCCAAGCAAGAGCTTTTTCAAAACGTGTGGGAGGATAAGTTTACGGGCGACGGCACGCTAAACGTGCATATACGCCGCTTGCGCGAGGCGATAGAGGTCAATCCTACCTCGCCCAAGTATATCGTCACAGTTTGGGGCGATGGCTACAAATTCATAGGGAGCGACGGCAAATGAAAAGAAGTATATTGTTGTTCGGTTTAATTGCCGTGTTTGTTGTCGAAATCGTCGCGCTGATTGTGTTTGCTGTTGTCGCGCCCGATTTTTCGCAGGACGTAGTTGCCGTTAACGAGGTTGTGCAGTCGGTTACGGCGGACTTTAACGAACTTGCCGCGCACGAAAATGCGACCGCGCTTGACTATACTGTGCTTGATACAGACGGCAATGTGATTTACAAAACCAAATCAGGATTGTCGGAAAGCGTAAACCAAGCGATTGCTCACCGCGACACCATTCTCGATATAACCGACGGCGGGGCGGTTGTCGGCAAAGTAATTATATACAACGACGGCGGTAGCACGCTAACGTCGCAAAAGCGAACTGTAATAACGGTTTTGGTTGTCGCAATAGCCGTACAGTGCTGTATATGCGTGGGCTACGTTTTGTATTTGCATGTGCGAGTTATAAAACCGTTTCACAAGTTGAAAGGCTTTGCCGAGCGCGTCGCGTGCGGCAATTTGGATATCCCGTTGGAAATGGATAGGGGCAATCTTTTCGGCGCGTTTACCGAAAGCTTCGATATAATGCGTAGTGAGCTCAAAAAGTCGCGGCTTGCGGAAGCGGCTGCACAGCAAAGCAAAAAGGAGCTTGTCGCAAAGCTTTCGCACGACATAAAAACACCGATAGCCAGTATAAAAGCCGTATCGGAAGTGGGGCTCGCCGTCACAAAAAACGGCAAGGACAAGTCCAACTACACGCAAATAATAAACAAGTCCGACCAGATAAACACGCTTGTAACCAACTTGTTTTCTGCTACGTTGGAGGAGTTGGAGCAGCTCACCGTAACGCCGACAAGCATAGACAGCAAGCGAGTAAAGGAGCTATTGGAAAACGCCGACTATCTTCACCGTGCCGTTATTCCCGATATTCCGCAGTGTTTGGTGTATACCGACGGACTGCGGCTGCAGCAGGTGTTCGACAATATCTTTGCCAATTCGTACAAGTACGCTAACACCGATATTACCGTAACGGTCGAGCGGCGCGACGACGGTATAAACGTCGTTATCGAGGACGAAGGTGGTGGGGTCGATAGCGACGAATTACTCACGCTTAAAGAAAAATTCAAGCGCGGAAGTAACGCTGCAAACATCGAAGGCGCAGGGCTTGGACTGTACATTTCCGATTACTTTATGCGCGAAATGGGCGGCGTACTCGATATTGCAAA
>CAMWXP010000016.1 GCA_947178255.1 uncultured Clostridia bacterium | reverse complement strand
CACGACGCTGGAAAAATGCTACGGCGCGGGCGTGCAGTCGGTAATGGAACGGCACCGCCACAGATACGAGTTCAGCAACGCTATGCGCGAGCAAATGCAAAACGCGGGGCTTACGCTGTGCGGCATATCGCCCGACGGCAACCTTGTGGAAGCGGTGGAAATTACAAGTAATCTTTTCCACTTGGGCGTGCAGTATCATCCCGAATTCAAATCCCGTCCCGCAAAACCGCAGCCTATATTCCGCGAGTTTATAGCGGCGGCTAAGACATACAAGTCTAATCGTAAATAAAGAGGGAAAAAATGAAAATCAACAAAAATTTCAAAAACCTTAAAGAGAATTATTTGTTCGCCGAGGTGGCGCGGCGTGTGGAAAAATACAATGCCGATTTTCCTAATTCCGACGTTATAAGCCTCGGTATAGGCGACGTAACGCTGCCGCTTTCGCCCAAGGCTGTGGACGCGTGCAAGGCGGCGGGCGTCGATCTCAGCACCACGACAGGCTTTCGCGGCTACGGTCCGTACGACGGCTATCCGTTTTTAAAAAACGCAATAGTCGACTACTATCAAATGCGCAAGGTCAGCATTAATCCCGACGAGGTTTTTGTCACCGACGGCGCCAAAAACGGCATAGGCAATTTTTTGGACTTGTTCGACGAGGATAACGTTGTACTTATTCCCGATCCGGTGTATCCCGCGTACGTGGACGCCAACGTGCTGGACGGACGCAAAATAGTGTACTGCGACGCGACGCGCGAAAACGGGTTTTTGGCAATGCCGCCAAAAAAGGTTAAGGCGGATATCATATACTTGTGTTCGCCCAACAACCCGACGGGCGCGGCATACACGGTGGAGCAGTTAAAGGCGTGGGTGGACTACGCTTTGGAAAACAAAGCGGTCATACTTTACGACGCGGCTTACGAGGCGTATATAGAAGGCAATGGCGTGGCTCGGTCTATATTCGAGGTTGTGGGCGCCCGCGACTGCGCGGTGGAGTTCTGCTCGTTCTCCAAGATGGCGGGCTTTACCGGCGTTAGGTGCGGCTGGACTGTAATACCTATGAGCTCGCCGCTCAACCGTATGTGGTTGCACCGTCAAGCCATCAAGTTTAACGGCACGTCGTACGTTGTTCAGCGCATGGCGGAGAGTATGCTTCGCGGCGGATACGATGACAGCAAGCGCATGGTCGCTACTTACAAGAGCAATGCCAAAATAATCACCAGAAAGTTCGACGAGCTTAAAATTGAATATACCGGCGGCAAAAACGCGCCGTATATTTGGTTCTACTGTGGTATCGATTCGTGGGAGTTTTTTGACTATTTGTTAAAAAAGGCGCGGCTTGTTTGCACTCCGGGCAGTGGGTTCGGCAAAAACGGCGACGGCTGGATAAGGCTTACTTCGTTCAACACCAAGGAGCGCACCGAGGAAGCAATCAGGCGGTTCGAAGTGTTCTGGAAAGAATTTTCCGAAGTAAAAAACAAACTCAACTTTAAAATCGTAAAGTGAAAATAACGATAAAAATTCCCAAAAGCCGTATAACCGCACCCATAGATTTCGGCACGGTTATGTCCGCGCACAGCGCGTGCGGCGTTAAACTGTCGTATACAGAATACGATTTTATACATGTAAGCGGCAAAATATTAATGTTCGACGGATATTCGGGCGCGCATACGTACGCGCCCTTTGACGTGGAATGCGGTTTAATCGCATTCCCGTTTTTTTGCGGTTGTATGACTGACGGCGGGGAGCGCGTGGCGTACGCCGGGCTCAGGTTCAGCGAGGAGCAGGCAACCGAGTGGAAGCCGCTTATAAGCAAAACGTCGCTTATGAGGCTTGTGACGGACGCTACCGCCGGCGGTATACCTATACCGTCGGGCGTGTGTTGCTTTTCGGACGAGGCAGGGTACAAAAAGTACAGCGCGCATATTAATGACGAGGTGCCGCCGCTTGCGGGGCTTATCGTGCTGGACGGACAAACGCACGCCTCGGTGGAATTGTACGGCAGTCGTTACGCGGTGTTTTCCACAGGTTGGGGAGACGGTAGGTATAATTGCTATGCGGGCTTGACTGCGGACGGCGCGGTTACGGCCATTATAGCCGATTTCGGCATGATAGACTACGGCAAGGCCGACGATACGCCGATAGAGCTCGAGGTGGAATCGTGCGGCGATATGTACGTATACGATCCTAACAAAACGGCTGAGGAAAACAACATTGCCCGCCAAACAATGATAATAGAAAATTCTTCCGATCCTACTGAAAAGCTTCGCGCGTATTCACGGCGCGGGTATGCGTATCACTGTATGAGCGACACCGACCGTGCGCTAAGCGACTATTTGGCGGCGGTGGAAGAAGTCAAGGCGGTAACCGACCGCGGCGAGTTGTCCAGGGCTTGGTCGGTGTACGATAATGCCGCCGAAATATTTTGCGCGCGCAGCGATTACGATTCTGCTATTAAGCTGATGACCGACGCATTGGAAGTGAAGGACGCATTTTACGCCGGGCCGTACGTGCGGCTTATCGATCTGTACTTGCTGGTTAAGCAAGCGGACAAGGCGCTCGATGTTGCAACGCGTATGCGCACGTTACGTCCCGACGATCCCGTGGCGCATATCAAGTACGCCGAGTGCTGTGTGGCGGTAATGGACTATGTCCAAGCTGCGGAAGCTTATAACGTATTGGCTACGAAGTTTGAACTGTACGAAAACTTTTTTGACGAGGCGTCATGCCATATCGAGCTGGGCGAATACGACAAGGCTATTGCGGCGCTTAACTCTCATCCCGCAAAGGAGAATTACGAGCAGTATTGGTATTACCTTGCGCATATAGAATACAATTTGCACAGGCTTTGGCAAGCACGGCAGTACGCGGAAAAGTCGCGCGAGCTGGACAATACGTATATGCCTGCGCTGTTGCTGCTTATAGAAATCCATTCGTTGTTGAACGAATACTACGCTGTCGCGCGGTATGCCGAGGAGTATAAAAAGCTTCGTCCGAACAACGAGTACGGTTACAGTGTTTGTGCGGAAGCGCATCTGCTGCTCGGCAACTTTTCGGAGTGTACGCGCAACTATTATCACATATATCAAGTTATTAAAAACGACGATAAATACGCCGCGCTTACTGCCATAGTCGGCACTGTGGCGGGGGAATCCAAGCGCAGTAACGGGCTGCTGAAAAAGCTAAGGCGCAAAAAAAGCGCCTATTACAGCGGCGCTCGGTACGGTATGTATATAACCAAATCCCGCGCCCGCAACGTTGCGCTCGAACGCGACGTGTACAAGCTGGGCGAGGACGACGACTTTTTGCTCACGCTCGCGGTGTTCTTGTATCAAACGGGCGACGTAGTACACTCTATGCGCGTACTGGACACGCTGTATAAGGACGATAACTTACCGTTCGAAGCGGTTGCCCAGCATATCCGTGCGGCGGAAAGGATAGGGGACAAAAAGCACTTTCTGTCATTCTTGGAATATTATATAAACAACTTTATCAGCCCTGTGGCAACAATAGACGAGCGCATGGCAATAGCCGAAAGCTTTATAGTCAAACCTTCCCACCGCTCGTGGCTTAGGGAAATGCGCAAATAAAACAAAGAAAACCGCAATGTTAGTTGCGGTTTTCTTATAAACACACAGCAATAAAAAATCCCGCCTGTGCCGCAGATATAGCCGAATTCAAACCCGCCTTATGGCAGGTGGGTTGGCTGATGCCGTCGTCTGTCTTCCCCTGCTTACCGAAGTAAAATTACTGAGGCCTGACATAATACAAGCATACTCCGCCATCCCTTTTAGTAGTTGAGGTTATAAATTAGGCGTCATCTCGTACACCGCAGGATGTACTTATATTATATACGAATAGCGGGTTAATATCAATGGCAAACCGAAAATTTTTACGAGAATATTTTTGTAAAACCTATTGACATTATCGTCGTTTTGTGATAAGCGCCCATAAAAGCGGGGATTACAAATTACAGCTTATCGGTAATCAACACGCCGATGGCGCGGGGGATTGCTTGCGCGTCGGGCTTAGTCCCGCTGTTGCGAAAATCGAAGCAGTCGGCAAAGGCGCGCATTTCGGTTTCCGTGCGTTTAAGGTCGCGCTGTATGCCTGCGGTCAAATCGGACAAATACTCTTTTACGCTTTTTCCGGCGTACGCAGCCGCGTCGTAAAGCTTTGCTGTGTGTTTAAGGCAGTGGTGTGCTTCGCGGAAAAGCTCGGGGAATTCGGACTCGTTCGCATACATTGCCGCTATCGTCATGTAGTACCGTTCCATAGGTTCGGCAAGCGCGTTGCAAATAACGCAGCCGCGGTGGTCTTCTATCATAGCCGCCGTCTTTTTTGCCGCTTTTTTATCGACGGGCGCTTTGTTAATAAGCTTTGCCATTTGCGCGGCGCGCGTTTCCAGCTGCAACGCCAGCCCCAGCTTGTTTTGGCCTGCGTACATTTGCCGTATGTGGCCGTGGCAAAACCCTATGCTGTTTGACGCCGAGCGAAAATCGGGATCCATAACGTTTTCGGCAAGGTATTGCCCGACGATACGCTTTTCGCGGTCATTGAAGATTGCGCACAGCGGGCAACCGTCTTGTGTTTTGTACGCGTCCCAAATGGGCAGTGTCTGAATTTGGTATTGCATATATTCCCCGATAATAAAATATAGTATTACGAATAGCCGTAATTTTTACTTTATAAAGTATAGCACAATCACAGATTGATTTTTCGATTTCTCTACCGCAATCGGTATCGAAAATTTCTTTCAATATTTGCAATTGGTTTTATTATATCACAATTCGCGCAAAAAGGCAAGGGGTATGAGATACAGCGAAAACGACGCATACATAATACAGCGCGTCGGGCGTAAGGGCTCGAACCGCAGGCGTGGCGGGCCGAGGCGTTCCGCCGGTATACTCATAACCGTGCTGCTGCTGTTGACTGCGGCTATATGCTTGCTTGTCGTGTTTTTGCCACGCGCGGGCGGCGGTAAAAGCGTCGGTGCTTCGGCGTCCGTCGACGGCAAAACGTATTATTTTTTGTGTACGGCGGAAACGGAGGACAAAACACAATGCTTGTTGTCCGCCAAAAACGCTTCCGACCGCGGCGGCGCGGGCTATATATACAACGACGGTAAATACCGAATAATCGCCGCGGTATACGCCAAGGAATCGGACGTAAAAACGTTGGTAACTGTCAACGCCGATTCGTTTTATTTTTCGCTTACGTTGCATGGCGGCGATTACGCAAGCGGGGATAAAGCGGTAATAGACTACTTGACGGGTGAATGGTTTTCCGTCGTATCCGCCGCTTCTACCGAGCTGGACAGGGGCAACATAACGGAATCGGCCGCCGAGTACGCCGTATCGAGTGCGTGCGATAAACTGCGAGGATTAGCTGAAAATGCAAATTCCACAAAACTGAAAGCGGCTATTTTGTCATGTCGGTACGAGCCTCCTCAGTCGCAAACGGTGCTGTCGTACATTAGGTACGTCAATGTGAAATTTATCGTAAGCGCAATCTCCGCATTGAATGTATAATAAAAATAATGCAGAATTAAGAATGCAGAATGTGGCCGCTCTCGCGGCATTAAGGTAGAGATTCCTCGCGTCGCTCGGAATGACAAAAAACAAGTGGCGTTGAGTAATTTATAATGACAAGCAACTAATTGGATGTCGCGCAAAACGAATCGCGATTGTAAACACACAACATTAAAAGTTTCTTGCCTACTTCTTTTCAAAGGAATAGGGCTTATGCGTTTTTCGCTTTAATTCCGAATCCATGATTTCGAATTAATAATTTTGATTATCACATGCCAACCATACGCGCAAAAGTTTCTTGCCTACTTCTTTTCAAAGAAGTAGGTTAAAACATTACAAGCAAAAATCCCGCAAGTACGCCTATAAACAGCGACAGGGCGGGCAGCTTGCTTTTCCACATAAGTATGGATTCGGGCAGCAGCTCGCCGAATACCACGTACAGCATTGCGCCGCTTGCAAAGCCAAGCGACAGCGTAAGCATTATCTCGTTTATGCCGCCGAGCGCGAAACCTATAAGCGCGCCGAACACGGTAGGCAGTCCGCTCAGCGCTGTGAGCAGTATCGCTTTGACCTTTCCCATACCGCCCGAAATAAGCGGCACGGAAACAGCCATACCCTCGGGGATATTGTGCAGTCCTATTACGATAGCCATAATGAACCCGCTGCCCGAAAACAGATTGGCAACTATATTGGGCGTTATCGCATACGACGCGCCGATAACCATGCCCTCGGGTAGGTTGTGCAGCGCAATAGCGGTCATCATTACAAGCCCCGCCACAAACAGGTTGGACTTATTGTTTTTGTGCGATTCGTAGTGATTGGAATGGATAAGCTCGTCAAGGTCGTCGGCGGTCGACGGGTGGTTTTCGTCAATGTGCTTTACTTCGTGATTGGTGCGCTTGTCTATGGCGTAGTTGAGTAGGTACACCACGCCGTAGCCGACTATTACCGCGGCAACGACGATTAGCGGGGTGGACCAATCAAGCTTGCCCTCGCGCATCATTTCTATGGGTTCGCTCATAAGGTCGAAGCACACCACGGCAAGCATTATGCCCGCGGCAAAGGACAGCAGTAGGCTAACGATCTTGTTGCTGTCGCGTTTGAGTACCGCGCCGATAACGCCGCCCAAGCCCGTGCCGATCACGCCCGATATAAAAGTAATTATAATAATCGCCAAGTATTGCATTTGTTTTACCGCTACTATAATAGACCATGTAATATAGAAATGCAAGCATTGACAGGGCACATGCGCAAATTCGTTGCAATTTGTATAAAAATATTATATAATGTGCTTATGAAAAAACTTCGATCAATGAGTATGATAGTTTTTGTGCCGATTGTGCTCGGCATCGGAATGTTGATAGGCGGTAGCCTTACCGACAACGACGTAGCTGCGAGCATAGGCGGCTGGGTGCTTTCGGCGGGCATACCTGTAACGATGTTTGTGCTTGTAGTTGTCGGGCTTGTGCTTTTGATAACCGGTAAAATCGATTTGTCCGACGACAAAAAGTCTTCGGGCAGTGGGTCTGCCGTAAGCAATGAGCAACAGTCAACTGACGACGAGGACGAGTGGGAAGACGTACAAGACGACGAGTCGGTTGACGTAAAAGCAAGCAACGCTATGGATGATATAAGCGACGACGAGGACGACTGGGAGGATATAGACGATTATGACGAACCCAAAGACGTCGGGGTCGGCGAGGACAGTATTAGCAGCGCAAGGCAAAAAGAGTACAAGCAGCTTGCGGATATCAATACTTCGCGCGGTTACGCAAGCAAAATAAAGCAAGCGGAATATATTGCGCGTAACTCGGCTGACGCGTACAAAAACTCTTCGGGTAAGGAAAAGGTTTTCGGCTGGCTGTTTTTCGGATTTTTGATTACCGATTTCTTTATGATAATGGTGTTTGCCTTTATCGGGATTTTTGCGGGCGCAATAGTGTGCTTTTGCCTGTTCGGCGGCACGATTTTGATTGGGCTGTTAGTGACCGTAATACGCCAAAAAATATCTATGAGCGTAGGTCGCAAACATAAAAACCGCGATATGCTGGATGGCGTCGTCAAGCTGTGCGCGGTATCGAGCACAACTAGCACGGGCAGTCGAACGGTAAGAATAAACAAGGTTGTGTACAAGGTTACGATAACGGCGGGCGAAAACGAGTACGTTGCATATACGGAAGATTATTACTATAGGGGAGAAAAAATCAAGTTTTGCAAAATAGGCAAGCACCTTGCGTCGATAATGGACGAGGACAAACTGGAACAGCTGTCCGAGCTTGATGACGACGAGCCGCTGGATTGATAATGCAAAATAAAAGCGCACAATCGAACTTGACTGTGCGCTTTTTGATTGTATTATATTTAGTCTTTTAGTCCGAGCAGATAGTCTACGGATTCATCAAAAAATCGGGATAGGGTAATAAGCGCTGACGCGGTGGGCTCGGTTTTGTCAAGCTCCCACTTTGCTATAGCGGACTGACTTATACCCGTTTTATCCGCAAGCTCCATTTGGCTCAAATTTTTGGAATGTCGTAATTCTTTTAGTCTTTCACTGAAACTCATAATTATATTATATGCGTTTTAAGTCTAAAAAGACTTGACAAGTCTTATAAGACTTGATATAATGAGCCTGTACATACATTTGGGCTGTTTTTACATAGCGCAAAAAATTATATTATGTACGGAGGATAACATGAAAAAGAGACTTTTGGTTTTAATCACCGCGCTTGTAATGGTTTGTGCTTGCGTGCTCGGACTTGTCGCTTGCGGGGGCGGCCTTGACGAAGGCACGTACGTTATGTACGGTTTGCAGGAAAGCGACGGACAAAAGGTTGCCGTGGCGGCAGGGGAGATGGAGCTCAAAGACGGCAAGATAACGTACGGCAAGCAGTCCGGCACATATAAGGTCAGCGGCGACACACTTACTGTCACGTTCGACGGCAAGTCGCAGGACTTCACCAAGGACGGCAACATGTGGAAGGCTACCGACAATGGAAATACATTCGCTCTTGTTAAGAAGGGCAGTACTCCTGACGGCTACACCGTTGTCAATGACAAAACGAATATGTAGCTCGAATTAAACACTTTAATAACTCTGAAAACTACCGTGGTATAAATTACCTCGGTAGTTTTGTTTAGCGCTAAGGCGGCATATAATCTTTCGCACAATATAATGTGGTTAGCAGTGGCGAACTTTGACAAAAAATATCTTTTAATACTTGAAAATATAATTTGTGTATGCTATACTTTAACAGTGCGGGTGGGCGAACCCGTACGGCTTTTGTGCCGAAAATTATTCGCCCGACAAAAAATCGTTAAATTCTTACGAAAGGAGCATAAATAATGACCGACGAAAAAGATATGCAGTTCGCCGCGGTACTGGAAAGTCTTAAAGACGTTCCCGGTCCCGTCATGATGGCGATGCAAAAAGCGCAGGACATTTACGGCTATTTGCCGCTCGAAGTCCAGCTCAAGATTGCCGATTACTTCGGCGTACCGCTTTCCACGGTGTACGGAATAGCCACGTTCTATTCGCAGTTCCGTTTGGAGCAGCCGGGACAAATCAAGATTGCCGTGTGCTTGGGTACGGCGTGCTACGTTAAGGGTAGCGGCGGCGTTATCGACAAGTTCAGCCGCTTGCTTAGTGTAGAGCCCGGACATACCACGTCCGACGGCAGATTCACGCTGGAAGCAACGCGTTGCATAGGCTGCTGCGGTTTGGCGCCGGTGCTTACCGTCAACGGCGAAGTTTACGGCAAGGTTACGGAAGACAGTGTCGACGAGATACTTGCCAAATATAACGAGGCCTAACGATAAGGGAATAAGGAGTTACATAGATATATGAAAACTTTACAGCAATTACAGGAAATTCGCGATCGTCTTAAACCGATGATTACCGAGCGCGCGGAAGGCGCAAAGGTTTCGGCAGGTCAGCCGCGTAAGTCGATACTTGTTTGCGGCGGTACGGGTTGTACCTCCGGCAACAGCAAAATTTTGCACGATAACTTTATTTCGCTTTTGAAAGAGCACGGACTTCAAGACGAAGTCAAGGTTATTATGACGGGCTGCTTCGGACTTTGCTCCAAGGGCCCTATCGCGGTCGTATATCCCGACGGTTCGTTCTATACGCACTTAAAGCCGGACGACGCAAAGGAAATCGTCGAACAGCACATTATCGGCGGCACGCCCGTCGAAAGGCTTCTTCACGCCGAGAAGGATATTCACGGCCAGCTTAAATCTATTAACGATACCGACTTTTACCGCAGCCAGCGCCGCGTAGTGCTGCGCAACTGCGGCGTTATCGATCCCGAAAACATCGACGAGTACCTTGCTACCGACGGCTACAAGGCTTACGAAAAAGCGGTAACCACAATGACTCAACAGCAGGTTATCGACGAGATTAAAAAGAGCGGACTGCGCGGCCGTGGCGGTGCGGGCTTCTCTACCGGTATGAAGTGGCAGTTCACCCACGACGCACCCGGCACCGAAAAGTACGTTGCATGTAACGCCGACGAGGGCGACCCCGGCGCGTTCATGGACCGTTCGCTTTTGGAAGGCGACCCGCACGCGGTTATCGAAGCGATGATGATTGCGGGCTATGCGGTAGGCGCGGAGCACGGCGTTATTTACGTGCGTGCCGAGTACCCTATAGCCGTTCACCGTTTGGAAGTTGCAATAGGGCAGGCGCGCGAGTACGGAATTCTCGGCGACAACGTTATGGGCCTCGGCAAGAAGTTCGACCTTGAGCTTCGTTTGGGCGCAGGCGCGTTTGTTTGCGGCGAGGAAACGGCGCTTCTTAACTCTGCGGAAGGCAAGCGCGGCGAGCCTCGTCAGCGTCCTCCGTTCCCTGCGGTAAAAGGATTGTTCGGCAAACCCACGCTTATCAACAACGTGGAAACGTACGGCAATATTACTCAAATCATACTCAACGGCGCGGACTGGTTCGCTTCGGTCGGCACCGAAAAGAGCAAGGGCACCAAGGTGTTCGCGCTCGGCGGCAAGCTGGAAAACGTCGGTCTTGTGGAAATTCCCATGGGCACCACGCTTCGCACCATAGTCGAGGATATCGGCGGCGGTTGCCCCAACGGCAAAAAGTTCAAAGCCGCGCAGACCGGCGGCCCGTCCGGCGGCTGCATTCCGTCCTCGCTTATCGACACGCCCATCGACTACGACAACCTTATGGCTATCGGCTCGATGATGGGCAGCGGCGGTCTTATCGTCATGGACGAGGACAACTGCATGGTCGACATCGCCAAATTCTTCCTTGAATTCACCGTTGACGAGTCGTGCGGAAAATGCACGCCGTGCCGTATCGGCAACAAGCGTTTGCTTGAAATGCTCGACAAGGTAACGAAAGGCGAGGCGACGCTCGAAGATCTCGACAAGATGGAAGAGCTTTGCTACTACATAAAAGACAACTCGCTGTGCGGACTCGGTCAGACCGCTCCCAACCCCGTGCTGTCCACGCTCCGTTATTTCCGCGACGAGTACGAAGCGCACTGCAACGGCAAATGCCCCGCAGGCGTTTGCAAAGCGCTTGTCAGCTACAAGGTCGATCCCGACAAATGTATCGGCTGCACTATCTGCGCGCGCAACTGTCCCGTCAAGGCTATTTCCGGCACCGTCAAGCAAACGCACACTATCGATCCCAAAAAGTGCATTAAGTGCGGCGTATGTGCTTCCAAGTGTCCTAAGGGCGCTATAAGCAAATAATTTGGGGAAATAGGAGATAATAGATATATGAAAAACGTAAATTTAAAAGTTAACGGCGTGCCCGTAACCGTTCCCGAGGGCACACGCATATTGGACGCGGCGATTAAGGCGGGCTTCAACATCCCCACGCTGTGCTACATGAAAGACCTTTGCAACGAGAGCAGCTGCCGTGTTTGCGTAGTCGAAATAAAGAACAACCGCAAGCTTATGACGGCGTGCTCCACCGTTGTTGCCGAGGGCATGGAAGTGTTCACCAACACGCCTAAGGTACGCGCTTCGAGAAAAATCACGTTGGAGCTTATGCTCAGCAACCACCACAAGGAATGCCTCAGCTGCGTGCGCAGCGGCAAGTGCGAGCTTCAAACCCTCGCCACCGAATACGGCTGCGACTACGCCAAGTACAGCGGCGAAATGAACGATTACAACGTGGACGACGCTACGCCGTACCTTGTACGCGACAACAACAAGTGCATACTTTGCCGTCGTTGCGTTGCGGTATGTAACAAGGTTCAGACGGTAGGCGTTATCGACGCGGGCAACCGCGGCTTCGCCACCAAGATTGCAAGCCCGTTCGGCAAGTCGCTTAACGACGTGCCGTGCGTAGCGTGCGGTCAGTGCATCAACGTTTGTCCTACGGGCGCTCTGCGCGAAAAGGACAGCATTTCCGAGGTCGAAAAGCTTCTTGCCGACCCGAGCAAGACCGTTATCGTCGGCACCGCGCCGTCGGTACGCGCCGCGCTCGGCGAGGAGTTCGGCTATCCCATCGGCACGGACACCGAGGGCAAAATGGTTGCTGCGTTAAAGGCTATCGGCTTTGACAAGGTGTTCGACGTGGATATGGCTGCGGATATGACCATTATGGAAGAAGGCACCGAGTTCCTCGGCAGACTTAATAATCCGAAGGCAGTGTTGCCTATGATTACGTCGTGCAGCGCGGGCTGGATACGGTTTATCGAGTACAACTATCCCGAGCTGTTGCCCAACCTTTCCTCGTGCAAATCGCCGCAGCAAATGTTCGGCGCGATAATGAAAACATACTACGCCGAAAAGATTGGACTCGATCCCAAAAACGTGGCTGTCGTTACGATTATGCCGTGCATTGCCAAAAAGTTCGAGCTTACCCGCGACGACCAAAGCGCGGCGGGCGTGCCCGATATCGACGCGTCGCTCACCACCAGAGAGCTTGCGCGTATGATAAAGAATTACGGCATCAACTTTGCTAAGCTCGACCCCAAAACCGAGTTTGACAACCCGATCGGAAAGGGCAGTACAGCAGGTCTTATATTCGGCGCTACCGGCGGCGTTATGGAAGCGGCGCTTCGTACGGTCGCTGAGGTCGCAACGGGCAAGACGCTCGATAATATAGACTTCAAGGCCGTTCGCGGCACTAAGGGTATAAAGGAAGCTTCGGTCACGCTCAACGGCAAGCAAATCAACATTGCGGTTGCAAGCGGACTTGGCAACGCTCGTAAGCTTATGGACGAGATTAAAGCGGGCAAGAGCAAGTATCACTTTATCGAGATTATGGCTTGCCCCGGCGGCTGTGTAAACGGCGGCGGTCAACCGATAGTTGATTCGCAGACTCGGAATATCGTTGACGTAGCCAAGACTCGTGCGGGCGTGCTTTACAAAAAGGACAAAAAGGACGTGCTTAGAAAGTCCCACGAAAACCCGATTGTAAAGACCCTGTACAAGGAATACTTCGGCGAACCCAACAGCCACAAGGCGCACGAGGTGCTCCACACCACGTACGTCAAGCGCGATAGATATTAATTCGGAATGCAGAATTAAGAGTTCAGAATTTACAAACGCCCACCGCAGTTATGCGGCGGGCGTTTGTGTTGCGTTTTTGTTAAAAATAATACGAATATGTTAACTATTGACAAATCGGTAAAATTAGCGTATAATAAATATATTAGAGGAGATGTCATCATGCCGGAAATAAGCAGATTTTACGGAATTATCATAAAAATGTATTTTCGCAAAAGCGAACACAATCCGCCGCATTTTCATGCGATTTACGGCGAATACGTTGCTGAAATAGATATTCAAACACGCAAAGTTATTGTCGGAGATTTGCCGCAAAAGGCGCTTGCCTTAGTAGTGGAATGGGCGGAAAAACATCAGGCGGAGCTAATGAGTATATGGGAGGAACAAAGTTTTACTCCAATCCCGCCGTTAGTATAGGAGCGAATTATGCAAGTACCTAAAATAATAGGGGTTGTTCCGCAAGCTGATTACGGCTTGGAAATAACGTTCGACGGCGGCATAGTTAAACGGTTGGATATAAAACCGTATATAGCTGAATTTGCGCCGTTTGCACAGTTGAAAAACGCTGCGCTGTTCAATGCTGTAAAAGTGGATATAGGCGGAATGGGCATTGTGTGGAATGACCAAATAGATTTAAGTCGTTATGACGCTTGGGAATTCGGTGTATAATTAATAACTTAACAATAGGCGGTGGGCGTTGACGTTCGCCGCTTGTTGTATTATTCGCCTACAAAAAATGATTGACAAAACATATCGTGTGCCGCTTTACAAATGAGAGCAAATCATATATAATTTAAGCAATCGTCGGCAAGCAAAAAATGATAATGCTGCCGAGTAAAAATCAGGAGAGTACATAATGACACGTATCGGTATTTTCGGTTGGGGTAACTTAGGCAAAGCAGTGGCGGACAATCTGCTAAACTTTCCCGACATGCAGTTGAAAGTCATCTTTTCGCGCCGTCCGCAGGTAGTGGCTGCGCAGGCTCCCAAAGGCATTGCGGTGGCGAGCGTGTCCGACATGGAAAAATGGACGGACAAAATTGACGTTTTGCTGCTGTGTTCGGGGTCGGCAACAGATTTGCCCGAGCAGACGCCGGCGGCGGTAAAGTTATTCAACGTAGTGGACAGCTTTGACACGCACGCAAACATTCCTACGCACTTTGCGGCAGTAGATAAGGCGGCAAAGGAAAGTTCCCATTTGGGGTTGATTTCGGCGGGGTGGGACCCCGGCTTGTTCAGTTTGAGCCGCGCGCTGTTTAATGCGTTTTTGCCCAACGGCGTGGACTATACGTTTTGGGGCAAGGGCGTGAGCCAAGGACATAGCGACGCGATTCGCAGAGTGGCGGGCGTTAAGCGCGGCGTGCAGTACACCGTGCCGCGTGATACGGCTATCGAACGCGTGCGTAGCGGCGAACAACCTGCGTTATCTACGCGCGAAAAACACTTGCGCGAATGCTTTGTAGTGGCGGAAAACGGGGCAGATTGTGCTAAAATCGAGGCGGAAATAAAGAATATGCCTAACTATTTTTCCGATTACGATACGGTGGTACACTTTATCTCCGAAGAGGAATTCGAGCACGACCACAAACAAATGCCGCACGGCGGATTTGTATTGCGCAGCGGCAACAATACCGAAGAATACAAGAGCTTGCTTGAACTCAATATAAAGCTGGACAGCAATCCGCACTTTACGTCCGGAGTGTTGCTTGCGTATGCCCGTGCCGTAAAGCGTTTATTCGATAACGGCGCTCGCGGTTGCATTACGGTGTTTGACGTTCCTCCGTCCGCACTGTTTGTCGGCACTCCCGACGATATGCGCAAGCATTTGCTGTAATTCGCGTATCGAAAATTATTAAGCGTGCAGTCCGTTCGGTAAGCTGCGCGCTTTTTATATTGACAATTATACCGATTTTTGATATTATATTAATGTTATATGCTTTTGTTTGGGAGAAAAAATGGAAAAAGCGTTTAGAACAAAAAGACTATTGTTTGTTATTTTTGCAATAATTATTTCGGTTTTATGCACCGTGTGTCTTGTTGCGTGTGGCGGTGACGATAAAAACAGTGGATCAAGGTTAAAGTATTCTGCGATGCATGATGATAAAAGGAATATAATATCTTATCGCGTTGACGGAATAGGTTCGGAAACGGGCTTGGATATAGTTATCCCGTCTAATTACAAAGGGAAGCCCGTGACGAGGATTTCGGAGAGTGCTTTCCGCGGTTACGGCCGTATAACGAGTGTTAAGATAGGTAACAATGTAAAGCATATCTGTGCGAATGCATTTCGAGACTGCGTCAGCCTAACGAGCATAGAAATACCCGACTCGGTCACGAGTATCGAGAATGGCGCATTCGAGAATTCGGCTTACTACAATGACGAAAGCAACTGGGAAAACGGAGTATTGTATATAGGCAATCATTTGATATCGGCAAAAGATACAATATCAGGCGAATGTACGGTAAAGCAGGATACGCTTACGATTGCCGAATATGCGTTCTATGATTGCAATAGCTTAACGAGTGTAAATATGCCTGACTCGGTTACAAGTATTGGGGAAGGTGCATTCCGCGGTTGCGGCAGTTTGGCGAGCGCAAAAATGCCCGACGGTATAACGAGTATCGAACGTGACGTATTCTACAAATGCGCCAACTTGACGAGCATAGAGATACCTACTTCGGTCATGTTTATCGAGGACTATGCATTTCACGGTTGCAGTAGCTTATCCGGCATAGAGATACCTAACTCTGTCTTGAGTATCGGCGACTACGCATTCCGAGATTGCAGCAGCTTGGCGAACATAGAAATACCTGACTCGGTTATGCTGATGGGAATAGAGCCATTCAATAACACCGCATATTTACAAAACGACGGTAATTGGATTGACGGGGTTTTGTATATAGGCAAGCATTTGATATCGGCTAAAACCACAATATCGGGTGAATATACTATAAGGCAAGGTACGCTTACGATTGCGGGCGGAGCATTCAATGAATGCAGCAGCTTAACCAACGTATATATACCTGATAGCATTGTGAGTGTCGGGGATTATGTATTTTTAAAATGCAGCTTATCAAGTATAACGTTTGGCGGAACTATGGAACACTGGCAACGAAGGGTTGCGAAAGCTTTAATGTGGAATGATCGCTTCGATTCAGTCAAAGCCGTTGTATGTACGGACGGAACGATAGAATTATAATTACTTACTATGCAATGGGCGGTGGGCGAAACGCTTGCCGCTTTTGCGTTGACAATTTTACCTATATTTGATATTATATTATCAATATGTGGGTACTGATTTTCGGCATTGCGATAATAGCTTTTGCGGCGGGGTTTGCGTACTTATGCAACCGTGTTTATCGTCTTTTACCTGCGGAAAATCGAATTGTACCCAAATATAAAAAGCGGTTGCGTATATTCACCGCCGTGTGTGCGGTGCTTATAGGCGTGCTGTTTTTTTGTGCGCTTTTAGGCTACGTAAACGCGGCGATAGTGGTTATTCATTTAACCGTATTTTGGCTGCTTGCCGATTTGATTTTTTACATAGTAAAAAAGCTTTCGGGTAAGCGCCTTTTTAGGCTGTCAAGCTGTGTGGCGGTTGTTACTGCGTTTATATATTTGGTCGTAGGGTTTGCGCTTGCCAACAACGTTTGGGTGACGCGCTACACCGTTTATACCGACAAGAACGTAAACCTTCGCATAGTAATGTTTGCCGACTCACACGTAGGCACAACTTTCAGTGGCGAGGAGTTTAACGAGTACGTAAAGCAGATGCAAAGCTATAATCCCGATATCGTAGTTATAGCGGGCGACTATGTTGACGACGACACCTCGCGCAAGGATATGATCGAAGCGTGCAAAGCGCTCGGCACGTTAAAGACCACGTACGGCGTATACTATGCGTTCGGCAATCACGACAAAGGATATTACGACAATTCGGGGCGCGGCTACACGGGTGACGACCTTATTGCCGAGCTTACCAAAAACAGCGTTACCGTATTGACTGACGATATAGTAGACTGCGGCGATTTTTACGTTATCGGGCGCAACGATAAATCCGAGGTTGAACGCGGCGGCGGTAGGGAAGACATAGGCGATTTGGTTAGCGATATCGATAACGACAAATATTCCATTGTAATCAATCATCAGCCCACCGACTACGCTGCGGAAAGCAAGGCAGGCGTTGGCTTGGTTTTGTCGGGACACACGCATGGCGGGCAGATGATACCCATTGGACTTATCAGCGATATATTCGGACTTAACGACAGAGTATACGGTTGGGAAAAGCGGGGCAATACAAATTTTATAGTTACTTCTGGCATTGCCGATTGGGCGTTCAAGTTCAAAATCGGCTGCGTGTCGGAGTTTGTCGTAATAGATATTAAGAGTAATTGAAAATCATGTTTAGATTCCTCGCTTCGCTCGGAATGACAAAAAACAACAAATGTAAGTAAAATGGGTAAAGTTTTCTTGCCTACTTCTTTTCCAAAAGAAGTAGGGAAACAGTTGCGTTAACAGTAGCTTTATGGTATAATTACTATGGCGGGTTATAGCATGGTTTCGGTAGATATAAAACGCAATATACAGACGGTGCAAAGCAACGTCGCGCGTGCCGCGGCGGGCATGCCCGTCACTATTGTGGGAGCGACCAAAACCGTCTTGCCCGAAGTCATCAATATTGCGCTCGATTGCGGCATTACGGACATCGGTGAAAACCGCGTTCAGGAGTATTTGAACAAGCGCGACGCCGTAAAACCCGCTAATTGGCACTTTATCGGCACTTTACAGACCAACAAGGCAAAATACCTAGTGGGAAGCGTTTCGCTCATTCAGTCGGTAAATTCGCAGGTTTTGGCGGACGAAATATCGCGGCTGGCAGTAAAGCGCGGTGTAACGCAAGACGTTTTGATAGAGGTCAATGCGGCGGGCGAAAGCACCAAAACCGGTGCCGACTTCGACACGGCGCAAGCGCTTACCGAGTACGCGCAAGGCTTGAACGGCATACGCGTTCGCGGGCTTATGGCTGTGCCGCCTAAGGACGCGAGCGACGAGGTTTACCGCAAGCTGCGCAATCTGTACGAAACGCTTGCTCGCGGCAAAGATGACTTTAACGTACTGTCAGTCGGCATGAGCGGCGACTACGAGCGCGCTATCCGCTTCGGCAGTAATATGGTAAGGATAGGCTCCGCACTGTTCGGAGCGCGGCAATACATGTAGGGGTGTAACATGGCAAACGACGATTTTTTTGAAAACTTTTTGCGTAATTCGAGCAACTACAACGGCGGGCTCGAATACTACGAGGATACGCACGACGCGTACGGAAATTACATTGGGCCGCGCCCCGCGCAAAACGGCGGTGCGCCTCAGTATACCACGCCTGTTCAAGGTACGTCGGACGCTGCGCAGCGCACCGAGCAAAGCCTTAATAACCCCACTCAGATTTACAGCACTGCGCCCCAAAACAGTACGGTCAAGCAGTCCAAAGCAAAGCCGCTTCCCACAACGGCGGACGGAATTGCGGCGCAGCTTAATAAAAAATTCGTTATTTACCGCCCGCGCACCACTGCGGACGTAGAGCAGCTTATAGCATACCTTCGGCGTGGCGAGCCTGCGCTTGTGGACTTGGATCCCATTTCCGACAAGCCTGACGCGCAGCGGCTTATGGACTTCACGTCGGGCGCGGCGTACGCGCTGGGCGACAGGGTTATAACCGTGCGCCGAAACCTGTTTTTGATTACACCCGATACCATGGACGTGCTTAAACCGGAGAGCGACAGCTAGTGGCAAGCGGTTTTAAAAACAAAGTCCAAGCTGTTTGGGCTTTTATAAAGCGTACGGCAATCAAGGTCTTCGAATACTTAAAAGTAGCAAAAATGGAATGGATAGTTATGATATCCGTTTTTATACTCGATCTTGTAGCCAAATCGCTTGTGGAAAACTTTTTGGAATTCGACGCGACAGTGCCGTTGATTCCTTACTTTTTGAATGCGCACAAGGTGCACAACTATGCGGCGGCGTTCGGGTCGAGCTGGCTGCGCAGCTGGATGGGCAATATCGGCGCGCGCATTTTCTTTTGTGTTTTTGCCGTGGCGGCGTCGGTAGCGTTTATACTCGTACTCATACGCAACAAGGGCAAAAGCAAAGTTTTCCGCATAGCGGTGGCGCTGTTTGTTGCGGGCGCTATGGGCAACTGCATAGACCGTATGGCGCTCGGTTACGTTCGCGACTTTATTGAGTTTGAATACTTTGGGCTGACTATCGCGGGCAGCAAGACTTGGGCGTATATTTTTAATATAGCCGACGTCGCGCTTGTAACGGGCGTACTGCTTATCGTGTTCTACTTTTTGGTTTTGTACCGCGATCACGACAAGAAAAAAATCGAGTTTACAATCGATTCCGAGCCGACGGAAACCGACGGCGGGGCTGCGGTAGACAGTCAAGAGGACGACGGGAATAAAGATACTATAGCCGACGATGCGGCAACGGAAAATACGGAAAACACGGTAACCGACGGTTCCGAAGAAATAGGCGACGACGCCGACGATATTGCTACGGAAAGCGAAGCAAGCGGCGGAGGTGAGACCGACTGATGACTACTGTTTACTGCACCGAGGGCGGCGCGCGATTGGACGTATTCCTGTCCGACGAAACGGATATTTCGCGGTCGCATATAAAAAAGTTGATTGACGGCGGCAGTGTTTTGATCGGCGGAGTACCGGCGTTCAAGGCGGGACAGATAGTCAAAACGGGCGACAGCGTGTCGTTTGAGGACGAAGCGGATGTGACGGATATTATCCCGCAGGACATTCCGCTCGATATCGTGTACGAAGACGACGATATAGCTGTAATAAACAAGCAGCGCAATCTCGTCGTTCATCCCGGTGCGGGCAACAAAAACGGCACGCTCGTAAACGCGCTTGTGTATAAGTACGGCGACAAGCTTTCTTCTGCGTACGGCGCAGTCCGCGCAGGCATAGTACATAGGCTGGACAAGGACACCACGGGGCTTATCGTGATAGCCAAAACAGATTACGCGCACGCGGCGCTCGGGCAGCAGTTTGCGGCGCACACCGTAAAAAAGCTGTACCACGCCGTGCTTGACGGCAACTTAAAAAGCGATACGGGCACGGTTGACGCGCCTATCGGCAGGGACAAAAAGAACAGGCTTAAAATGGCGGTCGTGCCGGACGGCAGGCGCGCCGTAACCAAATACAGAGTAATAGAGCGATTCAAAAACAACTGCTACACAGAGTTCGAGCTTTGCACGGGCAGGACGCACCAGATACGCGTGCACTCGGCGTACCTCCGTCATCCCGTGTCGTGCGACCCTCTGTACGGCGGAAGCTCCCTTGGCGCAAGCGGGCAGCTTCTGCATTCTGCGGTGCTGACTTTTACGCACCCTCGCCGCGGCGATCAAATGACGTTTACCGCGCCCGAGCCGTCGGACTTTGCGCAAATACTGGAAAAACTTCGGAATAGAGGTTAGGAAATATAATGAAACGTAAGGACATCTTAGGCATCAAGGACCTGACGCGCGCGGAGATAAACGAAATACTTTCCACCGCTAACGTCATGCGCGACATGATAGACCGCGGGGAAAAGAGCAACGCGCTGCGTGGCAAAAACGTTACTACGTTGTTTTACGAAAATTCCACGCGCACGCGCAATTCGTTCGAGACTGCGGCAAAAAATTTGGGCGCTTCGGTCAGCGGCATATCGGTTGCCACCTCGTCCGTGCAAAAGGGCGAATCGCTTGTGGACACGGGTCGGACGCTGGACGCGCTGGGTACGGACGTAATCGTAATTCGACATTCGGTGGCGGGCAGCTGTAAGCTTCTTGCGGAATGCGTAAACGCTTCGGTTATCAACGCCGGCGACGGCTTGAACGAACACCCGTCGCAGGCACTTTTGGACGGACTTACGGCACGTAGGCATTTCGGCAACGTCGACGGCAAAAAGGTTGTTATAGTAGGCGATATCAAGCATTCGCGCGTTGCGCGCAGCGACGCGATACTGTTCGGTATGCTTGGCGCAAAGGTCACGGTTTGCGCGCCGTACTCGCTGCTTCCGTGCGGTATAGACGGCTTGGGCTGCGACGTGGAAACAAACTTCGACAAGGCTATAATCGGCGCCGATATCGTAGTACCGCTACGCGTGCAGCGCGAGCGCATGGACGGCGCGTATTTTTCCACGCAAGGCGAATACCACGAATACTACGGCGTTACGCAAAAGCGGTTGGAGCTTTGCGCCGATAACTGCATAGTAATGCACCCCGGTCCTATCAACCGCGGGTTGGAAATTGCGGGCGACGTAGCCGACGGAAGCAACAGCATGATAGTAGAACAAGTGACCAACGGCGTTGCGGTGCGTATGGCTATGCTGGACTTGCTTGTCAATGGAGATGATAGATTATGATATTACTTAAACACGCAACGGTAGTTAACAAGGACGGTATGCAGCAGTCCGACGTCCTTATAGACGAAGGCATAATCAAGCTACTTGCGCCCAATATAGAATATCCGAGCGCCGAAGTGATAGACTGCGACGGCAAGCTTGTCTTTCCGGGTTTTATAGACATGCACTGTCATTTGCGCGATCCCGGGCAAACACACAAAGAGGATATAGAAAGCGGGTCGGCCGCAGCGCTTGCGGGCGGGTTTACCACGATTTGCTGTATGCCAAATACTGTGCCGCCGCTCGACAATCCCGCAATGGTGGGCTACGTGCGACAAAAGAGCGACAAAGCGGGCAACGCCGACGTGTTCCCGGTAGGGTGCATAACGGTCGGTCAAAAGGGTGTAGAGCTTTGCGAATACGGCAAGATGAAGCAAGCGGGCGCGATTGCGGTGTCCGACGACGGCGTGCCTGTATCAAGCGGCGCGGTTATGCTTAACGCGCTCAAATACGCAAAAACGTTTAATATTCCGCTGCTGTCGCACAGTGAGGACAAGAGTATATCGGCGGGCGGCGTTGTAAACGACGGCGACAACGCTACTATATGCGGACTGCGCGGCATCCCGCGCTCGGCGGAAAGCGCGGCCGTGGCGCGCGACGTACTGCTCGCCGAAGAGGCGGGCGCGCGCATACATATTTGCCACGTGTCTACCGCCGAATCGGTGGATATAATACGCGCGGCTAAGGCGCGCGGCGTGCAGGTTACCTGCGAGACATGTCCGCACTACTTCGGGGCAACCGACGACGAAATTTTATCGTATAACACCAATGCGAAAATCAATCCGCCGCTCCGCGAGGAGGCCGACGTGCAGGCGATTATCGATGGCATTAAGGACGGCACGATAGACGTTATAGCCACCGACCATGCGCCGCACAGCTTCGACGAAAAGAACGTAGAATTCGACTACGCGCCGTTTGGCACGGTGGGATTGGAAACGGCGTTTTCTATGGCATACACATATCTTGTGCTTACGGATACGATCAAGCCGTCCGACCTTTGTCGGCTTATGAGCTACGAGCCGTCGCGCATTTTGGGGCTTAACGACCGTGGCAGGATAGAGCAGGGCGCGCGTGCCGATATAGTTATTATCGACCCCGACGCAGAGTATGTTGTCGACGCCGCCGAGTTCAAATCCAAGGGCAAAAACTCGCTTTTCGACGGTTGGCGACTCAACGGAAAAATAACGCAGGTAATAGTAAAAGGAGAGCTTAAATCGCTGTGAAAAATATTACCGATACGCTTATAGACAGCATAGAACAAACGTCTAATCCGACGGTTGCGGGGCTCGATCCGCGGCTTGAATATTTACCCGAACAGCTTAGTAAGTGCGCCACAAGCCCCGAGAGCGCGGCAGGCGCTATTACCGAATTCAACTGCCGCATTATAGACGAAATAAAAGACGTCGTTCCCGCCGTTAAAATTCAATCGGCGTTTTATGAATTGTATTCGTATTACGGCGTTCGCGCTATGGAACAAACTGCCGCTTACGCCAAAAAGAACGGGCTTATAGTAATGGCGGACGTCAAGCGCAACGACATAGGCAGCACTGCCGAAGCGTATGCAGCGGCGTATCTTAAAAGCGGATTGTACGACTATATAACAGTCAATCCGTATCCAGGTTATGACGGCATTAAGCCGTTTACCGACGTTTGCGAAAGTGACGGCAAAGGCATATTCGTGCTTGCCCGCATGTCTAATCCGTCGGCGGCACAGCTGCAAAATATAGTCGGCACCGACGGCAAACCGATGTATATCCGTGTAGGCGAGCTTATTACCGAATGGGGGCAAAGCACAATAGGCAAGTACGGTTACAGCGCTGTCGGTGCAGTTGTAGGCGCGACAAATCCCGACGAGGCCCGCGCACTCAGAAGGCAATTAAAATCGGTGTTCTTTCTTGTACCCGGTTACGGCGCGCAGGGCGGTAAGGGTAAGGACGCCGCGGCGGCGTTCGACGAAAACGGCAGGGGCGCGATAGTCAACAATTCGCGTGGAATAATCGCCGCGTATAAGGCGGATAAGTACAAAGGCTTGCCGTATTACAAGGCGGCGCGGGAAGCGGCTTTGGCAATGCGCGACGACTTGAAAACCGCATTAGGTTAAAAGGAATATAGCAAATGAAACCTGTTGTAGCTCAGCTTACAATATCGAAAATAGAATGCTTTGACGGAAGCGTTTACCGCGTGGAGGCGTCAAGCGATACTGCGTTGCCGAATATTGCCGCGGGGCAGTTTGCGCACATAAAGGTGCCCGGTAAGTCCTTGCGCCGTCCTATTTGCGTGTACAAAAGCGACGAGCATACGATAACGTTTATAGTAGCCGACGTAGGCGAAGGCACTCACGCATTTGTAACGCAAAAAGCCGGATATAAGTTCGACGCGATATTGCCACTCGGCAACGGCTTTCCGATTTTGCAAGACAAGAAAAATATCGTATTGCTCGGCGGCGGCACGGGCTGCGCGCCGCTGATAAAAATAGCCGGACAAAATCCGTCGCTCCACGTTACTGCGTTATTAGGTTTTAGAAACGCCGCCGCAATGGGCACATACAAAAACGACTTCGACAGGGTGTGCAAGCGTGTGCTTTACTGCACGGACGACGGCAGCTACGGTCACCACGGATTTCCCACCGATTTGCTTGCCGAGGTTTCGCCCGACGTGCTGTACGTTTGCGGCGCATACGGCATGATGAAAACGGCGCAAGACTATTGCAAAAAGCACGGCGTAACAGGTTATGCGAGCATGGAACAGCGCATGGGCTGCGGCGTAGGCGCTTGCCTCGTTTGCTCGGTCAATATTATGGTCGACGGTGAGCAGAAGTTGCTTCGCGCGTGTGCGGATGGGCCCGTATTCCCGTTGGAGGACATCGTGCTATGAACATGAAAACGACGATTGCGGGCGTGCAGTTTAAAAACCCGATAATAACCGCTTCGGGCACGTTCGGGTTTGGTAGAGAATATAACAACTTTTACGACGTGGGATTGCTTGGCGGAATATGCTCCAAAGGCTTGACGTTGGAGCCGCGGCAGGGTAATCAACCCGTAAGGATTGCGGAAACCCCGTCGGGGATGCTCAACAGCGTGGGTTTGCAAAACCCCGGGGTGGAATACTTTATTCAAAACGAATTGCCGTTTATGAAAAGCACGGGCGCGGTGGTTATTGCAAACGCCGCGGGAAGCTGCGAGGCCGACTATGTGCGCATAGTGCAAATGCTTAGCGACACCGACGTCGATATGATTGAATTGAATATTTCTTGCCCCAACGTTAAAAAAGGCGGCATGGCGTTCGGCGTAGATCCCGAGGGAGTGGAGCATATTGTAAAGGCAGTAAGACATGTGTGTAAAAAGCCGCTTATTGTCAAGCTTACGCCCAACGTTGCCGACATATCCAAAAACGCGCTTGCGGCGCAAAACGCGGGCGCGGATGCGATCAGCCTTATCAACACCGTCGCGGCAATGGCGGTCGATTATAAGACAAGGCGGCCCGTGCTCAACGCTGTTACGGGCGGACTGTCGGGGCCTGCGGTCAAGCCAGTTGCGCTTAGAATGGTTTACCAATGCTATAAGGCAGTGAACATTCCCATAATCGGTATGGGCGGAATAGTAAGCGGCACGGACGCAGCCGAATTTATGCTGTGCGGTGCGGCGGCGGTGCAGGTGGGCACGGCAAATATTTTCGAGCCGCTTGCTGCTATAAATATACTAAATGAGTTGACAAATCTTTGTGAACATGATAATATAACCAATGTACAATCACTTGTCGGAGGGCTCAGGGTTGACTGATAACGTAATGCAGTTGTTTGAGGAGTCGGGAGCGGTGCTTAAAGGGCATTTCATTCTCACTTCGGGATTGCACAGCGATACGTATATGCAGTGCGCCAAGCTCTTCGAAAACGCGGATATAGCCGAACGCCTTTGTGCTATGGCGGCGGACAAGGTGAAAAAGTACAACGCCGACGTTGTTGTTTCTCCCGCAGTGGGCGCAATAATTTTCGGCTACGAGTTAGGCAAACAGTTAGGACTTCCAAATATGTTTGCAGAACGCGAAAAGGACGGTAACTTTGCACTCCGTCGCGGCTTCGAGCTTAAAAAGGGTAGCAGAGTTATAGTCGCGGAAAACGTTGTCACAACAGGCGGCTCGGTGCAAGAGGTAATAGACCTTATCGGCAAGCTGGGGAGCACAGTCGTCGCGGTAGTCGAGGTTGTGGATCGTAGCGGCGGCAAGGTGGACTTCGGAGTACCAAACGAATCGCTACTCACAATAGACGTCAAGACCTATCAGCCCGAGCAGTGCCCTATGTGCAAGCAAGGCACTACGGCGGTCAAACCGGGTTCTAAGGGTTTAAAATAACTACAAGAGGTAATAATAATCATGGCAAAAAGAACAAAAAGGACTTCAAGCGGCGGCAACGGCATTTCGCTCAATAAGTTCTCGTTTTGGGTGGTAGTCGCAATAGGTATCGCAATGGCGGTATCCGGCTTTTTGAATTTCTTTGATTGGGCGTGGGTAAACAAAGTTTGCTCGTGGGTACAAACTTTGTGCTTTGCGCTCGGTATGTTTGTGCCTTGCATACTTTCGTACAGAACGGCTCGCAACAAGAGTACGGCATGGTTTATACTTTGGATAATCTTTGTCGTGCTTGTAGTATTCGGACTTGTTTCGACCATAATAGGATTAATACGGGCAATATAAACCGTTATCACTCTTTACAGTAAAAAGGATTTAACAATGGCTATCAAGAGAAAGAAAAACATATTTGTAAGATACTTCACACCGTTCGGCTTGCGTCAGGTTTGCGACATTCTTATGCTGGTTGGCGCGATATTGATTATAGTCGGACTGCCCACCGTAGACGGCGTACTGATTGCGGGCTTTATCTGCTACGTGATAGGCTCGGGAATATCCATTGCGCGTTGCTGTATGGTGCTGTTCTCAAAAAATATCAACCACCGCGACCCCGCGTACAAGGCGGCAATAATAAACGCCGTAATCATGGGCGTGCTGTTTGCACTGGCGGTGTTCGGATTGGTTTGGGTAATAGTAGCGTAAATTAACGTTAACGTGCCGCGCAAAATGCGCGGCATTTTTATTTTTGCAAAGGAAAGCTTTATGGCAGTAAAAAAATACAAAAAAAGCGACGATATATCTTACGCATTGGGCGCTACCGTAACAATGGAATTACTTAACCGCCGCGGGACTTGTGCGCGGTGCGTTTACGTTTCGCCAAAGTCGGAGGTTACGGCGGTGGTGGATAAGGCCAAGTCGCTCGGTATTCCGGTAGTGGAAAGCGAAAAGGCGTTCAACATACTGAGCCCAAAAGAGAACTGCTACGTAATAGGCGAGTTTAGCAAGTTCGCATCGCAGGCGAAAAGCGACCGCCACCACGTTGTGCTTGTAAACCCGTCCAACAGCGGTAACCTCGGCACGATTATGCGTGACGTAGCGGCGTTCGACTGCGCCGACTTGATTATAATAAGACCGGCCGTGGACAACTTCGATCCCAAAACGGTACGCGCAAGCATGGGCGCGGTGTTCGGAATAAATGTGGAAGTGTTCGACAGCTTTGAGCAGTACATAGCTAAGTACGCCGATAGGGTGGTAATGCCGTTTATGCTTAACGGCAGTCCGTTTGGAAAAACGCGCTTTGACGCCGATAAAAAATACTCGCTCGTATTCGGCAACGAAGCGACGGGCTTGCCCGATGATTACGCAAAGTACAATCCCGTGCGTATAGAACAGTCGGACAAGGTGGACAGCTTAAACCTTTCCGTCGCGGTGTCCGTCGCGCTGTACAAGCTGTACGTGAGTTAGAGTATGAAAAAATTCCGCGATTTGACGATAATATTTTTAATATACATATGCGCTTACGGAGCAGGGTACGGCGCCTGTTTTTGGTTGGAAAACGCTATACTCAAAATGTTTGTGTTTGACGTCGCGGCAACGCTCGTTACGTTTGTGTTCTCGCTCATCTTTCACAATTCCAGCGTGTACGACGCGTATTGGTCGCTCACGCCAATGGTAATGTCGATATGGCTGTTTGTCGAAGCAAAAGCATTTTCCGTTTGGCAAATACTTTTCTTGGTCGTTTTCAACGTTTGGTCGTTGCGGCTTACCGTTAATTGGATGATAGTGTTTACCGATTTTTCGTACGAGGATTGGCGGTACAAAAAATACCGCGCCGAACACGGCAAATTCATGTGGTTTATACTCAATTTTTTCGGCATACACTTTATGCCGACGTTCATCGTTTTTGCGGGGATGCTTCCTCTGTTTAAAATAGCAGAGCAGGGCATGAACGTGCTGTCGCTTATAGGCATGGCGGTTATTCTTTTGGGCACTGCGTTTGAATTTTTTGCGGATAGGCAAATGCACAGGTTTTTGAAGTTATCCAAGGACGATACCGAAAAACGCACTTGCAGAATTGGGTTGTGGAACTATTCCCGCCACCCCAACTATTTAGGCGAAATAACGGTGTGGTGGGGCGTGTATCTTGTAATGATTACATTCGCGTATAACTATTGGTACTTTATTGTCGGCGCCGTCGCCGTAACCGTGCTGTTCAACTGTGTATCGATACCGCTTATGGAAAAGCGCCAGCTTGTCCGCCGTAGCGATTATGCCGAGTATCGTGCAACTACCTCGCGCATGGTAATAAGACCGCACAAAAAACAGCGTGCAAAGTAATATCGAAATTAGAGTGAGTAAATAGGCAGCTTGCAACGTTGTATTAGTAGGAGGATATTATCGTGAACGCAAAATTTAAAAGTATTTTATCCGTTATTTGTGCAGGTGTTTGCGCATTGTCCGTTGCGGCATGCGGCAGCGGCGCGGGCGGCGGTACGACGACGAGCAGCGGAGGAACGACAGGCGGCATACCGATAGGCGGAGATACCGACGGCATAAGCGCGCTTTTGGGTGCGCCCAAGGCTGTCGAGAGTGTGGAATATTCGGCGCTCACTACGGACGGCTACAAGGCGTTTAAACAAAGCGTAGAAGCTTTTGCTGCCGATTTCGCGGCATACACGTACGAGGCTTACAAAGGGCAGGACAATTTTGCCGTGTCGCCCATATCGGTATATATGGCGCTTGCGCTCGCGTCGGAATGTGCTGCGGGCGATACGCGTAACGAAATACTAAGCGCATTGGGTGTTACGCATGGGCAGCTGACTACGCATTTTTCCACGCTGTACCGTTCGCTCGAAGTAGAGCATAAGGCGGAAGATAAAGTGACCGGATTGCTCGATTTATCTAATTCCATTTGGGTAAACCAAGGTACGGATGTAAAGCAGCCGTGCATAAAAGCTTTGTCCAACGACTACTATGCGTATTCGTATTCGGCGGATTTCGAGCATAACAACGCCGAAGCGAACAAGGCGATACGCGACTTTGTAAGCAAGCAAACCAGAGGGCTTATCGACAAGGATTTTCAGCTGTCCGAGGCAACGCTTTTTGCGCTTATCAATACTGTGTATCTCAAAACAATATGGAACACCGACGGCAACGATTTGTCACTTACAAACGACAGTTATTTCTTTGCGGCAAAAAACGGTTCTATCAAAAACACAAAGCTGTTGCAAGGCGAATATATCGGCGGCAGGGCGGTAGAGTTCGATACGTTTAATACTTTTTATACGAGAACGCATGACGGCTACAAAATCAAGTTTATCGTGCCCAAGGACGGTTGTACGGTAGACCAAGTATTTACGGCCGACAATATCACCGCGGTCAATTCGATAACCGATTACGGCGATTATGATGCGTCGGAAGACGTGCGGTATAAAACGCGCGTATTGTTCCCCGAATACAAATGCCGGTACGACGAGGACATTAAAGGTATTTTGCATGACAAGTTCGATATAGACTTACTTTTTAAAAATCATGTAAACTATTCGCCGGCGTGTGACTTTTCCACTCTTTCCGATAGGTCTTGTTATTGCGCCAAGGTACAGCACGTAACCGACCTTACCGTCGATAAAACGGGCATAGAGGGCGCGGCGGTGACGGTAATCGGAATGGAAGCCGACGCGGCGCCGATTGTGACCGTCCAAAAAGATTTTATAGTAGATAAGGCTTTCGGATTTATCATTACCGATTGGCAAAATATAACGCTGTTTTCGGGCGTGGTAAACGATATCTAAATCCTATCCGTAAAATATAACAATAAAAATCCACTTAGCTGTTGCCTAAGTGGATTTTTATTGTTTGGGATTGACGTATAGAGTTTTGTATTCCTTGTAATCGACCTTGCCGCCGCCGTGGGTGAACACGTACTTTATAAGCGTGTAATCTACGGCAACGTTTTGCGACGAACGCACGCTGCTGTAATATGCGCATATTTCGGCGGCGCGGGTGAGCTGGCTGTCGGTAGGCGACGGTGTTTTCAGTACGGCGTGACAGCCGTGTGCGCTCTTTACATGTAGCCATATATCAGTGCGGGCGGCGGATTTTGTTATGCGGTCGTTTTGTGCACTGTTCTTGCCCACGAGCAGGGTAGCGCCTTCTACGTCGAACGCGTACGGACAGGACTGTATCTGCTTTTCTTTTTTGCGTTTCTTTTCGGGCTTGATATACCCAAGCGATATAAGCTCTGCGCGTACCTCGTCAAGCTCGGTCTTTTCCGTACATATATCCAATTCTGTGGAAATGCGCTCCAATACGTCCAATGCGTCGGTCGCTTGTTTAAGCGCGTCGGCGGCGTATACGGCAGCCTTTTTCTTTTTGTTGTACGCCTTGTAGTGAGCGGCGGCGTTTTGCTGTGCGTTCTTTGTTACATCCAGTTCTATTGTTATTTGCCCGCCGTTGTCGTCGTAAAAGTTATCCACGGTCACGCTGTGTTCGCCGCGCTTTATCCTGTAAATGTTTGCGGTTATCAGGTCGCCTAAAATCCTGTCGTCGTCGGCGTGCTCGCTTTCCGCTATCTTTTGTGTGGCGTCGGCAAGTCGCTTTTTGTTCTTTGCCGTGGCGTTCTTGACCGCCGCGCGAAGTGGCTTGGAGTATGCGTTAAAGTCCGCCGTTTGGAACAGCGCCGAATAATATTCGTCCATAGCTTCGTTGAGCGTGGAGAAACGCTTTACCTTGCCCGCTATCGTTTGGTACGGTACGACAAAGTAATCGACAGGTTTGCCGTTGCCGTCAAACACGACGGCGGGGGATGCGTGGCAGTTGTACAGGCTTTGCGCATATTCGCAAAACTTGTCCACGGCGTCGGGCGACGGGTTGTCCTCGTCCTTAATGCCCAGTCTGAAAAACACCTCGTCTACGGTGGACAGAGCAAGCCCGGCTACGCATTTGTTTACTGCGGCGCGCGTGCTCATCCCGCTCATTTGCATTACACGGGCTTTTAGCTCGTCTTCGTCAAATACGCCGATCCTGCCGGTAGGGTTGGGCAGATGGTACTCTAAGCCCGCAAAAACGGCGCGTTTGCCGTCTGCCTCGGCGGAAATCCTGCGCAGGGAATTGCCTATAATTCCGTCTTGCTCGACGAAAACTATGTTGGCGCATTTGCCAGTCAGCTCGACTTTAAGGCTGTAAGATACGCGCTCTCTCAGTTCGTCCAGCGCGGAAAATTCAAAGCTTATCATGCGCTCGCATTTGTCTTTTACTATATCGGTAAGCACTGCGCCGGTCAAGCGTTTGCGAAAGTACATAAGCGTGCCCGTCGCCGTTTCGGGGCTTTTGTAGCTAAGCGTCGTTATGTGCGCACGCGGCAGCGACGGATTGCAGGACAGCAGCAGGCGGTGGTTTCCGTTTTTTGTATGAAACAGCAAAATAACGGTGTCGGCATTGGGCATCGTAACTTTGTCTATTCTGCCGCCGACAAGGATATCCAGTTCTTCGGCGGCGCGGAAAATCGTAAGCGCGTCCTTAGGCATAACCATAGTTTAACACATAATAATATTTTTGTAAAGAATTCGGAATTCGGAATTATGAATTCGGAATTAAGAATTAATTTGTTTGACATATCACCGTTGAAGTGATAAAATAGTATGGTTACGGGTTTACAACCCAATAGACACAATCGAGTATTAATTTCGGAGGAACATATGAAGTCAAATTTACAACTGGAAAAGAACGAAGCGTCTTTTAAAATCGCGCTCACTCCCGAGGAATGGGAAGCGGAAATCGAAAACGCTTACAACCGCACTAAGGGCAGATATAAAGTTGCGGGCTTCCGCCCCGGCAAAGCGCCGCGCAAGTTTATAGAGATGCACTACGGCGCGGGCGTGTTCTTCGACGCGGCAGTGGACTACTGCTTAAACCGCGTTTACCGCGAGGAAATAAATAAGCATCCCGAGCTTGAAGTGTTCGGTCAGCCCGACGTTACGTTCGACAAAGCGGGCGAGGGCGAAGCGTTTGCGTTTACCATTAAGGTCACGCTTTACCCCGAAGTAAAGCTCGGTGAATATAAAGGTATTAAATTGCCCAAGATTGAGTATAATGTAACCGATGAAGACGTGGAAAACCGCATCAAGGCAGAGCTTACCCAGAGCGCCAGAAGCGTTTCTACGGACAAGCCCGCCGAACTCGGCAACATTACAGTAATCGACTACGTCGGCACTGTGGACGGCGTGGAATTCGAAGGCGGCAAAGCCGATAACCACGAGCTTAAACTGGGCAGCGGCGCGTTCATCCCCGGATTCGAGGACGGGCTTGTAGGCGCGGTCAAGGGCGAGGAGCGCGACGTCAAAGTCAAATTCCCCGAAGACTACCATGCGGAAAACCTCAAAGGCAAGGACGCCGTTTTCCACGTAAAGGTCAACGACGTTTTGGTCGAGGAAGTTCCCGAGCTTACCGAGGACTGGGTTAAGGAGCGCGGTAGATACGACAGCGTGGAAGCGTTCAAGGCAGGCATTCGTTCCAACCTTGAAAGCGCGGCGGCCGACCGTCAGCGCAATGCGCGTATTGACGCCGTTATGCGCCAGGTAACCGACAATGCCGAGTGCGATATTCCCGAAGTTATCGTCAATGCCGAAGTGGACAGAATGTATCATGAGTTCGAGCATCAAATGGCTGCATACGGCATCAAGCCGGAGGACTACCTCAAATACAGCAATTCGTCTGTCGAGCAGTTCCGCGCCGAGCGCAAGGAACCCGCAACCCGCAACGTAAAGATGCGCCAGGTAATGCGCGCCATCATCAAGGCCGAGGGCTTGGACGTTTCGGAGGAGGAGGTCAAGCAAAAGCTGCGCGACCCCGCTGTTCGTGCCGAGCTTGAACACGTTGTTCATCACAACGGCGGAACGGTTGAAGAATACGCCTACAACGACATGCTTACCGACAAGTTCTTCGATCTTTTGCTTACCGCCAACGAGTTTGTGTTGGAAGAAAGCGAAACCAAGGCCGAGGAAAAGCCTGTGGCAAAGAAGCCCGCTGCTAAAAAGACGACGGCTAAAAAGGCTACCGAAGACAAAAAAGACGGCGAGTAATATTAAATCCAATTCGGAGCAATTATGAACAAATTCAAGTTTATCACCAACGATCTTGTGCCTATGGTTGTCGAACAGACCAACCGCGGCGAACGTTCGTACGACATATTTTCGCGTCTGCTCGAAGACCGCGTTGTGTTCTTGACGGGCGAGGTCACCGACGTGACCGCCGACCTTGTAGTGGCTCAGCTTATGTATTTGGAAAGCAAGGGCGAGGACAAGGACATTTCGTTGTATATCAACAGCCCCGGCGGCTCTGTCACAGCGGGTATGGCTATCTACGACACAATGAACTATATCAAGTGCGACGTGGAAACAATCTGCGTCG
>CAMWXP010000015.1 GCA_947178255.1 uncultured Clostridia bacterium | reverse complement strand
TCGCCAAGACTATTGATGGCTACGACGATTTCTTTGTATCGGAGAAAAAGTAACTATTCTTCCTTATGGATGGTAGCGGGTATGATATTGGACTATATCAATTTTAATTAGGAAAGTGCCCGACTTCCCGAAAGGGATGAATTATCGAAAAGCAACTTTATGCTTATACGGAAACGTATAACGGAACGGAATACGTCATTGCCGTAAACGACAGCGACAATTCCAAAGACAATGCGTTTGACAAGCTCAAACGACTTATAATCAAGGACTCGCTTGAAAGGGTGCATTCCAAAGGAGACAAGGAATGAACACACAACTTTCAATGCAACATAATAATCACTTTAACGGAGGTGATAAAATCGACGCCTTGTACTGCCGTCTTTCAAGAGACGACGAGCTTCAAGGCGACAGCAACAGTATCAAGAATCAAAAGGCAATATTAAGCAAGTATGCGCAGGAACATGGCTTTACAAATCCGCGCTTCTATGTGGACGACGGATATTCGGGAACGAACTTTAACCGTCCCGACTTCCAACGGCTTATGGACGATGTGAACGAAGGCAAGGTAAGGGCGATTATCGTAAAAGATATGTCGCGTTTGGGCAGAGATTATTTGAAAGTCGGTTTCTATACGGAGATTACTTTCCCCGAAGCGAACGTAAGATTTATCGCTATCAACGACCAAGTGGATAGCGAAAGCTCGGTAGATAACGACTTTACTCCCTTCCGCAATATCATTAACGAGTGGTACGCGAAAGACACAAGCAAGAAGATCCGTGCCGTATTCAAGGCAAAAGGAATGTCGGGCAAACATCTTTGTACGATACCGCCATACGGTTACAAGAAAGACGACCACGACAAACAGCAATGGCTTGTGGACGAAGAAGCGGCTAAGGTTGTTAAAGAAATCTTCTCGCTTTGTATGCAGGGCTACGGTCCGACGCAAATAGCGAGGATACTTACCGAGCGAGGTAGAGAAACTCCCATCATTTACAAGCGTAGAGTCGGACTTCCTATTACTTCGCAAGAAACGGAATTTCCCGAAATATGGGCAACGCAAAGTATCAATAAGATTCTTGCCAATCCTACTTATCTCGGACATACGGTAAATTTCAGAACGAAGAAAAAGTCTTACAAGAGCAAAAAGAAAATAGACTTACCGAAAGAAGAATGGGCAATCTTCGAGAACACGCACGAAGCGATCATAGACCAAGACACTTTCGATACCGTTCAGAGAATAAGGCAAGCGAAACGTCGTCCTACTTATATGGGAGAAATGAGTATCTTTTCGGGTTTAGTGTATTGTGCCGACTGTGGGCAAAAGATGTATCTTTGCCGTTGCACTACTATGAAGCAAAAGGAATACTTCAACTGTTCCTCGTATCGCAAAAAGAAAAAGGCGACCTGCACTTCGCACCAAATTACCGTAGAAGCCGTAGAGCATTTCGTCTTAACCAACCTTCAAAGAGTGCTTGCGTTTGCAAAGGACTATGAGCAAGAGTTTTTGGAAATCGTGCGGAATGAGAACGAAAAGGAACTGCGTAAGAAACTGCAAAGCCAATCGCGCGAACTCGAAGAAGCCGACAAGCGCATACAAGCACTCGATCGCATCATACAAAATCTTTACGAAGATAAAGTATGCGGCAACCTTACCGACGAACGGTTTGTAAAGATGAGCCAATCTTACGAGCAAGAGCAACGGGAACTGAAAGAGCGTGCTTACCATTTGCGGCAAGAGTTATCCAAAGCGAAGGAACAGTCCGACAACGTAACGCGGTTTATGCGCTCGGTGCGCAAGTACACGAAGATAACCGAACTGACGCCCGAACTTGTGCGGGAGTTTGTACAAAAGGTTGTCGTGTACCAAGCTGAAAAGATTAACGGACGAAGAACGCAACGGATAGACATTTACTTCAACGGCGTAGGACAAATACGCTTACCCGCACAAGACAAAAGAGAAACGGCATAGCATTTCTGCTATACCGTCTCTCTTAGAAATTGAATAATCCCTATGACACCGCCCCATTACGGCGGGTTTTTTATTGCTCGGCGGTTCGCCGCCTGTTGTCCGCCTGACGCGCGACTGCGCCGTCAAGGCATTTATTGGAAATTTTATAAAATAGGCTTGAATATCATTGACAATCCTCGGCGGTTGGCTTATAATATCTTTGCAATTAATTCATACTAAAACCATAGGAATTAAAACTTTAATGGCACAGACAACTAAGACAATTTATGTTGACAATGCGGCAACCACCGCAATGTGCGACGAGGCGATAGCCGCTATGACGCCGTACCTTAAACAGGTGTACGGCAACCCGTCGTCGTTGCACACGGCTGGGCAGGTGGCTAAGGAAGCGTTGGAGGCCGCGCGTGCTCGTATTGCCGCGCATTTAAACGCCGACGCTGGCGAAATCTACTTTACTTCGGGCGGCAGCGAAGCGGACAACCAAGCGCTGCGCTCGGCGGCGGCAAACGGACTTAAACGCGGCAAGAAGCATATTATCACCACGGCGTTCGAGCATCACGCAGTGCTGCACACGCTCAAAAAGCTGGAGCGCGAAGGCTTTGAGGTGACCTACCTCGACGTCCACGAAAACGGCATTGTCACGCCCGAGCAGGTTAAGGAAGCCATTCGTCCCGACACGGCGCTCGTTACGATAATGTTCGCCAACAACGAAATAGGCACCATTCAGCCGATAGCCGAAATAGGCGCTATTTGCCGCGCCAACAAGGTTGTGTTTCACACCGACGCCGTGCAGGCGGTGGGGCACGTGCCTATCGACGTAAAGGCTATGAACATAGACATGCTGTCGCTGTCCGCGCACAAGTTCCACGGCGCAAAGGGCGTGGGCGCGCTGTACGTTAGGCGCGGTGTGCCGCTCAACACCTTTATTGACGGCGGCGCGCAGGAAAAGGGCAGGCGCGCGGGTACCGAAAACCTTGCCGGCATATCGGCAATGGCGGCGGCGCTCGACTACGTTTGCGGCAATATGGAAAAGAACGCCAAACGCCTTTCGGCGCTGCGCGACAAGATTATAAAAGGACTGTCGACCATTCCGCATTCCAAGCTGAACGGCGATCGCACTAACCGCTTGCCGAGCATACTCAATATGTGCTTCGAGGGCATAGAGGGCGAAAGCTTGCTGCTGTTGTTGGACGACAAGGGCATATGCGCGTCCAGCGGCTCGGCGTGCACTTCGGGCTCGCTCGACCCGTCGCACGTGTTGCTCGCGCTCGGACTTCCGCACGAGGTTGCGCACGGCAGCTTACGCATAAGTCTTTCGGAGGACAACACCGACGCCGACGCCGAATATATAATAAAGTCGGTCGCCGAAGTGGTGGAATATCTGCGCGGCATGTCGCCCGTGTGGGAAGCGTTGGAAAAAGGCGAGAAGCCGCACTTATTGTAAAGCAATTACACAGAGAACAAGGAGATGATTTAATCATGGCATTATACAGTGAAAAGGTTATGGATCACTTTCGCAATCCGCGCAACGTCGGCAAGATAGACGACGCGGACGGAATAGGCGAGGTGGGCAACGCCCGCTGCGGCGACATAATGAAAATATACATCAAGGTGAACGACGGCATTATCACCGACGTCAAGTTTAACACCTTCGGTTGCGGCAGCGCAATCGCGTCGTCGTCTATGGCTACCGAAATGATTAAGGGCAAGCCGATAGAGCAAGCGTTGGAGCTTACCAACAAGGCTGTTGTCGAAGCGCTGGAAGGTCTGCCCGCGCACAAGCTGCACTGCTCGGTACTTGCCGAACAGGCTATACGCTCGGCAATCAAGGACTATTACGACAAGCACGGAATAGAGTACGACAAGGAAATGTTCCCCGACTTCGACGAGGACGAGCACGACCACGGCGAGGGCGAGGAATAATAGGGAATTAATAATTCAAAATTAAGAATGAGCCGCATACGCGGCATTAAGGATGAGATTCTTCACTGCGTTCAGAATGACAAAAAAGATTTTTGGTCATTCCGAACAATGTGAAGAGTCTCATCTTTTTTTGTGTAAAAAAGTTGTAAAAATATGTATTGTTAGATTGCGGTGTAAAATCGCTTGACAGTAAGCATATAAATGATTAATATATCTAATAGTATTAGGTAACAGTGTTAGGTAATTTTATGGACAATCAACAAAAAGCGCATGAATTTTTGACTAAGTTTTTCGAGTGTCGGTCCAAAAGCTTTTTTAAGAATTTGGACGACCGCGGCAAGGGCTTGCACGTAATACTGCGACTGCTCGACAACGTGGGCGGCACGGTGGTTGCGGGCTATATCGCCGAGGAGCTTCATATGAGTACGCCGCGTGTTGCCGCCGCGCTTAAAGCGTTGGAAGGCAAAGGGTACATAATGCGCAGCTCGTCCGCGGACGACAAGCGAAAAACGGTCGTCACCATTACCGACAAGGGCAGGGCGGCGACTAAGCGCGATGAGGATGCGATTATCGGGCTTGTGTCGTATTTGTTCGATACGGTGGGAGAAAATGATCTTAATGAATTTTTGCGCATATCGTCGGCGATAAGCAAGGCGCTCGATAATATGGTAGAGTAAAGGAGCAGTAAAAAATGTTTAAACTGATGGCAAAATATTTAAAGCCGCTCGACTGGGTGTTTATAGTATTGTGCGCGGGCTTTGTCGTGGCGCAGGTGTACTTTGACATAACCATGCCCGAATACACCGCCAAGCTTACGGTTGAGGTTCAAGCGGGCACGGCGACCATGAAGAGTATTTGGAAAAACGGCGGGTTCATGCTGTTGTATGCGTTTGCGAGCATGGTCAGCTCTATAATTTGCGGATACTTTGCGTCGCGCACGGCGGCCAACTTTGCCAAGACTCTGCGCAAAGCGTTGTTCGAGCGCGTAACGTCCTTTTCGGCGGCGGAGATAAACAAGTTCGGCACGCCCAGCCTTATCACGCGCACAACCAACGACGTCGTGCAAATGCAAAACTTTATCGCAATGGGCTTGCAAATGCTGATAAAGGCGCCCGTGCTTGCGGTGTGGTCTATTTGCAAAATATCGGGCGCGGCCGTGCAGTGGACGGTAGCTACCGTAATAATAGTGGCGGTTATAGTCGTGATTGTCGGTATGCTGGTCGGCATTTGCTATCCAAAGTTCAAGCAGATGCAAAAGCTGACCGACGGACTTAATACGACCACGCGAGAGAACATTACCGGCGTGCGTGTCATTCGCGCCTTTAATGCCGAGGACTATCAAACTGAAAAGTTCGAAGCGGTAAACGAAAAGGTTAAGCGCAACCAGCTTTTTACATCGCGCGGACTCGGGCTTATGATGCCCGTCATCCAAACGTGTATGAACGGGCTTACGCTTGCCGTGTATTGGATAGGCGCGGCGCTTATCAACAAGGCGGCGGCTATTCCGGAGCGGCTCGAACTGCTCGGCAACATGGCTATATTTACACAGTACGCTATGCAGGTCGTAATGGCTTTTATGATGCTGATAATGATATTCATGATTCTGCCGCGGTGCATGGTTTCCGGCAAGCGCATAGCCGACGTTTTGGGCACGCGGCGGTCGGTGCGCAGCGGCCAAGTGAAGGATATCGAGCGCGACAAGGACGGCGTACCTGTATTGGAGTTCCGCAACGTAGATTTTGCGTACGACCACGGCGAAGGTAAGGTGGTGTCGGGTATCGACTTTACGGTAAACCGCGGCGAAACGGTTGCCTTTATCGGCGCGACGGGCAGCGGCAAAACTACTATAATAAACTTGATAGAACGCTTTTACGACGTGGACGGCGGCGAGGTGCTGTTTAACGGCGTAAACGTAAAGGAGTACGACGAGGAGGTGCTGCGCGGCAGCATTGCGCTTGCTTCGCAACGCGCGGTGCTCTTTAAGGGCGACATTCGCGGCAACGTTGCGTACGGTGACGAGGATCCCGACGACGACAGGCTGCGCGCAGCGCTTGAAATATCTTGCGCTACGGAGTTTGTGGACGGACTGGAAAAGGGCGTGGACTCGCCCGTGGCGCAGGACGGTACCAACTTTTCGGGCGGGCAAAAGCAGCGTCTATCCATTGCGCGCGCTGTGTACAAGGGCGGCGATTTGTTGATATTCGACGACAGCTTTTCGGCGCTCGACTACAAGACGGATATGCTTGTGCGCAAAAACATACGTGAGCGGTTGGACGAATTGACGGACGGTTCGGCGCTTGACGAGTGTGACGATGCAAGCGCGGTACGCGACAACATAAAGCAGCGGCCGAGAAAATCTGCCGTACTTATAGTGGCGCAGCGTATAGGCACGATTATGAACGCGGACAAAATAATAGTGCTGGACGAGGGCAAAATCGTCGGTATGGGTAAGCACAAGGAGCTTTTGGCAACCTGCCCAACGTACAAAGAAATAGCACTGTCACAGCTTAGCAAGGAGGAACTGTAATATGCCGCCTATGATGGGGAAACGCCGCGTGAGCGGCAAGCGCGAAAAAGCGGATATGAAGGCGTTTGGCAAGCTGCTCAAATATTGCAAAGGGTACTTGCCCGCTATAATAATATCTATAATATTTGCAATCGGCGGAACGGTTTGCACGATAATCGGCCCCGATAAAATTAAGGCGCTGACCGACGAAATTCAGTTCGGGCTGTACAGCGAAATAAACATGAGGGTGATTATTGACAGCTGCATTGCGCTCGTAATCATTTACGGCGTGGGTGCGCTATTGTCGTACGGTCAGCAGTTTATTATGGCTACCGTTACGCAACGCGCGTCCAAGCGGCTTAGGAGCGACATAAACGGCAAGATTAACAAACTGCCACTCAATTATTTTGACACCACTTCGACGGGCGACATGCTCAGCCGCATGACAAACGACGTGGACACCATTTCGCAAACGCTAAGCCAAAGCACGGCCAATCTTGTGTCTGCGTTGGTGCTGTTTGTCGGCGTAATTGTTATGATGTTCAAGGTGAATGCGGTGCTTGCCGCCACTACTATCGGCTCGTCGCTTGTCGGGTTCGTTTGCATGTCCGTCATACTCAAAATTTCGCAAAAGCACTTTGACGCCAAGCAGGAGCAGCTGGGCGAAATGAACGGACAGATAGAGGAAGTGTACACCCAGCACAATACTGTAAAGGCGTACAACGGCAATCACGCCGCGCGCAAAAGGTTTTGGGCGGTCAACGACAAGCTGTACGACAGCAACCGCAAGTCGCAGTTTTTATCGGGAATAATGATGCCCGTAATGACCTTTGTCGGTAATCTTTCATACGTGCTTATATTTGTCGTGGGCGTAGCGTTTATTGTCGGCGGAAACAGCACGGTTACGATAGGCACGCTTATGGCATTCGTCATTTACGCGCGACTGTTCTCGCAACCGCTCGGCACCATTGCGCAGGCTATGACTTCCATTCAGCAAGCGTCCGCCGCAAGTCGTAGGGTGTTCGACATGCTGGAGAGCGAGGAAATGCCCGACGAAAGCGGCAAGACGGTACGGCTTGAAAATCCCAATGGCGACGTCACGTTTGACAATATAAAGTTTGGGTACTTGCCCGACAAGGAGATTATACACGGCTTTTCGGCGCAGCTAAAAAGCGGGCAAAAGGTGGCTATCGTCGGCCCGACGGGCGCGGGCAAAACGACTATCGTCAACCTGCTTATGCGCTTTTACGACGTGAACAGCGGCGACATAAAGATAGACGGCGTTTCCATAAACGATATGACGCGCGAAAACGTGCATGACATGTTCGATATGATTTTGCAAAACACTTGGCTGTTTGACGGCACTATCCGTGAAAATTTGGTGTACAACAAGCAGGGCGTGACCGACGAGCAGCTTGACAAGGTGTGCGCGGCGGTGGGGCTGTCGCACTACATCAAGTGCCTACCCAACGGCTACGACACCGTTATAGGCGAAAGCTCGCAGTTGTCCGAAGGGCAAAAGCAGCAGCTGACCATTGCACGCGCAATGATAAAGGACGCGCCGCTACTTATACTCGACGAGGCAACCAGCAACGTCGATACGCGCACTGAGCTTGCCATTCAAGCGGCAATGGACGAGCTTACCAAGGACAGGACTTCGTTCGTCATAGCGCACAGGCTTTCCACCATAAAGAACGCCGACGTAATATTGGTATTGAAAGACGGCGACATAATAGAGCAGGGCAATCACGAAACGCTGCTTAAACAAAACGGCTTCTACGCCGAGCTGTACAACTCGCAGTTTGCGGGCTCCGCCGCATAGCGGAATAATAAAAGGAGATTATCATGAAAGAACTGAATAAGATACCGTCGTTTACAAAGGACCACAACAAGCTGATGCCCGGACTGCACGAGGGCGGCACGGCGCACGGCGTTACCACGTGGGACTTGCGGTTTAAGCGCCCCAACTGCGGCGACTTTTTGGCACAGCCCGCGCTGCACTCAATCGAGCATATGCTGGCGACCATACTGCGCAATTCGGCTCACAAGGACGATATTATTTATTTCGGGCCTATGGGTTGCAGGACGGGTTTTTACTTGCTCACCACTGGAATGAATAGGGCGGATGTAGTAGAGCTGTTAAAACAAAGCTTTGCCGAAGCGCTTAAACTTACCGAAGTACCGGGTGCGAAACAAGAGGAGTGCGGCAACTATCTGGAACACGACCTTGACGGCGCAAAAGCGGAATGCGTAAAGTATCTTGAAATATTGCAGAGCGTTTAGCGCGCATTAAAGTTTTTTTGCAAAGTAAAAGCGGTGTTGTTGAGACACCGCTTTTTGTATTATTCTTTTTTATCGGCTTCGTCGGCTTTGTTCTCTTCGGCAGGGGGTTGCTGCCCTGCGGGAGCCGTTGAAATTCCTACAACGTTGGTGACGGGCATAGAAAACGCAATGCCTTGTCCCGCAGTTTTTAGTCCTGCCGCGCCATACACCGCGTGGAGCACGGCGTCCTTTATTTCGGCGGGAACGAGTATCATAACAAGCTCCTTGTCCGGCTGAATGGAAATATGGAAAAATTCTTCGGCTTCCTTGTTGGCTGTGCCGCGGCCGTGAATGACGGTGCCGCCGCGCGCGCCAACCTCCTTGGCGGCGTCCATAACGACGTCGGTAAATCCGGTATTAACTATACATACTATAAGCTCGTGAGTCATGTTAATTCTCCTTGTTCTCTGCGATCATGCTGCGGTTGTTGGACAAAAATCCGAATATCAGTTTTCCGATAACGCCCGACAGGGGAACGGTGTAGGCGATGCCCTTGCCGTTTTTGATGGTGCGGAATTTTTCTTCCAGAGCGTCCAGCGCGGCTTGCAGCTTGTTGCCCTGAATAACGCTGAAAATAACCGTTTTGTCTGAGTCGGTAAAGCCGAACATAGACAGCGTTTTGGCGTCCGCCGTGCCGTGACCCAATGCCATAAACTGCATATTAACGTCGAACGACTGAATAAGGTCGGCGTAATATTCGCCCTTGCTGCGGTTGACCGTCGTGATAAGTAGCTCCAAGCGGTTTTCCGATACGGTATTGCCGGACGGCTCGCTTTTTGTCTTTGCCTTGGGCTTGACCATTTTGAGCGCTATTTTATGGCGCAAGCCTTCGGCGGGCTTACGCGTTCCATTGGACTTTTGCGTAGTATCCTTTGTAGGCTTGTTTTTATTTGGCATTGCTCTTCTCCCATGCGAAGTTGATTATCTGCTCGTCGTCGGCAGAGAGTATACGCTTCATAATAATGCGGTTGCGCGCCTTAGCGGACATAACCGCTTTAAAGCCGAGCGTTTGAATTGTGATAAGCGGTATCATTGCGACCAGCGCGACCACGCCGAACGCGAGCTCCAATACGCGCGTCGGTGCGAGAATACTGCACGCGCCGATCGCGAGCGGGAGAATAAATCCCGAAGTAAGCGGACCGCTTGCAACGCCGCCCGAGTCGAACGCGATTGCGGTGTACAGCTTAGGCACAAAGAACGACAGTCCGAGCGACAGCAGGTAGCCGGGGATAAGGTAGTACAGCACCGAAAATTTGTAAATCATACGTATCATAGACAGCGCGATAGCAAGACCTACGCCAAGGCACAGCGCGACCATCATTTGAGTTTTGGTAACGCCGCCGCCGGTGACTTCCTCGACCTGCTTGTTTAGTACGTGAATAGCGGGCTCGGCAAGAACGACGACCATACCGAACACCAAGCCGAATATAACGAGCACTACGCGGTTTTCGGCGAGCAGCTTGCCCAGTTTAAGACCTATCGGCATAAACCCGATTTTGACCGCCGAAAGGAAAACCACAAGTCCCAAAAAGGTGTAGGCAATACCTATTACTATGCGGATTATTTTGTCGCGCGGCAGTTTTAATACCGTGAGCTGCAACACTATAAAGAACGCGACAATAAGCGAAAGTGCGATAATAACTTCCTTGCACGTTTCGAGTATGGTCCAGCCCCATTCGCCGTGTTCCAGCATCGACGCTACCGTATAGGTAGGGGTGTCGTATTGCATTTCGCCCTTGGAGGCAATGGACAGTATAGTCACCGCAAGTATGGGCCCGATAGAGCAGAGCGCGACCAAGCCGAAGCTGTTTTCGTTACTGTTTTTGCCGCCGATAGTCGTTGCAATACCTACGCCCAACGCCATTATAAAGGGGACTGTAATCGGTCCGGTGGTAACGCCGCCCGAATCGAAGCACATTGCAAGCAAGTCGTTCTTTCCGCTTTCTATAAGCATTGCGCACAGCGCAAACAGCGCCATGTAAAAGAACATAAGCATTGCTGACAAATCTTTGCGCATCAATATTTTAAGCACGGCAAGCAGCAGGAACAAGCCCACGCCAATGCCGACGGTGACTATGAGTAGCGTGCTGTTCATAACCGTTTTGACTTGGTCGGCAAGCACGGAAAGGTCGGGCTCGGCTATGGTGATAAACACGCCCATCAAAAAGCACACGACTAGAAGTACGGTGATTTTTTTGGACTTGGTAAGACCGCCGCCCACCTGTTCGCCCATAGGCGTCATAGCGAGGTCGGCGCCGAGGTTGAACAACCCTATGCCGAGTATAAGGAACACCGCCGCCACGCTGAACGCGGCAATTTCCGTGCCGGTAAAATTGACAAGCGGCGTCGCGGAAAGAATAAGTACAAGCACCGCAATGGGTAGTACCGATATTAGCGATTCACGCAGTTTTAATAATACAGCTTTCATAATTTGTATATTAAGTATAACATTTAAAAAACGAATTAGCAAGGAAAAAAACGAACATATTTGTATTTATATTATATACTTGCCATTATTGCAGTTTTATGATAAAATAAGCAGCAATGAAAAAGCGCGACAAAATTTTGGAATTTCTGCTTAAACCGCCCGTATGGGTGTGCATTGTCGTGTGGGTTTTAGGCGCGGGAACGCTGAGCGGCAGTATCGCGCTGTACTTTTTGGGGCTTGGCTTAAAGCTGTGGGCGCTGCCCGTACACCTATGTGCGCTTGTGTTTTTTATATTATCCGTGTATGCCGTTCTCACCGTAATAGGCTTGCCGCACCGCGCCAAAACCAGCGTGCACGTACAAAGGTTTTTCGCAAGCTACAACGTTCGCGCATTCGTGTATGCGGCGGGTTCGGTTATATTCAATATTTGCTACGTTGTTTTCGGCATAATCATTGCCAACCTCGAACAATCTCCATGGTTGGCCGTGCTTGTGGGATACCATGTGTTTTTGATTGTACCGCGTGCAACGGTGTTTTTGATTAAGCGACGGGACGGCGACAGAGCCGTACAAAACGTGCGCGCTTACGCGTATTGCGGATTGGCGCTTATGCTTTTGGCGCTTGCGTTAGTTCCGGTAATCAGACTGGTGTTGGACGACCGAAACACGTACAACTTTTTTATAAGCGGTATAATATACGTTACCGCAATCGCAACGTACACCTTTGTCAAGCTGGGCATAGCGATACACAATTTGAGAAAGGTGCGCAAGTCCGACGATATGCCGCTCAAAGCCATTAAAAACGTAAGCTTTGCCGACGCGCTTATTTCCATATTCGCATTGCAGGCGATGATGATAAAAACTTTTCCGAGTGACGGTAGCAACATAGCTATTATGAATCCCGTGCTCGGCGGGGTTGTGTCGCTTGGCATATTCGCATTGGGCTTGTATATGCTTATAAGTGGCAGAAAACAATTAAAGGCGTTGCCGCCCGAAAACGCCAAGCAGGCGACCGATACCGCAGAAACGGACAAACAAAACGCAGATATGAATTAGAAGTACGCGTTTTTTGTCGAAAACTTTACGGTAAAGAGTTAACTTATAAGCAAAATTCGAAAAAAAGTATTGATTTTTTTAACTTTTTTTGATATACTGGAAAAACATGTTACACTTTCCTTATATAAATAGGTGAAAGTTTTATTAGGTGAAAGCTTTATGGAAAAGAAACACTCGGACACGACGAACAACAGCATTACAACGGCAAACGTCATTGCACGCCTTTTTGTGTGTGCACAAGACAAAGACCTTATTAGATATATAGATTTAAACATGCGTTATTAATAATACTTCGGCTGTATGTTAATTTTGCGACAATAGCACACAAGTGTGCCTGTTCATCGGTGTCGTATAAGTTAATTAACAGCTAAGGCACGCCGTGGTTGGCTCCAATGGCGGGCGCGTAACGTTAACGATATAGGCGTTAATGGGCTTTTTTATTGCAAAAAATTCAATTTTGTAAAAATCTAGGTCGCAAACGGCTAAATCCAACATATCTATGTGTATATAGCATGGCTATACCAAAGAAGAAAACAACTAAGTAAAGATTTGTCGATACCGACAATCCTTTCGCAAAAAGGAACCGAATCATAATCATGGCAAAAAAATTCGCATATATAGTGGCGATTATAACTATATCAATCATCAGTGCATTATTAATTTCTTGCTCGAATGGCACGACGAATACGACAGAACCACCGTACACTACGACGGATGAGAAACCGTATACGGTAACGTATGTTGCCGGGGACAACGGCTATGTTTTTGAAAGCGACGATATTATTGACTATGGACGTATGCGTCCCAGAAGAGAATACGAGAAAATACTGACATTTACGGCAGAATACAGCGACTACTTTGAGATTACGGCCGTGCCCAACGAGGGATACATGTTTGCGGGGTGGAGCGACGGCGTTACAACAGCCACGCGCGGTGATTTGATAATTGACGACGGCATAAACGTAACGGCGGAGTTTAAGCTTATAACAAGAACATATACGCTTAATGACAGAAAGGCGGTGGCAAGCGAGATAGAGGAAAACAAAGAAACGCTTACCTTGACGTACGGCGAGCTGGACGGAGTAACGCTGCCGGTACTTCAAAGAGATGGGTTTACCTTTGAGGGCTGGTATTTCGAAGGTCAACAGATAGCTGACAGCAACGGGAAATTGCTTATAGACGACGACTTTTTGGTAAACGAAGAAAAGCGCGCACAAAGCGATAAAAGGAGAGAAGAGGATCGAAATAAAGATATAAGGGCAAAGTGGCAAGCGGAGGAAACTTTTCCGTTTAAAATACTTATAGTGTACGTGACAAGGATACAGGCGACGTTGTACGACAGAAACGGCATATACCACAACGTAGATTTTAGAATGACCGATTTGCAAAAACGATTTTGCGGTGAAAGCACTAAGCTGCTAAAAAAGACGATGGACGATATGTGCGACGGATTGGTGGATTTTCAGATAGACGAATACTATACCACGCAAACAATAACAACCGAGCATTTTGATCAACAGAGCAACACTACTGTCCCGATAGCTACGCATTTGTTTCCGAGCGATATACCGGAAGTGCAAGATATGCGGGATGAATACGATACGGTGGTGTCCGTGTTCGGGTTTTACGGCGATAAGCCCACTTGGGAAGAAGTGGATCGTTTTCAACATGCCGCCGGCGTAGCATGGGCAGGAGAGTGTTCGGTATTTTTAGATGAGTTTGTGCGCGGCGTCACTATCGACCACAACACGTTGGAGGGTACGCTAAACGGAAGGAATCAAAGCGCTTGGCTAAACAAAATGGAGCCTTTTATTCACGAAATAGCGCATACGATAGAAATAAGGCTTGCCGAAGAAACTTATCACTCTTATACAATTAACAATGGAACTCATTGGTTGGATACAAATAGGCTGTATTATTTAAGAATGTTGGAGAACGAGGACGGTCCGGTAGGTATACCGTACGGGTTTTGGAAGGGCGAAATTGCAAATGTTTTTTATGATGTTTCCTCAGACATAAATGGAACACAGGGATATATTGTAGAAGGTGATAACGAACGGCGCACTATGGGCGGCAATCACGCGATACAAGAAGTTGTTTACGGAGAAGACGCTTTGGGCGTAAAAGCCGTGCCGTCTAAAGGCTATAGATTTGTGCAGTGGTCGGACGGTGTGACGACGCCCGAACGCAAGGACAGGAATATTACGGGTGACTTTACGGTTACCGCAATATTCGAGCCCATAGTTTATACCATCAACGTTGTGGCGGGCGAGGGCGGCAGGGTGAGTACGTCGTCGCGTTCCGAGGAGGCACAAAGCGCCGTAACTATCGAGGTAATGCGGGGCGAGTACACCAAAGTCGTTTACGCGGTTGCCGACGAAGGATACAGGTTTGTCGGCTGGTCGGACGGCACTACTAATGAATATTGGAGAAAAATATTTTACTCATCCGGTCTGGCGGTATTTGACGAAAATAATTCGTATACGTTGACCGCTATTTTTGAAAAGATAAATTAGGTATTATACCAAATTTGTCTTCGTCGCATTTTTGCTCTTGCAAGCAAGCAAAAATACTCCTCGAATAGAATAAAATTTAAAAAAATTTAAAATAGTTGGAAAAAATGCCGCTCTGATTATTGTATATATTGGTGGAGTCTATTAAGGAGGATACCAATGAATACAATAACTAAAAGAAAGAGCGGTTTTTTGTTTGCGCTGATGGCGGTAGCTGTGCTGCTTGCGGTCATTGCCGCATTCGCTTTTGGCGGCAGCGGGACGACCGCACACGCGGAAACGTACGATTCCGAGGGCGACTACACCTTTACGCTTGTCACCGACGCCGAGGGCAACAGTTCGTACAAGGCCGCCATCAAGACCACGTTGCGCAACACCGCAACAATTGCCATAGTGCCCGATACGTACAACGGCTTGCCGGTTACGGAATTGGCAAACAATGCCTTTATGTCGTGCAAAAAGCTTACCAAAGTCGTTTTGCCCAAAAGCGTTACCAAAATAGGGACAAGTGCATTTATCAACTGTTCGCAGCTTAAGGCAGTGCACATGTCGGGCGTGGTGGAAATAGGCGCCACCGCGTTTTCCATGTGCAGCTCCTTGGATAAACTGTTCATACCTAAAACGGTAAAAAAGGTGGGCGCAAATATACTCAGAAACAACGCCAACACCGTATTAGTACAGTCCGCCGCCGAGGACCTTGGCGACGGCTGGTCGTCTACTTGGAACAGCTACCATACCGGCGATGTCGTGTACTCCGCAAAACCCCAGGATTCCATCGGATACAGGCCAATATATAATGCAGCCGGTACTGCGGTAATAGGGTACGAGGTGTACGACGCACTGAGGCTTGCCATGCAGGACGAGAACTTGGTAATATACAATGCGTATAGACCGAACGAAGACTCCGAGTACTTGCCCGTTTATAATATTTGTCCGTATGCGTTTTGTTGGACAGAGCTCAAGTCTCTTACCATCAAGGACAGACCGGATGACGACGAAAATTTTCCCGTGTTCAATCACAAAATCAACATTCGCAGCAACGCATTTTACGCGGCGCAGATAGACGACATCGTTATAGATGCAGATGTCACGTTCAATCATCCCGTGGACTTGGATGTTGAATGTACGCTAAGCGAAGACGGCTACGAATCGGTGGGTGACGCCGACGGACATTCGGTGGGAGTCTTTGAGGAATCGCTTATGCATAGCGTTACGTTGCCGTCCACGCTCGACGCCGTTTACGACAGAATGTTTTACGACTGCACAAGTTTGACGACTATAAAAATTGCGGGACAAGAGTATGACGGAACAAACAGGCTTCCCAACGTAACGAAAATCGGCGACCAAGCGTTTTACGCTTGCGGATGTTTGGAGAATATATATATTCCGTCTACTGTGACGAGCATGGGTAACGATGTATTTGATTGGTGGGGAACGAGCGTAGACGGTCAGACGCACCAAGTTTTAACGCAACATATCAACGTACAGTTGTTCGAAACAAAGTTGCCTAGCGATTGGAGCGACGGGTGGCTGGGTGATAACAGTGAATGTATTGTAGTCACTTACAAGGAGATAATTGTTACCATAGACCTTGCCGACGGCAAGGGCGGATTTATTACGGTAAGCGTTATCCCCGACGAGCTCATGCCAGATATCGATATCCCCGTCTATTACGGACGTTTGTTTAACGGCGCGTTCACCGAATATGACGGGAAAGGCTTGCAGTACTATAACGAGAGAGGCGAGGGCGTAAGGGTATGGCGCGAAGGCGACCCCACCCTTTTGTATGCCTATCCGCGCGAAAAAGAATACCAAGTTCAATTGGCAAGAGATGATGAGCAGCCGTACTATGTCAGAGCTCTATTCAATTACCCCATGCCGGCGGCAAGTATGCCCACCAAAAGAGGATATGCCTTCGGCGGGTACTACTTGGAGAGCGACGGAACCAAAACGTTCTACTACAATGCCGATATGAGTAGCGCAAGAGATTGGGATAGGGACGAAAACTGCACGCTGCTTCCGGAGTGGATACTCATAGAATATACCATAACGTATCACAATCTTAAAGGCGGTCAAAATCCCGCCGAAAATCCTACCACGTATACCGTAGAGAGCCCCGATATTGTATTTGCAAATCCTTACGGAATATTGGGATACAGAGGTAAATGGCTTCCCGACAGCATACCTCATGGCAGCATAGGCGATAAAGATATCTATGCCGAATGGTCGGCCATAGAATACGATATAGAATTTATTGACAAAAAGAACGGCATAAATCCCAATCCCACCAAGTATACCATAGAAAGCCCCACCATAATTTTTGCTGACCCTTACGGCGTTGATGGATATGCCGGTAAATGGATTCCCGCAAGTATTCCGTCCGGCAGCACGGGCAAAGTAACCGTAACAGCCGACTGGACGCCGTTGGACTACTATATTACATATGAAAACCTTCTCGACGGCGTAAACCCTACCTCAAATCCTACCAAATATACCATAGAAGATTTGACCATTGTGTTTGAAAAGCCTTTCGGCAGAGTGGGATATACCGGCGATTGGGATATAACGAGGATACCGCACGGCAGTACGAATGACGTAACGGTTACCGCCGTTTGGACGCCCATAAAGTATAATATTTCGTACGAAAATATGAACGGGGCCTACAATCGTAATCCTTCCAAAATTACTATCGAGGACGAAATCGAGCTGAGATACGTGACTAGAACGGGATATTCATTGCTCGGGTGGAAGTTGAAAGGCAAATACGTTGCCGAGTTGTCCGGCATCCATGAAGATATAACATTGACTGCGGTCTGGTCGGACGGAAAAACCGCCAATTTGACAGCGGACATGGTCAACGTCTTTATCCACGTCGACGGTTCGACTGTCGTATTGCCTTCTACCAACTTTACTTCGGCTTACGGTTGTACCATAAATATCGTTTCCTACATGCGTAACGTTACCATAACCTCAAACACCAATATTATGTACAGAATGAATATCGCCGTATCTGAGACATGCGGTATCGATTTGTCGCTGTACCTTAACAGGGTGTCGATGCAGTCGGCTAAGCCTTCCACCCCCGCTATCAGTATGTATGGCTTTGTTCTTTATTTGCATACAAAGGGTACGTGCGTTATTTACGGTCATGACGGTCAGGCCAGGTATTCTCCTGATGACGAATACGACGGCTCGTGCGCGATCGATTGCTCCAAATTGGCTATCGCCGAAGCGGATGATTTGACTATACGCGGCGGCAACGGCAGCAGAGCAGCTGCTTCCGGATTGTACGGCGGGGCAGGTTTCAAGGCTGTCAGCGCGTCCGCTTGGATCACCGTCAGTACCCCCAACGTCACGCTTATCGGCGGCAACGGCGGCAACGGCAGAGCCGGGCACGGTTCGCAAGGCTACGGCGCCGAAGCGACCGATGTAAAGCCGACCGGCTCTTACGCGCCGACCATGACTAAGGGCAGCAACGGGATTGGAGCATATTGATATTTTAATGCATAATAATAGTTTAGAGTAAGCTTTACCCGTTTTGCAAGCAGTACGGTTTTTATATCAAGCCGTACTGCTTTTTTTGTGCGTGTTTTTGACTTTGTATCGGCAACGTTAAATTATTGATTTTTCGGGCGGAGTGTGCTACACTGTTGGTACGTGTATCGCCTAACGGCTTAATATTGTTTTGGGTGCTAAAACGGCGGAGGAGTACTATGGCAAACGCAAACACCAACGACGCGATAATCGAAATAAAAGGACTTGTAAAAAAATTCGGCGAGCTCACCGCAGTTAGCGATATTTCGTTCGAGGTGCGGCGTGGCGAGCTGTTCGCCTTTTTGGGCGTGAATGGCGCAGGCAAGTCCACCACCATATCTATTATTTGCGGTCAGCTCGGGCGCGACGGCGGAAGTGTAACGGTAGACGGCTGCGACATAGACAAGGACATTACCGCGATCAAGCGCGACATCGGCGTGGTGTTTCAGGCGTCCGCGCTGGACAAGGTGCTTAACGTAAAGACCAACCTTAAAAGCCGCGCCGCGCTGTACGGCATATTCGGCGCGGAGTTTGAAAAGCGGTACAACGAGCTTGACGAAATGCTCGGGCTGAAAGAGCTGGAAAAGCGCGCCGTAGGCAAGCTGTCGGGCGGACAGCGGCGGCGGTGCGACATTGCGCGTGCGCTAATACATAAGCCCAAAATACTCATACTCGACGAGCCGACGACGGGGCTCGACCCGCAAACGCGCAAAACTGTTTGGAACGTTATAGAAAAGCTTCGCAGCAGCGGCGATATGACTGTGTTTTTGACCACGCACTATATGGAGGAAGCGGCGGACGCCGATTACGTGGTAATCCTCAACGCGGGCAAGGTTGTTGCTAAGGGCACGCCCGTCGAGCTTAAAAACGAGTATACGGGCGACTTTATTTCCATTTACGACAAGACCGAAAACGACTTGCAGGTACTGGGCAGGCCGTTGCAAAAGATAGCGGGCGGGTACCGCATAGAGGTAAAGGATACGGCGCAAGCCACCGAGCTTATTAAGTCGTATCCCAAGCTGTTCACCGACTACGAGGTGAGCAAGGGCAAGATGGATGATGTGTTTTTAGCCGCAACCGGCTTGAAAGCGGGTGATTGAGCGCGCACGCATCGCCGGATACGGGCTACGTTTGCCCCGCCCGCTTGGTTACGTAGGTGGGTCTACGCGCCCGTCGCGTGCAGTGCAACTGTTGCCCGTCTGCGGCGCGCCTTCGCACTCAATTCTCATTTCTGACAAGGAGAAACGATTGGATGATAAAACAAGATATTAAGCAAATAGCGGCGTTTACCGCGCGGAATATAAGGCTGTTCTTTAAGGATAAGGGCGCGTTTATTGGCGCGCTCATTTCGCCGATGATAATAATGGTGTTGTACGCGCTGTTTTTGCACCGCGTGTTTTTGCAGTCGTTTGACGGCATGCTGCAAGGCATAACGCTTGCGCCCAAAACGATTAACGGCTTGGTCGCGTCGTACGAGGTGTCGTCGGTACTCGCGGTGTGCTGTGTTACCGTCGCCTTTGTCGCCAATATGACAATGGTAGCGGACAAGGTAAACGGCACGCGCGCCGACATAACGGTAACGCCCGTCAAGGGGCACGTGCTTGTACTCGGCTACTACTTTGCAACGGCTATCGTAACCCTTGCCATATGCTATATAGCAATGATTGCGGGGTTCTGCTATATTGCCGGTATGGGCTGGGCTATGACGGCGGGCGAGACGCTGTCGGTAATACTCGACGTGTTTTTGGCGGTGCTGTTCGGCACGGCACTGTCGTCGGTGGTGTGTTACTTCCTTAAATCGCAGGGCGCGATAAGCGCGGTGTCCACTATCGTGTCGTCTGTGTACGGCTTTATATGCGGCGCGTACTATCCGATATCGCAGTTCTCCAAGGGAATGGCGGACACCATTATGTGCCTACCCGGAACGTACTGCACGGGATTATTGCGCACCCACTTTATGGGCGGGTATGTTTCGCTTATGACTGCGGACGGCGCGCCCAAGGCTGCGGTGGACGGACTGCTTAGCGGTTTTGACGTAAAGCTCAGCTTTTTCGGAAACGACGTAAAGGCATGGGTTATGTACCTTGTTGTCGCTTGCGCCGTAGCTGTATTGATTGCGGTGTTCGTGCTGATAAACGTACTCAACAAAAAACGCAGTACAAAGATGTAAAACACTTATTTGCTCGCTTGTGTTTTGTAAGTATTTAATGATATAATGTGCATAAGTCGTTCCCGTATAATTTTTGTTTGCACAATAATTTCCGAGTTTCTTACCCGATTTGCTTGACAAGCGGGGGGGGGGGCGATGGTATAGTGAATAGTGAAGAATGAATAGATAAAAGTGTATAAATGGCTATTTTATTTACTTTGGATTTGTTCATAACCACATACGCAGCTTTGCGAGGCATCTATGATAGAACTGAAAAATGTAGAAAAGTACTTTAAAAAACCCGTGCGCGGCAAGGGCGTATGGGGTATGTTCAAGTCGCTGTTTTCGCGCAAGTACACGGTGGTCAAGGCTGTGGACGGTGTGTCGTTTACCGTACGCGACGGGGAATCGGTAGGGTATATCGGCGCGAACGGTGCGGGCAAATCCACTACCATAAAGATGATGAGCGGCATACTCACGCCGACGGGCGGGGAGATACTTATCGACGGCAAGCACCCGTACAAGTCCAAGGAGCGCAACGCGGTACTCAAAACGATAGGCGTTGTGTTCGGACAAAAGACGCAGCTGTGGTACGACCTGCCGCTTACCGAAACGTACGAGCTTTTGCGGTACATTTACGACGTGCCCGATGACGAGTACAAAAAACGGCTAAACGAACTAATAGAGCTTTTGGATATGAAGCCGTTTATGGACGCGCCCGTGCGCACGCTTTCGCTCGGCCAGCGCATGCGCGCCGACCTTGCCGCCGCAATGCTGCACAATCCCAAAACGCTGTTTTTGGACGAGCCTACAATAGGACTGGACGTGCTTGTAAAGCGCAACCTTGTTGACGCAATAAACAAGCTGAAAAAGGAATACCATACCACGCTCATACTCACCACGCACGCGATGAGCGACATAGAATTATTGTGTGAGCGCGTAATTATTTTGGATGCGGGCAAGGTGTTGTTTGACGGATCGTTGGACGAGGTTAAGCATATGTTCGGCGACACGCGCGACGTTAAGGTTACCTGCAAAAATATAATCGACGGCGAAAGCGTACAAAAGCAATTCGGCGAAGCGGTAATCAAATACGCGGCGGAAGACGGCGGGCATTCCGTTACCTTTACCATTGACGGCACCAAGCTGTCCACCGGCGAGCTTTTGAATTATATGTTTGCTAACTGCGAGGTTGCCGACGTCAAGATTTCCGAGACGGGCATCGAGCAGGTGGTGGAAAAGATTTACGAAAAAAACCGCGCAGAGAGCGACGGTACTGACGGAGACGGCGATGCGCGGACGGCTTAAAAAATATTTGATATTTGCGCGGTCTGGCTTTCAAACGACGCTTGCATACCGTGGCATGATATTTCTGTGGTTTTTCAGCGCAATGATAAGCGCCGTGCTTATGGGGCTTGTTTGGTGGGCTATTTATTCATTTTCGCCCGAAAGCATGATTGCAGGCTATACCTTTCCGCAAATGCTTATGTACGTCATACTTTCCGCCGTGGTGGGTGAGGTTATTTACACCAACACATTGGGCGACATAACGGACGACGTGCGGTGGGGGCTTATAGGCATGCGGCTTATGAAGCCGATTAACTACCGCGTACAGCTAGGCGTTACGGCGGTAGGCTCGTTTTTTGCGCGTATCATAATTATAGGTATTCCCGTAATAACTGTGGGAACATTGACCGTCGTGTTCGGGTTTGGGCTGCAAGGAATACAGTGGTACAATATTTTGTTGTTTGTGCCCGCGTGCTTTTTGTCCGCGCTTATGTTCGACGCGTTCGGCTTTTTATTCGGGCAGCTGGCGTTCCGCACGCAGGCTATGTTCGGTGTGGCGAGTATGAGCCAACTGGTAATAACGTTTTTGTCGGGCGGGGTAGTGCCTATATCGCTGTTCCCCGCGTGGGCGCAGACCGCGCTTACGTACACGCCCTTCCCCACGCTGGTCAGCCTTCCTATCCGTATATTCTTAGGTCAGGTCGGTTGGATGGAAATGCTTATATCCTTTGCAATATCCATAGCGTGGATTGTCGGGCTTAACGTTTTGGCGCACTTTGCGTACAAGTCGTCGGTTAAGCACGTGGTAGTATTCGGGGGTTGATATGTTAAAAGAACTTAAATTATATCCCAAATACGTATCTATGAGCTTGCGGAGCGGTTTGTCGTATAAAGCCGATTCGTTTATAATGATGATAAGCTTTGCGGTGACCGAAGTTATATCGCTGGCTACCGTGTACTTGATTGTGGGCTCGGTGCCGACAACCGGCATTTGGTCGTTCAACGCGCTCGCGTTCCTTTTCGGGTTCATATTGGTGCCCAAGGCGATAGACCACATATTCACCGACGAATTGTGGATATTGGCGTACTGGGCGGTGCGGCGCGGCGAGCTGGATATTTACTTGACAAGACCGATAAATCCGCTGTACCAGTTTGTCGCAAAAACGTTCAAGTGGGATGGTATAGGGGAGTTTGTCGTAGGCATTGTCATCATGTGCATATTCGCGCCCATATCTGGTATCGCCTGGTCGTTCGGCTCTGTCATGGTGCTGATACTTTGCGGATTTTTCGGTATATTCGGATTTATGGGAATCAAGCTCATATTCGCGTCGCTCGCGTTTTGGATAAAGACATCGGGCATAATACTCAACACCGTGTATAACCTTAGCGGTTACGCCAAGTATCCGCTGAAATACATGGGCAAGGCGTTCATGTCGATAATGTTTTACGTTGTGCCGTTCGGGCTTATGCTGTACTACCCGATAGAATGCTTGATTACCGGCGCCAACGCGTGGTGGTCGGTGCTGTGGAGCGCAATCGCCGCCGTCGTGCTCATGGCGCTGGGACTGCTTATTTGGACGATAGGCATACGCCGATACGACAGCTCGGGCAACTAAGCGGAGAAAGATATGAAAAAAGTAAAGATAACCGTTATGAAAACGGCGTGTTATACCGACTTGATAGAAAAATACGAAAACCCTATTTCGCACGCATGCGACATGAAAGAGGGACAAGCATTTATCGCAAACGGTTGGGAAAAGCCGAGTGGTTTTTGCGACAGTGCGTGGGATAGCATATCGGCATTCGTAATGACGCTTGCTCACGGCGGCGAAAATTTTTACGACGGCTGGATGAAGAATAAAAAATCCGCAATGATTTCCTGCAACGACGGGTTTCGTCCCGTAAGCTTTTTGCTCGAAGCGACGGATATCGACGCGGAATGATAAATTTAATTTGCAAGTGAGTAGCATTATGAAATATATTGCTTTATTAAGAGGAATAAATATAAGCGGCAAAAACAAAATTTCGATGAAAGAATTGAAATCGGAATTGGAAAAGCAATATCAAAACGTTTGCACTTATTTGAATAGCGGCAACGTTATTTTCGAAAGCGATACAAATAGTAAAGAAGCTTTAACGGGTGATATTTACAACGTTATAAAAAATAGATTTAATCTCGAAATACCTGTTTTTGTAATGACGTCATTAGAACTTGAAGATATATTAAACAATAGCCCCGAGTGGTGGGGAACAGATAATAAGGAAACATATGACAATCTGATATTTATAATCCCGCCCGCAAAATACGAAGAAATATATAATACCGTCGGCAAGCCCCAAGACGATATTGAAAAAATCCAAGAATATAATAACTCCGTATTTTGGTCATTCGATTTAAAGAATTACAGAAAATCAAATTGGTGGAGCAAAACGGCAAGCACGAGCATAAGCGATAAAATCACTATAAGGACTGCCAATACGATGAAAAGAGTATTGGAAATATGTAAAAAATAAAAGAATAGCCCGCTGTACTTCGATTGGGAAGTATAGCGGGCTTTTTATTAGTATAGTTAATTTATTTATGCTGTTTGCTGATTGCGGCGTTTATCGCTTCGAGTAGCATGTTCACGTCGAGCGGCTTGTTGATGTGTGCGTCCATGCCTGCTTCCAGCGAGGCGCGGCGATCGCTTTCAAATGCGTTTGCCGACAGCGCGATGATGGGTACGTTGGCTAGGGGATTGTTTTTGAGCGCGCGTATTTCGCGTGCAGCGGTGCGACCGTCCATAACGGGCATTTGTATGTCCATAAGCACCAAGTCGTATTCGTGTCCATGTTCGCGTGCCATGCGGATTTTGTCCACTGCGATTTTGCCGTTTTCGGCGCTGTCCACCACAAAGCCGAGGTCTTCCAGCAATTCCGTTTCGATTTCCAGATTGATTTCGTTGTCTTCGACAATCAGTATCTTTTTGCCGGACAAGTCGATTGCTTGTTCCTGCGCTTGCTCGTCGTCTTCGTGCAGGTCGGGTTTAAGCGCGATAGCGACGGTAAAGGTACTGCCTTTGCCCAGCGTGCTTTTGGCGCTTATCGTTGCGTTCATAGTTTCGGCAAGCTGCTTGCATATCGTAAGGCCGAGCCCCGCGCCGAACACGCCGCTCTCCGTGGAAGTGTTTTCGCGGATAAACGGCTCGAAAATGTGGTTGAGCGATTGCTGTGATATGCCTATGCCGTTGTCCTTTATATCGAACGTGAAGGTGGATATGTTGTTGAGCAATCCCGGTTTTTCCGTTACTGTAACGTCGACCTTTCCGCCTTGCTTGTTGTATTTGAGCGCGTTGTCTACGATGTTGGAAATAATTTGCATCAGCTTGTCTTTGTCGCCGATTACGTTGGGGTTTGATACCGCATTGGTTTTAAGATTGAGCTTGATGCCTTTTTGCTCTGCCTGCGGCATAAGGCGCTTAATTTCCTGGGCGAGCGCGTCGTTCAGGTTGAACGGCGCTTCCACCACGGTGTCGTCGCGCGATTCGGCGTACGACAGCTCCAACACCTTATCTACCAAGTCGAGTATTTGGTTGCCCGCGGTTTCTATTCGTCTTAAATATCTCAGCACCGGGCTGCCCTCGGGCTCCGCCTTGCGCGCCAGCTTGATATATCCGAATATGGCGTTGAGCGGGGTGCGCATGTCGTGCGACATGTTGGACAGGAAGGTTGTTTTGGCATTGTCCGCTATTTTGGCGTTTTGCAGCGCCGCTTCCAGCAGCTGCTTTTGGCGCATTTCCTGCAAAACTTCCTCGTCGATATTGCGGTAGCCCATTACTATCTGATTGGGCTTGTTGCCCTCGCCGCTGACGTTGACTATGCGTAGCTGTATGTACTGCGTTTCACCGTTTTGGATGCAACGGTAGTTAATGTAATAAGTATTTTTGTCGGAGAGTACGGATTGGATAAATTCCGCCGACGTTTGCTGCTTTACCAAATCTCTGTCGTCGGGGTGTACCCACACGTTGACGTAGTCGTACAAAAACCAGCTTAGCTCGCGCACTTCCAGCTTTTTGGTGAACTGGTGCACGAGTCGCGTTGAAAGGCGGTAGGGCAGGGCGATATCCTTTTCGATATCGGCGTAGATAATGGAATCATAGTTTACGCTAAGCCCCTCTATGACCTCCAAGCGCTGCAAGTGTTCTTGGCGAATGAGCTTGCGCTCCTTGTCGTATTCCTCTATTATGTTTTGAAGTCTGAGCTCGCGCTTGCTCTTGTTGCCGAGCAGCGAAGCTTTGTCGGCTATTTGGCGAGTAAGCTTTTCGGTCGCGTCCGTTATGAACACGTAATAGCAGTCGCCGGCGCTGCTTTTAAGGTAGTGGCCGTAGTCCTCAACCCAGCGCACTATTCCGTCCTTGCGCACAATGCGGTACTCTACGTAGTCCAGCTTGTTGTCGCTGTGGGCTATTTGGTCGCTTATTTCGGCTTGCACGCGCTCGAAGTCGTCGCGGTGCACGACGCCGCGGAACGTTCCGCCGGTAAGCTTGATAAAGTCGGCGAAGTCGTCGCACTTAAATATTTCTATAAGCGCGCTGTTGGCGTAAACGATCTGTTCGGTTTCACCCACGCGGTAGATCAGGAATCCGCCGGGGATCTCGTCGATAAACGTGCGGATTTGTTTGGCAGCGTGCATTTCCGCGCTGTCTTCCGCATGCTCTTTGCCGTTGTCGGCTGCGTTTAGCAGTGGCAACAAATAGTCGATAATGCTTTTTTGAGGTCTTTCGTCACTCATAAAAATTGCCTTTGCCTGTTAAGCTTATTGCGGGGTGTACTTCCTCGTATCTTACAGTATATCACAACAAAAAAAAGATGTCAATTCAAAATATCTATAATATATTGTGCATATGCACCCGCGACGTTTATATTTGTAGCCCCCTCGAACGCGTCGAAAAATGCGTTGGAGTTTACTTCGCACAAATAAAACGACTTGTCGTCCGTTCCGTACAAAAAGTCTATGCCGCAGTAATCGAGCCCGAGCGTTTGCGCAGCTTTCAGCGCATAGTCTTGTACGGTAAGCGGCACGGGCACTGCGGTTGCGCTTCCGCCCAAGCCGATATTGGAGCGGAAATCACCGTTTGAGCGGCGCTGTATGCCGCCCAACACCTTGCCGCCCACAACGATAACGCGCAAATCCCTGCCGTCAGAGGACTGTATATATTGTTGAAAAAGGTGCGGCTCGCACTTGAATTTTTGCATAAGCGCTTTCAGCTGTTTTTTTGTGTTTGCTTTGAATACACCGCTACCCATAGATCCGTACGCTTGTTTAACAATTACGGGCAGCCCGAGCGCGTCAATAACGCTATCTACTGCGCAGTCGGGGATTTGGGCTGTTTTGTCGTAACACAAAAGCCCCGCTATTGTCGGGGGCATGGGTATTCCGCTGTCGGACAAAAGTATGTGGGTGGTCATTTTGTCGTCGCAGCTTTCTATTGCCGCGGCGGAATTGAACAGCCGCATATGCTTGCTAAGCACGCACGAGGCGTACTTATCTTTATCCAAATAAATGCAAAAATCGTATGAGCGTAATCTTTCGGCACATTTGCCGTTGTCCGCTACTCGCGCAAAAAAACCGTTATTGCGCATTACGTCGGCAGCTACGCCCAGCCTTAAAAGCTCCTCGCGCAGTCGCACGACCTGCCGCGTTTCCGTAGTCTGTGCGTACGCGTTTACTACGATAAGTCCTTTCATATATAATATAAGCGTTACTCCGTCGTCTTTGCGAACGAGCAAGATTTAAGCATATACGAAGTAAGGCGGTACGGCTTGCTTCCGGTGTATGTGCTGTAATCTATCCTGATCGGAAGTTTTTTATGTTCGGCCGCGCCCACCGTAAACGCATCTTTTGCGTATAACACGGTGTAAGACGGTCCGCGCTTTTCGTCGTTTATGGAAATCGTTGTCGTAATGCACGTTATGGGGTAGGTGATTTTGCCGCTGTTTTCGCCCTCGACGGCTTTTATGCCGAAGTCCTTAACCCAGTCGCCCAAGTCCACATTGCGCTCCGAGCTTCCGTTTACCGACATGCGGTACTCTACGTTTGTGTCGCTGTTAAAGGAATCGTAAAGATTTACCATTTTGAAGTTTGTGGACGATTCATTGCTTATAGCTTGCGCCCGCGCCAAAAAGAACATCATTTCGTTGTCGCGGCAAATGTCGTGGGGGAGAGACATAGTTTTTTCTTGGGCGCCGTCCTGCTTAAAGTATTGGAACGTCGCTTGATGCGTTTCAAAGTAATCGGCTTTAATCTTATAAGAAAGATTTTGCTCATTCTTGCGGTCGGCAAGCGTTACCGTCTTTTCCATGCTTTTGGCGGCAAGGCTGTTCGGTTCGAACGACACGGTGGATTCTATTTTGTCGGTCAAACCCCTGTCTTCGCCCGCGCCGTCGACGTTAAGGTACGTTACGGTAAAGCTCATGTCGAGCTTGGTATAGCCCTGGTCGGCGCCTTCCTCCAATGTAAAGGTGAGCGTGCCGTCGCCAATCTTTTCGCGCTCGCTTTCCTTTTCGCCGTTTTGTGTGTTGTACACATTTACGGAATATTCGAGCTTTTCGTACGACGAATCGGACACGTGCCAAGGCAGCGGGCTGTCAAAGGCCGATTCCGCCACTTCCGTGCTGCACGCGACAAAGGAGAACGCCGTAGTAGCGGCAAGCGCCGCACACAAAAATCTTTTAGCATTGTTTTTCATAACTCACCGTAATCGTATATTTTTCGTTTCGCTTTACGACCGTACATAGATTTTATCATATTCGGTTTGTTTTTGCAACCGATTACAAGTCGCTACTTGCTTTTTGGCGCAATCGGGTATATAATATCGGTATGCAACCCAAGATGAAACAAAAGCAATTCGCAAGCTACCCCGAAGCGCTTAAAGCGCTGGCGCGGGAGCTTAACAAAAGGGAGTTTTCGCCCGACGAATATTACGTGGTGCTTTGTCCCGACCGCTACACGTTGGCGGTGGAGCAAGCGCTTTTTTGCCAAGGCGACGGAAAGGGCGGTGCGCTCGATTTGGAGGTGCTCACTCTGTCCCGACTGTCGCGCAGGGTTGCACCCGCCGCCAAAACGTTGTCCAAGGAAGGTGGGGTAATGATAACGGCGCGGGCGATAGCCGCGACAAAAAACGAGTTCGGATATTATACGCGTGCGGCGGCGTTCGACGACTTTGCGCGCGAGGCGTACACCACGCTTCAACAAATAACCGCGTCCGACGCGCGCATATCGGAAATCGACGCGCAAGGCTCGGTCAAGGTCAAGCTTAACGATCTTGCGCTCATTCAAGCGGAGTACGAAAAGATAAAGGGCGAATATTCGGACGCGCCCGACAAGCTGTTTGCGCTTATAGAGAACGCGGACGGCAAGTTCATCAAAAACACGCGTTTTTTCGCTATCGGGTACGCGGATATGACCAAGCTGATTGCGCGGGTGTTTGCCGTTTTGGCGGAGCATGCCAAGGCGTTTACGCTGTACACGGCGCCACCGCGCGATACCAAGCGGGAGTCGCTCGACCTACTTTGCGCGCCCGACAAGATAAGCGAGTACAAGCAGGTTGCCGCCGAAATACGCGACTACGTTTTTGGCGGCGGGCGGTACGAGGACGTGGCGATAATTTGCACCTCGCCGCGCGCGCTAAACCGCATACTCGGCGAATACCAAATTCCCGCGTACACCGACGAGAGCAAACCTCTGTTTGCCACCCCGCCGCTTGCCGTGATAGATAACGTTTACAAGCTGTACACCGCATACAAAAAGCGCAACGCCATAGACTGCACGGCGCTTGTCGCGCTCGCCAAAAATCCGTACGTCGGCTGCGACGCCTTGGACGCCGAAACGCTTCTTTACGAGGTGAATACCCGCGCGCTCGGGTACGTGCCGCTCGATTACGAATTTAAGGGCGGCGCACGTGCGGCAAGCAGAGTGCTGGCTGTTTTGCGCGAGTTCGAGGGCAGCGCCGACTTCGGCACGGCGGTGGAAAACGTTGTTAAAAAATGCGATTTTGCTTCCGTTCAAAGCGCGACGTCAAACGGCACCGACGTCGTTACGCCCATATTCCATCTTGTGGAATTGCTGCGGCGTTACGGGTCGGGCGACTTCGATATAGACGCCAAAGCGTTTTTCGGGGCGGCGGCAGCCGTCAACGTAAACACACTGCCGCGCGAACGCGATTGCGTTACCGTAACGGTGCCGAGCAGCTTGCGCATGACGGCGGTAAAAAAGCTGTTTATAACCGACTTTAACGAGGGCGTAATGCCCATGACCATTGCCGACACCGGACTTATAACCGATACCGAGCTGAATATGCTGGGCGGCGTTATCGAGCCGACTGTGCGCGGTCGCAACAAGCAGAGCCGCGACGAGCTCAAAGCGGTGGTCGTAAACGCGGGAAGCGTGTATGCGGCGTACTCGGCAGCCGACGGCAGTCCCGCGGCGTTTATACGCGAGCTGGCAAAAAACATAAATACTCTCGACTATTCCGAAATATGCGAAACGCTGTTGCTTTCGTCGGACGAACGGTTTATATCCAAGCAGGCTTCCGTGCCCGCGGCGGCGCGCGAGGTGGTTGCAAGGCGAATGTCGGTATACGCCGACTCGATAGACGGCGGCACGGAAAAGACGGCGGCGTACTACGCGCCGCACTGCGACCGCATAGATATTACTCACAAGCCCACGCTGTCGGTAAGCGAGCTGTCGCACTGGTTCAGCTGCCCGTATTACAGGTTTTTGCATGACTCCGTGTGCTTGGCGGAACGGCGCGGCGGGTTCGGCGCTCCCGACTTCGGCATAGTGGTGCACGACTTTATGCGGCGGTTCGTGGCGCAGCAACCGTACGACTGTTCGCCGGAAGCTGTTAAAAAGATAATCGACGAGGTGCTGGCCGAAAGCGAAATTCAGCCGGACGACGCGACTTACAGCCGCATGCTGGCGGATGCCGTTGACTACGCCGTCGAAAACGCGCGCATTTTGGAAAAGGGCGAATACGAGGTCGGGGAAACGGAGTATCGCTTCGGCGGCAAAACACTAGGCGCGAAAGCCAAGTTCGAGTTTATAGGGTTTATAGACAGGTTCGATCTGTGCGACGACCGCGCACGAATAATAGACTACAAAACGGGCAACAAGCAGTTCGATATAGATAAATGTATCGACGGCACCGATATGCAGCTGCCGCTGTATGCGTACGCTTTGCCGTACGACGTTACCGGCATGTTTTACGTGCGCACGCCCAAGCGGTACTACACCAAAACGCGCGAGCGGGCTATGTCCGGCTGTATGGTTGCAGACGTCGACGTGGCTATTGAATACGATACCGATTTAGAGGCGGGCGGGCCTGCGTCCGATATAATTCCCGCGCGGCTGACCGTCAATAAGGATGACGAGGTTGTTTTTTCGCGGCGCAACAAAGCGCTGCTGGACAAGCCCGTGTTCGACGCGCTGATCGAGCGTTGCAAGCTTAACGCCGACGTGGCCGCCGACGAAATAGCGGACGGATACGTTTGCCGTTCGCCCATAGGCGAGGCGTGCATGTACTGTCCGTACGCCGGCATTTGCGGCGGCGGCGAACCGCGCGATTTCGACTACGATACCGATTTGCTAGGCAACGGCGGGGAGGTGAAATAGTTATGGCTTTTACCGATAACCAACTCCGCGCAATAACGACAAGCGGCAATATAATAGTATCGGCGGGCGCGGGCAGCGGCAAGACCACCGTAATGATAGCGCGCATTATAGACAAGCTCAAAAAAGGCGCGTCGCTTGACGAAATGCTTATAGTAACGTTCACCCGCGCTTCGGCTGCGGACATGCGCGTCAAGCTGACCGACAAGCTGTACGAGCTGAAAAACGACCCCAACTACCGCGCTGTTGCCGACAACGCTTTGGAGCTTTTGCCGGCGTGCAACATAGGCACGCTGCACAGCTACTGCCAAAAGCTTGTGCGCATGTACTTTTTTGCCGCCGACCTCGACCCGTCCGCAGCGGTGTGCGAGGAGTGTGAGGCGGACTCCATTAAACAACGCGCGGTGTCAGACGCGGTGGAAGCGGCGTGGAACATAGCCGACCCGTACTTTATGACGATGTACGACATGCTTTGCGGGCGCACCGACGACGGAGTAAAGGAGTTTGTGGGCGACATTTTGGAGTTTGCGCTCACAATGCCCGACCCGCAGGCGTATCTGTCGGACAGCCGCACGGACAGCGCATACTTCGGCGCGCTGGACGGCATTGTGTCCGCCCGTCGCGAAGCTATTGTGCAAAGCATAAAAGCGCTCAAGCTCGATCTCGAAGCCGCGGGCATGGAAAAGCACGTTCAAGGTGCCGACGATATGCTCGCTTATATCGACGGCATAACCGACGAAATAACGTACACCAGACACACTGCGCGGCACGATTATACCGACGAGCTTAACGCGCAGTACAAGGACTTGAAAAAGCTGTGCGCAAAATTCCGCGATTTCGCAGTGGAAACGCAACAAGCCAAGGCGGTGGAAAGTGCGCCGTACTCGTTTGCGCTGCGCGCCGTTGCGGCGGACGCGCTATGGCGGTACGCCGAGCGCAAAAAATCGCTGGGCAAGATAGACTATTCCGACCTCGAACACGGCGCGTACAACGTGCTGCGCGACGGCGAGTGTTTAAGCGGAATAACCGAAAATATAAAGTACGTGTTTATAGACGAGTTCCAGGACGTCAATCCGTTGCAGTCGGCGATAGCCGAATGTTTCAGGGAAGCGGGCGCGGAAATGTTTGTGGTGGGCGACATCAAGCAGTCAATTTACGGTTTTCGCCGCTGTTCGCCCGAGCATTTTAGGCGCGCGATAAAAAGCCCCAATTACACGCATATCCCGCTTGCCGACAACTTCCGTTCGTCCGAGGAGGTAATAGATTTTGTCAACTCGGTGTTCGACGGCGTTATGACGGAAAGCTTCGGCGGTGTGGACTACAAGGACGCGGCGCAACGCTTGGTGTGGGGCAACAAAAGTATTACGAACGGTAAGGCGGTGTTTTACGCCGTGGATGACGGTGACGCCGAGCCGCCGCAAAACGATACGGTAGCCGCGCCGAGCGAGACCAAGCGCGACATGACGGGCGGCTATTCGGTGGTGACCGACGCCGTTGCGGCCGTCGATAACGACAGCCAAGCCGAGCTTGTCGCCGACTGCATTGTCGATTACATAAGCGGCAGCCCCGCGCCCAATGCCGGCAATATCGCCGTGCTTGTGCGTTCGGTCAAATCGAGGTTTTGCGCGGCGCTCGCTAAGGAGCTGGACAGGCGTGGCGTCAAGTATTGCTTGGAAAAGCGGAGCAGCGCCAAGTCCTTTCCCGAGGTCGTCGCGCTTATGGACATTTTGCGCTGTGTGGACAACAGGTTGGACGACGTGGCGCTATACACGGCAATGCGTTCGGCTATGGGCGGGTTTTCGGACGAGGAGCTTGCCCGAATATCCGTCGAGGGAGAAGCTGCCGCCCGCGCGGCGTTCGTGCAACCGATAGGGGTAGGACAGCGCAAGAACTACGCGTTTTGGCAAAAGGTAAACGCCTACCGCGGCGACTTGAAGGACAGAGTGGATAAGTTTATCGCCGCGCGCGACAAGGTGGTGCGCTACGCAATCAATCATGACTGCGCCGACGTTTTGGGTTATATCACCTCGGAAATAGATTATTTTCAGCACGTTTACGAGCAGGGCGGAAGCGCCGCCACTGTGGACGCGCTTATACGGTTTGCCGCCGACCGCGCTTGCGATATGCATGCATTCCTTACGTACTTCGACGGCAACAATATAGAGTTATCCGTTACGGGCGGCGGCGACGCGGTGGCAATCACCACCATGCATTCGTCCAAAGGCTTGGAGTACGATTTGGTAATAGTCGCCGACGTCAACAAGCAGTTCAGCAATACCGACAAGGAAAAGCGCGTGCTTATTTCGGAGAACGGCGTGTTCGTCAAGCTTCCCGACGAAAATAATTTGCTCGTCAAATCGGCGCCGTGGATGGTGGAAAACCTCACGTATTCGGACAGACAGCGCGCGGAAGAGTTGCGCCTGTTCTACGTTGCGCTTACCCGCGCAAAGCACAACCTTATAGTGTGCGGCAAAAAAAGCGCGTTTACCGAAGTTTCGCCCGAGGACAGCACATGCATGATGCACTTTTTAAGCGGACAAATTCCAAACGTAATAGATATCGACCGCTTGCCGATAGGCGACGCGGAAGGTCGTCCGTACGACGAGAATATTGCCGCGGCGGTTTCGCTTAGGCACAAGCAGGCGGAGGAGTATAACGCGCGGCGGCTCGAACAAGCGCTGCCCGTCAAGACGTGCGTTACCGCAGTCGCGCACGACGAGTGGGATAACGACGACTACACCGCTCACACAAAGGTGCTCACCGTCGACGACCGCGACAGAGGTAAAAGCGAAAAGACCAAAACCGGCGACAGTGAGGCAAGTATGCTTCGCGGCACGGCGTACCACCGCGCAATGGAGCTTGCCGATTTCGATAATTTGGATTTGGACGAGCTGCGGCGCACTTGCGAGAACTTCGATCTTGTGGACGAACGTGAAATATCGACTGCCGTCGAGGTTATGAAAAAGCTTACGGCGGACAGTGTGTTTATAACAAAGGAACGGTACTTTATAGTCAACCTTCCCGCGAGCGAAGTGTACGGCGAGGGCAAGGCGGGCGACGTGCTTGTGCAGGGTGTTATCGATTTGCTCATAGTGGATAAGTACGGCAACGCGACCATAGTGGACTACAAAACGGGCAATCCTGCTTCGCTCCAAAACGACGCCTACCGCAAGCAGCTTATGCTGTACACGGCGGCGGTGGAGCGCACCACTCCGTACAAGGTGAAAAGCGCGGTGCTGTATTCGTTCGCGGCGGGTAAGATAATTCAGAATTAAGAATGCAGAATTAAGAAAGAGGATGAGACTCTTCGCTACGCTCAGAGTGACAAAAGAGTAGTATGCTTTACCGTCGACCAAACTACTGTTTTTTTGTCATTCCGAGCAGCGCGAGGAATCTCAACCGCTTTTTGAGTAAACACCCGAAAATAAAAAGAAAAAAGTTTTATAAAAGTGTGGATTTTTTTATTTATATATGTTACACTATATTAGATGATTTGTATGTAGAG
>CAMWXP010000014.1 GCA_947178255.1 uncultured Clostridia bacterium | reverse complement strand
GATTGGCAGCTTGCAGCATCATATTGTTCCATACGCTATAATTGGGGAAACATCCCGGCGCTTCTATAAGTACGCCTACCTTCGCTCTGACGTCGGGATCCTTGTAATCCCTGCCGAACAGCTTTACTTCGCCGCCGCTCGGAAGTATAAGCCCGCAAATGATCTTTTCGGTAGTGGACTTGCCCGAGCCGTTTTCGCCGATAAAGCCGTATATAGCGCCCTGCGGCACGGTCATGTTCAAGCCCTGTAACGCTTGCTTCTGACCGAAGTTTTTACTTAGATTTCTTATTTCTATTGCGTTCATTGTTCACCTCTTAATAACAGTCGCGCTTATTGAGTATAAGCGTGCCGCACACGTTGTAGATAACCGCCCATGTCACCGAAACGGCCAGGCAAATTACCACGCTGGCAAAGTTTGCCGAAAGACAAGCATATACCGACGAGCCGTAAAGGAATATATTGAGCGCCGAACTGTTTCCGATAACCGCCGCCGCGCCTATAACCGGAATACCCGTACCGAGCACAAAGCACAGCGCAATCGATATGCCGAACTTAGCGCGGAATATTATATTGATAAATGTGTACAGGCTTGCCCAGCCCAAGCTCATTATCATCTTGCCGAGTATGGCGCAGATAAGCGAGCCTGCATCTATTGTGAACGGTAAGCCGGTGCCAGCTGCCGAAATCATTCCGCCAATCATGTACGTAACGCACATACAAACCATAGAGAACGCGCCGAGAAGCGTCTTACTCATCATATAGTCTTGCTTTTTTGCGTGCGTGGTGAATAACTGTTTTACGTACCCGCTTTTGTAATCGTGGCCGATAAATATGGAAATCATTATTCCGCCGAATATAAACACCATATTCATATTGGCGTAGTCGCCCATGTCGTTTATAACGTATAACGGACTTTTTGCAGCTATGATTTGCCAAGCGTTTGTAAACATTGCCGTCGCTTCCGCCGCTTCTCCTTCCGCACCGCCGCCCATCGCGCCCATAGATACGAGCGCGGGAATGATTGCGGCGATGCCGAGGAAAATATAGAACAGCGGAGTGTGGAACAATCTGTAAAAGTCCACGCCGAGCATGCCTTTCAGCCTTTTGAAAAAGCTCGGTTGTTCGAATTTAAGTTCGCGTGTGTTTTCCATAATTACGCTCCCTCCTTTTTGCTCATCAGCTCGATATAATACTCTTCCAAGCCGACCTTGTTCTTTTGTATTTCGCTTACCGGCTGCCCGCCTGCGAGCAAGCACCGCACTATGCTTTCCGTATCGTCCACGTCGTAAACTCTGATACACTCGTCCTCGTAGCGAACGTCCGCGAATTTCCTTTGCAATACGGTAAGCGCCGACGGAACGTGCGGTGTCTTGATCGACACAAACACGCGGGAGCGCGCGTCCATTTCGGCGGCAGACAATTCTTGAATGAGTTTGCCCTGCCGAATAATGCCGTAGTGGGTTGCTATCTTTTCCAACTCGCCCAAAATGTGCGACGAGATTAGAACGGTGCAGCCGAGGTTGCGGGTAATGTCCACTATGATTTCGCGCATAATGCGCATACCGTCGGTGTCCAAGCCGTTGATAGGCTCGTCAAGGATGAGTAGCGCCGGATTGCCGAGAAGCGCCATAGCAATACCTATACGCTGCTTCATGCCAAGCGAGCAGCTTTTGAACCTAATACGCGCGTTGTCTTCCATACGCACAATTTTGAGCACGCGCTTTATTTCCTCGTCACGGTTTTTAATTCCGAGATTGAGCGCCTGCATCATAAGGTTAGCCCACACACTGGAATTGGGAAAGCACCCCGCGCTTTCGATAAGCGCCCCTACGCGTGCACGTACGCCCGCGTCGGTATAGTCCTTGCCGAACAGCTTTATACTACCCTTGTCCGGCACAAGATGTCCACAGATAAGCTTTTCCGTAGTGGACTTGCCCGAGCCGTTTTCGCCGATAAAGCCGTAAATAGCGCCCTGCGGCACGGTCATATTCAGGTTATCCACCGCGAACATTCCGCGAAAGCTTTTGGATAGATTTCTTATTTCTATTGCGTTCATTAACGTCCTCCTGATTACAAGTCTATTATAAATCGTATTCGATACAAACACCACAACATAAAAACCGAAAAGTGTCGGTTTCTACATTGTATTTTAAAACAACGGCGAAATCACTTTTGCCATGGCGCGGATAAACCGTTGGAACAAGTTTTCTTTGAGCATACCGAGCTCGAACTGTATCGACTTTTCCTGCGTTTCGAGAAAGTCGTTTTTAATGTCCCCGATTACGCTGTGCTTGTATATCCAAACGCCGTTTTCGAAGTGATGGACAAGCGAACGGTAATCCATATTGACGGTACCGACCATAGCCGTTTCGTCGTCGGAAATATACGTCTTGGCGTGAACAAACCCGCTTTCGTATTCGTAAATCCTTACACCCGCCGTCATAAGCCTATTGTAATGGCTGCGCGTCATAAGGAACACAAGCTTTTTATCGGGAATATGCGGCGTGATTATGCGCACGTCTATGCCACGAATGGCGGCATTTTCCAGCGCCTCTATAAGCTCGCTGTCGATAATAAGATACGGCGTTGTTATATACACGTACCGCTTGGCTTGGTTGAGCATATTAAGTATGACCGACTTGGCAACCTGCCTGTCGTACACCGGCTTGGGCCCGTCGCCGAACGGTATGCAATAGCCGTCCTGCTCTACGCATTCGTTACCATAGTAATCGGCAAAATTATCGTCGGCTTTTTTATCGTTCAAACCGTAATCGATAAGGAACAACCGCGTAAGCTCGTTTACCGCCTCGCCCTGCAAGCGCAAACCAACGTCCTTCCAGTGCCCGAATTTTTGTATGCGGTTTATGTATTCATCGGCAATATTTACGCCGCCGGTGTAACCGACTTTTCCGTCAATAACGGTGATCTTTCTGTGGCTGCGGTTGTTAAACTCGTTGTTGGCTTGACCGCGCAAGCGCGAAAACGGCACTGCTTTTATTCCGAACTTGCGAAGCTGTTTATAGTAGCTCCCAGGTAAGGTCATCATACAGCCTATATCGTCGTATACGACGCGCACTTCCACGCCGCTTGCCGCCTTTTGTTTGAGTATCTCCAAAATCGTATTCCAAAACAATCCGCCTTCGATTATGAAGTATTCCATAAAAATAAACTTTTCGGCTTGTTTCAAATCCTCTACCATAGCGGCAAACATATGCTCGCCAAGCGGATAATAGCATATATCCGTGTTGCCGTAAACGTGCGAATCCGACAGCTTGTTAAGCATTACCGCTTGCGATCCAACAATCGCGTCTTCCTCGCATATTTGCGACAGCTCGAGTGCATCGTCCTTTGCCACACGCTGCGTTGTCACTCGCCGTAAGCTTTTTACCTGCTTTTTGCTAAGCTTGCGCGAATAGAACATAAAGTACAGCATAAACCCGACGATCGGAATAAGCATGACAAAAAACAGCCACGGCAGCTTGTAATCGGGATTGTCCTTGCGGTTGATAATAGCTATCGCAACGCCCAACTGTGTTGCTACAACAGCAAAGTAAAAGTACGGAACGTACATTGTAATCAAAGTCATTGCCGCAATAACCGCAAGCGTTTCCATCACGACCAAAAAGATTGCAACGATATAGCGGAACGGGATATAAGATATTTCCCGTTCCACCTGCTTGTTGTGTTCTTGTATTACGATTTTCTTTTTCATTGTTTGTCCTATTTATGCGGAATTTGTTTTACTACCCTGCAAGGGTTTCCTACCGCAACCGTGTACGGCGGGATATCCTTGGTTACAACCGAGCCTGCACCGATTACCGCGCCCTCGCCGATTGTTACGCCCGGCAATACGGTTACGTTTGCACCCAACCAAGTTTTGTCGCCGATTGTTATAGGCTTGTCGCAAAAGCCGCCTTTAAGCCGTTCGTCCGCATCGAGCGTATGATTGGTACAAATAATGCTGCAATTCGGACCGATAAGCGCGCAATGCCCTACCGTGATAATGTTAGAATCGAGGAATGTGCAGTTATAATTAATCATAGCCGTGCCTTTAAAGTGAATATTCTTTCCGAACACGCACTTAAATCCGTCCTCGATAAAAACGTACTGATTATAGCCGGTTACAAGCTCCTTGATTATTTCCGTACGCTTAGGGTCGCTCGGCCGCGCGTGGTTAAAGTCGTACAACAGTTCTTTCACCTTCATTTGAAAGGCCATAACCTCTCCGTCTCTGCGGTTGAACTGTTCGCCCGACAATGCTTTTTCAAGTTCAGTCATTGCTTTCCTCGCCCGTTACTTCGACGGCGTATTTGCCGTCAAGCCCTTTTGCCTTTAAGAACTCATTAAACTCATGGGCTAAATCGTCGGCGGAATATTCCGAAGCGTCGGTAACTTTTGCACCGCCTACCGCGCCGTAGCCTGCAGTAGTTCTGTAAACGTTTGCTTTCGCGTTAGCTATATTGGCTCTCGTCTGTGCCGAAATTCCGTCGATCGCCGCAGCCGTTTTGCGCGGCGCTTCCTTGCAACCTTTTTTGAGGTTTGCTATAATGAGCTGGACTTTTGCCTTAAAGCCCTTGGTATGCAAAAACTCGGTAAATTCGGGGTTTGCTTCCGCCGACTGACGCTTGACTTCCGCAAGCTGCGCTTTGTCCGCTTCCTTTTGCTTTCTGGCGTTTTCAGCCATTTGCGCAAATGCTACTTTGAACTTTGCCGCAATGCCTTTGGTGTGGCAGAATTCCTCAAACTGCTTGCTGATTTCCTCATAGTGGTGGTCGTTGTACTGTTCGTTCATGGTTTTTAATCTCCTTATTTGAATGATTTTTTTATTTCTTTCGGCGTGGGCAAGCAATATCTTAAATTGCTCATCGCCCGTTGCCGACAAAAACTGTTGAAAGTCCTTTTCCGTAATAACGGCGGATTGGTCTTGTTGTTTAATACTGTCCTTGTGTTCCATAATGCACCTCGCAGGCTGCTGCCTGATTACATTTATAGTTTAGCTGCGAATTTGCAAAAACACCACAACATAAAAACCGAAAATTGTTGGTTTCTAATTGATTTTTTAAAATCTTTTTGGTATAATCAAAATATGAACAGATCGGAATCGAAATTTGAAAATACCGCAAGTAAAATGCGGCGCGCATTCTTAACGTTGTTGGAAACAAAAGAGTTTGCCGATATCAGCATAATGGATATTTGTAAAGCTGCGGACGTAAACCGTTCTACCTTTTACGCGCATTACGACAACACTTACGACCTACTGAAAGAAGCGTTTGAAAGCATGATTGGGAACTTCCTAAACGAGTGCGATTTTGACAATCCCGTGGACTTAAAGGATATGCGCAATTTAAGCAAGGAAGATTTAAACTTTGCTTCGCCCAAATATCTGTTACCCTATCTGCAATATATACAAAAACACAAGCGGTTGTATAGAATGTATTCCGACAATGCACATGTGTTCGAAACAAGTAAAACAGACGATTTTATGATAGAAAATATTTTTGCGCCCATTTACGCAAAGCATGGTGTGACCGACAAAAAACTCATTTACTATATGCAAAAGTTTTTCCTTAAAGGAATCGATTCGATTATCCACGAGTGGGTGCGCAACGACTGCGAAGATGACATTACGTTTATTTGCGAAATCATCATTTATTGCGTAAGACCTATTAGCAACAAATAACAAAATACGGTATCGGGCACAACCGAATACCGTATTTTTTACTATTAAATTATTTTAGTAAATTATTTTAGTCTATTTACCCACAATGGGTGTTGTAGGCGTATACGTGCGTTTTAACGCGTCAAAGCGCTGTTTGCGGCGGTATGCGCAATCTATCATCTTGTTTATCTGCTCGGAAAACGGCATTTGTTTTGCGAACAACGGCGACGCCAAAGACCCGGGGATTGTGTTGATTTCGTTGACGTAAATATCGTCGTTTTTTACCATAAAGTCCACGCGCGCCACGCCGCTGCACCCTATCGCGCGGAACGCCTTTTCCGCCAAGTCCTGCACGATCTCGTTCTTTTCCGCGCCTATCCCCGCGGGGATTTTATGCTTTAACGACTTTACGTCGCCTGCGTACTTATCGGCAAACGTCAAAAAGGTTTTCCACCCGACAGGCTGCTCTGTTTCGGACACGGTAAGCTCCTCGTCGTAGCTGTCGCCAAGCACCGCGCAGTTGACTTCGATAAAGTCGGTCAGCGCTTTTTCTATAATCACCAAATCATCCCACTCAAACGCCACGCGCAGCGAGGTGTACAGCGCCGCTCTATCTTCCGCTACCGAAATACCAATCGAGCTGCCCAAATTGCACGGCTTGACTATTACCGGATAGCCCATTTTCTCAACCGCTTCAATCACCTCTTTTTCGTCGGCGTTATACTTTGCGTGCGTAGTCGTAACGTACGGCAGCACGTTAAGCCCGGCATGCTCGAATGCTATTTTGGACAGCACCTTGTTCATGCCGATTGCCGAAGCCGCTACGCCGCTTCCCGTGTACGGTATGCCGCACATTTCCAGCAGGCCTTGAAGCGAACCGTCCTCGCCCAAAATCCCATGCATGCACAGCAGCGCGGCGTCCACCTTGTAAAGCTTTTTGTTCTTGTGGTACAAATAACCGTCGTCGGGTCGAAGGTGCACCCTTTTTCCGTCGAACCTATTGTTGCGCACCGCGGACACACTGTCGAAGCATTCCGCCGCCCACCACGCGCCGTCGCCGTCTATGTACACACCCACGCATTTCTGTTTGCACGCGGACATGGCTTGCAGCCCCGTAATTATGCTAATGTCGTGTTCGCACGACCGTCCACCGAAAAATACAGCAATCATATTTGTTGTATATGATTGCCGCAGTAAAATGGTGATAGAATTTATGTTTATGTTTACTTTACAAAAAATAGAACGAAAAAGTTAAAATCGAAACGATAAGCAGGTACAGCGAGAACCACTTGAAGTTGGCTTTGGCAATGAGTTTTAGCATAACCCTTACCGCTATATATCCCGACGCGAACGCAGTTGCCGCGCCGATAAACATACTGAACCAGTCCACACTGCCGAGCGCGCCCGCCTTGGCGACGTCCACTACGCTGAACAGCAGTGAACCGCAAATTACGGGTATACTCATCAAGAACGAGAACGTTGCTATCTTTTTGCTGTCCGTACCCGCCACAGTGCCGCCGAAAATTGTAGAACCCGAACGCGACACACCGGGAAGCACGCCAAGTCCCTGCATAAGCCCCATAGCAACCGCGCCGCCCCAGCCCAAGTCTTTTGGCTTTTTGTTGCGCTTTGCCACTATCTCGCTTATCAGCATAATCGCCGCGGTAAACGCGAAAAAGAAGCAAAGGTACTTGGCGGTGGAAAAATACTCGTCTATCAAATCGTTGCACGCAAGCCCGACTATTACGGCGGGTATGGTTGCGACAACCAGCATTGCAAGATTTTTGTACGGTTTTTTGAACAGCTCCAAAATGGGCTTGTACAACACTATAACCACGGCGACAAGCGTGCCGACGTGCACCATAACGTCAAACAGCAAAAAAGAGCTGCCGTCGTTAAGCCCCATCAGCTCTCTTGTAAGTATAAGATGTCCGCTGGACGATACCGGCAAAAACTCGGTCAGTCCTTGCACCAGTCCCAGCACCATGGCTTGCCACCAAACCATTAACTCTACCTCCGAAAAATTCGCCTTTCAACTAATGTATTGTCTAACAATGCGAATTTATTACACATAGACGCTTTTGAATTAATATTGGGTGCGATGATTAAGTGACGCGGTTAAGATTGCGTCGGCGATTTGCGGGAGACGAACACAATATGTTACGCTCGTAGCAGCGCTACGTGCGTGTTATATTGTGGCACGTATCGTGCAAATCGACAGCAAGATTACCGCACGAACTTATTCAGCGCTCCCATCTCTTACGCCGCGTCGCTTGCTGTTGCGGCAGTCGCTGCGGCCGCGGCAAGCGTCATTTTCGCTTCCGCGTCGGCGGCGCGCAGGCTGGATTCGCGTTCCTTTAACGCCTGCTCCCTCGCGGCGCGCGGCACTACCTCAAACACTTTCTTTTCGATGCCGACCTCGTCCTCTTTTTCCGCTATCTTTTTGAGCTCGGCAAGATCCTTGTCGAACTTAGCCCTGTCTATCGCTTCCAGCTTGGTTACGAAAATGCCTTCGTGCATAGTTTGATCGACCTTTTCCTGGTCGTAACGCAGCTCTTCGAACAGCTTTTCGCCGGGGCGCAAGCCCGAAATGACTATTTGAATATCCTTGTTAGGCACAAGGCCGTTAAGCCTGATAAGATTGCACGCCAAGTCGTAAATGTACACCGGTTCGCCCATATCGAGAACGAACACCTCGCCCGAACTCGCCAGTGCGCCAGTTTGCAGTACAAGCCGCACCGCTTCCGGTATGGTCATAAAGTAGCGCTTAATATTGCGGTCGGTAACGGTTACAGGCCCGCCCTCTTGTATTTGACGCAAGAACGTGGGAATAACCGAGCCCGACGAGCCCAAAACGTTGCCGAAACGCACGGCCGCCATTTGCATATCGCCGTCTTCGGCGCGCGTTTGCACCAGCATTTCCGCAAGGCGCTTACTCGCACCCATAACGTTTGCGGGATTGACCGCCTTGTCCGTAGATATAAGAACGAACCGTTTTACGCCCGCTTTTTGGCACTGCTCGATAAGGTTTTTCGTACCGAAAACGTTGTTCTTGATAGCCTCGGTGGGCGCAATTTCCATCATAGGCACGTGCTTGTATGCCGCCGCGTGGAACACTGTTTCGGGCTTAAACCTATTAAGCACCTCCGCCAGCTTGCCCGCTTCGCGCACAGTACCCATAATCAGCGAGTACCGCGAGGTATCGAACTTCTTTTGAAATTCCTGGTCGATGTTGAACATCCCGTTTTCGTTCTGGTCGAAAATAACCAGGTGCTTACAGCCGAACGTGAGCGCCTGTCTGCACAGCTCGGAGCCGATAGACCCCGCGCCGCCAGTTACCATGACCACCTTGTCCTTGACAGACATGTCCACAAGCTCGGTTTTTACCTTAAATTCGTCTCTACCCAAAAGCGATTCGATTTTTATGTCGCGCAGTGCGAGAGAAGCGTTTGCCGCCGCATTGGCGTCGCTTATAGGCGGAAGCATCTTTATTGGAATGTTGTACTTGGAAATACGCTCGTATATATCCTTTAACCGCGATTTGGTTATATCGGTTATGGCAATTACAAACATATCGGGCGAATAATCTTCTATAATTTGCTCTACGTTGTCAAGCCCGCCCGCAACAAGATTACCGCCTATGGATCGGCCTTGCTTGTCCGCGTCGTCATCCATAAACGCAACTGGCATATATCCCTCGTCGGTATTGGCGATAAAGCGGTTGTTTAGTACCGCGCCTATATTACCGGCGCCGTAAATTACAGTGCGCAAAGGCTTTTTGTCGCTTGCGGCAAAGTTGCCGCGCTGAACGTGCTTAAAGTAGCCTATAAGCATGTTGGAAAACCGCGGGATAGACGTAAAGACAAGCGATAAAAACACGTACAGCAAAATTTGCGTGCCCCAAAGTTGAACGTTGAACGCCGCAAAAAGCACCGCTTTCATAATCAAAAGCACGCAGTACGACATAACGTACGACGCGACAAACTTGATAAATTCTATCCGCCCGGCAAACTTCCACACCACGTTGTAGCAATTAAACAGCGCGAGCATACATACCGGTATGCCCGTCATTATAATCATAATGGGTATTTCGAAGTTTTTATAATTGAGAGGAACGGAAACGGACACCTGATTGAACATAGCCTTGCGTGCAAGCCAAAACGCAGCAAAGCAAAACGCTATGTCGAATATAAACGTTAACAAAACACCGCGGTAGCGTGGCGAAAATAAAGCCTTAACGTTTACGTTAGCTCGTTTCCTTGTATCTATTTGTTCCGATCGATTATCGGTTTTTTTCTGCTGTTTTGCCATTACCCCTCGATTATGCCCTTATATCACATTGTATATTACCACAACGTCTAAACTTTGTCAACACCATGGGGTAAAATTATGTCGACATATATGCAATTAGCGCGTTGCAAGCATTGTTTAAACATTATTTGCGAGTATTTATATACTTTTTGAATACCGAAAGCACCTCGTCTATTATGCGCGAGTCCTCGCACTCGCACATTACGCGCACCTTAGGCTCCGTACCGGACATGCGCACTATAAGCCTGCCTATGCCCGACAGCCGCGCAGTGTACTCCTCGACTAGGTCTATCATACCCTTTTCGTACATTATGGATTGATCGGCATACTCTGCTATCGCCTTTTGCGGGAAAAGGTTAAGTTCTATGAATTCGCCGAGCTTACCTTTTTTGAATAGCGTTTTGGTGAGGAACATACTCGACATTATGCCGTCGCCCGTCGTGGCTTGCGGGTAAACAATATAGTGTCCGCTCTGCTCGCCGCCGAGGTTGTAGCCCTTTTTGAACATTAGGTCGCAAATGTATTTGTCGCCGACGGGAGTGCGAACAAGCCGCCGCCCATCCTTTTCCAGCCGCCGCTCCAACGCGGTATTGGATAGAATAGTGCCTACCATAACGTTGTCTTTTAGCGTCATTTCCCTCCCGATATTGTACAGCACCGAGTCGCCGTCCATAACCTTGCCGTCAAACACAAACGCAAGTCTATCGGCGTCGCCGTCGTACGAAAAACCGAGCTTGTAGTCGGTGCCCATCATGGAGTGGAGCACGTAGTCGGGATGAAGCGCGCCGCAGCCGCAGTTTATTTTTTCGCCGCGCAGCTTGTAGTTTTCTATTTCGACCGTCGCACCCAAGCGCTCGAACGCTTCCTTAGCGACGGTGGACGCAGCGCCGTAGCCGCAGTCCAGCCATACCTTGGCGCCCGTCATATCGTAGTCCACCGTTTGCACAAGGTAGTCGATATACTGCTTTTGCGCGTCGGGAATTTCATGAACCGACCCGACGGCGCGTGCCTCGCTGGGGTTTTCGATATAGTATTCGATACTGCCCTCTTGCTCCTCGCTGAGCTTGACGCCGTTGCCGTCGAATATCTTTATGCCGTTGTACTCGGGCGGATTGTGCGACGCCGATATAACTATGCCGCAAAGCGCGTTGTACTTGATTGCCATACGCGCTATCGCCGGTGTGGGAAGTATACCCACCATCAATACCTCCGCGCCGCCGCGTTTAAGCCCGTCTATAAGCGCCGCCTGAATTTCCGGCCCTGACACGCGCGTATCACGCCCAACGACAACAATGCCTTTGCCGAAGTACGCCACAATGGCAAGCCCTACCTTGTAGGCCAAAGCTGCGTCAAGGTTGTCGCCGTATTTTCCCCTTATACCGTCGGTACCGAAATATTTGCCCATTTATGTCTCCGTTTTGCGCCGTAATAAGCGCACAAAATTCTAAGTTAAATTATATACTGCCCAAGCTTGCTTGTCAATATATATGCGCAAAATTCCCTAATTGCAAACATTTATTTACTAACTCTTGACATAACGGTAAAATATGGCTTATAATATAACGGTATGAGTGAATTTGTGCAAGGTATAGCCGAGTCGATGAATAACGCGCTCGGCGCGCCGCTTAGCGTATTGTTGCTGTCTATCATACCGATAGCCGAAGCGCGGTTTGCCATACCGTTCGGCATAAGCATGGGACTTTCGCCTATGGAAGCGTTCGGCTGGGCGTTTTTGGGCTCGTCGTTGATTGCGCCCATACTGCTGATAGTTTTTATCCCCACCATAAACGCGCTGTCAAGAACAAAGTTTTTTTCCAAAATCGGCAAGTTTTTGTACGACAAGTTTGAAAAAAAATCGCGCTCGCTTGCCGATACCGTTCAAGACGAACATATAAGCGACGGGACTAAAAAGCCGTTTATAACAAAAAGCGATCTGAAAAAGATGGGCGGCACGGCGCTGTTTGTAGCCGTTCCCCTGCCGCTTACAGGAGTGTGGACGGGCAGCGCAGTCGCGTCCATACTGAAAATCGGGTTTGTAAAATCGCTTATCGGCGTCGTTATCGGCAACGCCGTTGCGTGTGCGATAATCACGCTTATATCGTTTTTGTTCAAGGACTACGTCAACTATATCACGCTAGCATTTTTTATAATTGCGGTAACAGTTGTGGTGGTACTTATCATAAAACTTATATTGTATAAACCCAAAACCGACGGCGAAAATCATGACGCGGTTTCCGCCAAAGATGACGAAACAACCAACAAGGATTAGGCAAGGAGTACGCTATGTGCGGAATTATCGGTTACGTGGGCGGCAAGCAGGCCGCACCCGTTTTGCTTAAAGGACTGCAAAGATTGGAATACCGCGGCTACGATTCGAGCGGCATAGCGGTTATCGAGGACGCCCAAATAGGCGTTATCAAAGCTTGCGGCAAGGTTGCCACACTGTGCGAAAAAGCCTCGGACGGCAAAGCCTTGAACGGTAACATAGGCATAGGTCATACAAGATGGGCTACTCACGGCACGCCCAGCGATATAAATTCCCATCCCCACCTGTCGGCGGACGGGCGGTTTTGCATTGTCCACAACGGCATAATAGAAAACTTTGCCGAGCTGAAAACCGAGCTTATCAATCACGGCTTACCGTTTACCAGCGAAACGGATAGCGAGGTAATTGCGCAATTATTGCAGTATCTTTACGACGGCGATATGGTGTCCACCCTGCGCAAGGTCATGGATAGACTGAGCGGATCGTATGCGGTGGGCATACTGTGCGCCGACACACCCGACAGTCTGTACGCCATACGCAAAGACAATCCCCTTGTAATAGGCATAGGTCAAAACGAAAACTTTATCGCGTCCGACTTTGCGGCTACGCTCGAATATACTCACAGCTTTGTACAGCTGAACGACCGCGAAATCGCACACCTAACCGCGCGCGCGGCAACGTTTTTCGACTGCAACGGCAACGCGCTTAAAAAGACGCCGTACAACGTGGACTGGGATATTTCCAGCGCAGAGAAAGGCGGTTATCCTCACTTTATGCTAAAAGAGGTTTACGAACAACCCAAAGCGATAAAGGACACGGTAAGCCCGCGCGTAAAGGGCGACAATATTGTACTTGACAAAGTGGACTTTTCGCCCAACAATGTAAACAGAATAAACCGCATCAATATAGTCGGCTGCGGCTCGGCGTACCACGCGGGAATCGTCGGCAAACACTTTATAGAAAAATATTGCAGAATATCGGTAAACTGCGAGCTTGCCAGCGAATACGTTTACAGCGATCCCATAACCGACAACCGCACGCTTACCATCGTCATAAGTCAGAGCGGCGAAACGGCGGACTCCCTTGCCGCGCTACGCCTTGCCAAAAAGCTCGGCTCGCACACCATTGCCATAGTCAACGTTTTGCACAGCGCAATAGCGCGCGAGGCGGACGACGTGCTTTACACCTACGCGGGACCGGAAATATCGGTTTGCACAACAAAGGGCTACACCACACAAGTTGCTATGCTGTACTTGATAGGACTTAAAATCGCCAAGGTTAAGCATATAATATCGGACGCACGGTACCTAGAGCTGCTGAACGAGCTTACTCGCCTGCCCGAAAAAATAACCGAAATTCTAAAAGATATAAACCAAATAAAGCAATATGCCGAAAGCTACGCCGAGCATAAATGCGTGTTCTTTATCGGCAGAAACACCGACTATGCCGCGTCGCTCGAAGGCGCGCTCAAGCTCAAAGAAATATCGTATATCCATGCCGAAGCGTACGCCGCCGGCGAACTGAAACACGGCACAATATCGCTTATAGAAAAAGGCACGGTTACCCTTGCGCTCGTAACGCAGGAGGGACTGTATTCCAAAATGCTGTCCAACATAAAAGCGGTGCAATCGCGCGGCGGAACGGTGCTTGCCATATCGTCGCAAAAAAATAAACAAATCGGCGAGGAGGCTGACGGACTGCTTACTATCCCCGCTTGCGACGACGACGTTACGCCCATACTGACCGCCGTGGTATTGCAGGTGTTCGCCTACTACGTCGCCGCAAAACGCGGTTGCGACATAGACAAACCGCGCAACCTCGCAAAATCGGTCACGGTGGAATAATTGTTAATTAAGAATTAAAAATAAGTTTGGTATTTTAAAAGTTAAAGCCCTCTTGTTTGAGAGGGCTTATTTTTTATATGTAGATAAAAATTTGATCGTGGGCGTATACTCGCCTTTTTTCGCCGTCAGTCCGGACAGCTCCAAGCAGTATTTGAGCCGACGCGCCGCGCCTTCCGCGCCGTCATATATCTTGATTTTACCGTCGTAAATTTCGCTTATCAAGCTAGTTACGTAACTGTAATGCGAACAGCCGAGTATAACAGCTTCCGCGTCGCCGTACTTTTCAAACACCTCGCACAAATACGGCTTAATTTTGCCTATATCGTCCTGATTGTCCTCTATAAGCTTGGCAAGCTTGGGCGAAGCGAGCGGCACCACCTTTTTGTCGCAGCTTTCCAACAGCCTGTGGAACCTATCCGAGGCGAAAGTCGCGTCGGTTACGAGTGCGACGGCGTAGCCGTTTTTGCCCAGCTCCTTTACGCACGGCTTGACTGCCGGTTCCAGCCCTACCACCACGCGCGTACTGTACAATGCGCGAATACGATCGATTGCCGTGACGGTTGCGGTATTACACGCTACCACCACCGCCTTACAGTTTAACGAAAACAGTTTATCCGCGCACGCAAACGCCGCTCGAGCTATATCGTCCTTAGGCTTGTTGCCGTACGGCATATTAGCCTCGTCGGCAAGATAAATAAAGCTTTCGTCAGGCAACAATGCAGTGCAGTATTTTAGCACGTTCAACCCGCCTACGCCGCTGTCAAACACTCCTATCGGTCTATGCATAACGTATCTTGTATATGCGCGGCGGTAGCGGTATGTTACAATTACGCTCGCACCGACCGACCGAACGAAAAGGCATTGTTTATCGCGCCCGCGATTATGCTTGCACAGTCCTCCACCAGTATATCCACGTCCTTAGGCGTTACAATCATGTCGCAGCGGGGCTCGGTGTCGCACGCACAGTAGTCGCGCACTATTGTGGACGAATACACGACAAGGGGCACTCCGACCGACACCGTACGAATACCGAGCGTGCGCTCGTCCAGTCTGCGCCTGTGGTTTTCCACTCCGCTCCCCGGGGTTATGCCGCTGTCCGTCACCTGAAACGCAGTGGCGATTCGATTTGCCGCCGCGGCGGTGAGCGCGTCCACCACCACAATAACGTCTGGCTTTACCCTGTCCGCAACGGCCGAAATTATATCGAAGCTTTCTATGCCCGTCATTCCCAGCACGTTAGGCGTGAGCGCGCACAGGTACTTGTTATCGCCGTTTAGGTGACGGTTGACGCACAACCGCTTAAACACCCTATCGCCAAGCGCGTCGGCGGTCAAGTCGGGATTGCCCAATCCCACCGCCATAACCCTGTCACAACCGTTGCAATAGCTTTTTAGGCACGAGGAAAGCGCGTCGATAACGCGTTTGTACTGTGTGTTTTCGCCCTTGACGACAGCGGTCGTTTCCAGCGTGGCGTACTTTCCGCACGGCTTTCCGAGCTGTTTGGACATAGTCTCGTCCACATTAACCTCGTAGTACTTGATAAGTCCGTCGTCCTTATTGTGCTTATGCTTGCAAAATTCCACCGCCATGTCGGTATAAACAGCATATTTATCCATAAAAATATTGTTTGTAAAAGAAAAAAATTTAATCGTAAACCCGACAAACAGTTGCAAAAACCGTTTTAGTGTGTTATAATTGTATGGCAAATAGAAAAACGGCGATAAAAGGAGTAAAATCGTGCCTAACATTAAATCCGCTAAAAAGCGCGTACTTATTACAAAAAAGAAAAATGCCCGCAACCGTTCCGACCGCTCTAAGGTCAACAACGCAATCAAGGCATTTAACAAAGCTATCGATTCGGCTAACATTGAAGAAGCGGAACGCTTACTTCCCCTTACCATGTCGATTATCGACAAGGGCGTTACCGCAGGTATTCTTCACAAGAACGCTGCCGCCAACAAGAAATCGGCGCTCAGCAAACGAATCAGCGATATCAAGAGCGGCAAGGTAACCGTAACAGTCAAAAAGGACAACAAGACCATTGCTGCCGAAAAAGCTCGTGCCGCTAAGGAAGCACGCGAGGCCGCTCGTGCCGAATTCCGCGCCAAACAGCAAGAGAAGGAAGCGGATAAGGCCGAACAGAAAAAGAAAAAGGCTACCAAGGAAAAAGAAAAGGTAGAAAAGGTCGAGGAAGAAAAGCCCAAAAAAGAAAAGGCTACCAAAAAGACCAAAAAGGCCGAGACCGCCGAAGAAGCGCCCAAAGCCGAATAATTTATTAAATATTAAATCGCTCCCCTATCGGGAGCGATTTTTTATGCAATAAAAAAGTTGAGATTCTTCACGGCGCTTCGCTTGTTCAGAATGACAAAAGAATTTTTTGCTTTGTCATAATTTTTGTCATTCCGAGCGTAGCGAGGAATCTCAACCTTATTATAATTCTTAATTCTGCATTCTTAATTCTTAATTATCATCGTCATCCATAATCACGCCCAGCTCGCGCATTATGTCCTTTAAGTCCTCTTTGGGATGAAGCGCCTCGGCAAAGGAAAATCCTGCGGGCGACCTGTCCGTGTATTCGTCGTCGACTGCCGCACTCGCCTCCTGTCCTTCGTCTCCGTCATCGTCCTCTTCGTTAAGCGACTGCTGCAAGCGTTCGCGTTCCTTTTCGTACTGACCTTCTATGTCACCCGCACGCGACAGCACTTCGGAGATTTTGCGGTTGACCTTGCTCGCCTCAATAATCTCGTCGTCCAACGGGTACGCGGCAATAATTTGATTGTAATACGACTGCCATTTTTCGTGGAAGCTTTTAAGCTGCGCTATTTCCTGATTGTACTTAATCAGCGACACGCGCTCGATATCGTCCGCCTTTTTCAGCGCGGAAGTTATCGCCTTGTACACAAGCGCTTTTTGGCTCTCGTACTGAGCGATCTTACTCTCCGCGTCGGCAAGGCTTTTTTTCAGCTCGTCAATGCGTTCGCGCTGACGAAGCATCGTGCTTTCACATTCGCTGCGCGCCGCCTCTACATAGTTATCCAAATCGGTTTGGGTATATTTCTTTTTGCCCTTCATTTCCTTCTCTCTTATTTATTCTTTGTAGGCTTTTGTACTAATATTTGTATTACTTTTTATTCTTATGTTCTTCCAATATTTTGTGCTTTAACGCGTACAGTCCGTCGGATATGTTCACCTTGTATATTTGCGGATTGTCTATGCGCTTGTACTCATCCCAAAACTTGGCTTTTTCGGCCGTGGCAAACTCCACAATCTGCGCAAGCGTAGGCTTGTCGTAAACGCACTTGCCGCCGTCGAATATTTGGCGGTGCATAGGGCGCAGCACGTAGTCGTTTAGCGTGGTGGTCTTCCACCGCTCCGTTTCGTGCGTAAGCACTAACGGCTTTCCTATTTGCTCGTCGTGCAGCGCGATAAGGTCGGCGACAGCCATGCCGCTGTCCTTATCGTAAACGCGATACAACGTTTTGAACCCGGGATTTGTCACCTTTATCAGCGAGTCGGAAATCTTCATACGCGGCTCCATTACGCCGTTCCGCTCGATTGCGGACAGCTTGTACACGCCGCCCAGCGACGGAGTGTCCTCGCTGGTTATCAGCTTTGTGCCTACGCCGTATATGTCGATTTTCGCGCCCTGTGCGTTGAGCGACTGCAATAAATATTCGTCTATATCGCCCGACGCCATTACTATCGCGTCCTTAAAGCCGGCGTTGTCAAGCATCTTTCGCGCAACCTTGCTTAGATACGCCAGGTCGCCGCTGTCGAGTCTTATGCCTATCGGTTTATGCCCCTGCGCTTTAAGCTCTTTAAAAACGGTTATTGCGTTCTTTATGCCTTGAATAGTGTCGTAAGTATCCACAAGCAGCAAGCAAGTGTCGGGATAGACCTTGGCAAACGCGCGGAAGGCGTCCAGCTCGCTGTCAAAGCTCATTACCCAGCTGTGTGCGTGCGTGCCCTTGACGGGAATATCGAACATTTGTCCTGTAAGCACATTGCTTGTCCCGTTGCAACCGCCTATTATCGATGCGCGCGCGCCGTATATGCCGGCGTCGGGGCCTTGCGCGCGGCGCAAGCCGAACTCGACCACGCCCTTGCCCATAGCCGCCGAAACTATTCGCGCCGACTTGGTTGCGATAAGCGTTTGGTGACTTATAATATTGAGCAGCGCCGTTTCCACAAGCTGCGCCTCGATAAGCGGCGCTTTGATTGTGACAATCGGTTCCTGCGGGTAAACGATATCGCCCTCGCACACCGAGTACATGTCGCCCGTAAATTTAAAGTTCTTTAAATAGTCGAGAAACTCGGGATGAAAAACGTTGAGCGAACGCAGGTACGCAATGTCGTCGGCCGAAAAATGCAAGTCCTTTATGTAGTCGATTGCTTGATCGAGCCCCGCAAACACCGCATAGTTAATGGTGTCCTTTTGACGGAAAAACAAGTCGAACACCGCCGTTTGGCGTGCTTTGCCCTCTAAAAAATAACCGTCCATCATCGTAAGCTGATAGAGGTCGGTCATCATCGTAAGATTACGCATTGTCTGATTTGTCCTTTTTTAAATATGATTCAACCGCGATAGCGATTACGGTAAGTCCGCCGAACGCCGCCAGCAGTCCGCTTGCCAAGCCGTAACCGCACGCGCCCGAAGACGCAAGCGCCAATATAGCACCTATACCGCCGAAAAACACAATAGCCTTGATTTGCGGCAATTTGCTTTGCGCAAACCACAGCGAAAATAAGCATCCTATTGCCGGCGACGCTATGTAAATGGGATATAACTGTGCGTAGCCTGCCGTTGTTGTAACCGCCAATAACGAAGTAAGTCCGCAAGCAAGAACTACGCCCGCGAACCACATAGAAAGCGAATTTTTGGCTATTACCGCGCTCAACAGCACGGCGGCGCCGAACCCGAACAGCACAGTAGGCGCGGCTATATCACGTACGGCCGCCTTGATAACGCCGCAACCCGCAAGCACCAAAACAATACCCGCGGCAACAAGCAAGCAGCCCATGACGATATTACACGCGCATTTTTGCTTTTTGGAAAGAGGAAGTACGACGTCAGTCGTCCCACTTGTCTTCATACGCATCCTCCGCGTCGTCAGATATGACCTCTTTTGTATCTACTTGGTTATTAGCCTTTTGCGACTGCGGACGAGCAGTATTATTGCTATCGTCCGTTTCATCGTTTTTAACCTTGATGGCAACGCCGCTTTCGTCGACGATTATTTCTTCCTTGTTCCTTATCTTTTTTCTGTCCTTAAAGAACACGATATCAGGCATAGGATGAGCGAGCTTTGTCTTTTCGTAGCCGAAGTAATCGTCGTTCAGCTTTTTTTGGTCGACAAATATAAATACCTTTTTGCCGGCACGCTTGGCGCGGATTATGTGCGTTGCTATAATAGCCACACCCATAACGATAAACAGCACGCTTACAAACACGCTTACGCGCATGCCGCCCAAATACAATACGTCATTGACGCGGATCGCTTCTATCCACGCCCTGCCTATACCATAACATATGCCGTATACGGCAAAAACGAAACCGTCAAAGCTTTTGTGCCGACCCAAGTACAAGTACAGCAGTACAAAGAACCCGAAAAAGTTCCACAGCGATTCATAGAACCATATTGACGTGCGCCATTCATCGCCCACCTTCATGCTGAGCGGCGCCCACTGGAATGCCGGATTGGTAACGACCTCGCCGTAGCATTCGCCGTTGGCAAAGTTGCCCCAGCGTGCGATTACCTGACCGAGCATGATAAACGCAAAGCCTACGTCGGCGATTTGCCAAAACGATACGCGCTTATTTTCGGGCAGTTTTTTTCTGTTCTTCCAAAAGTGGAAAATGACCGCGCCCGCAATGGAGCCGAAAAGACCGCCGTATATAGCAAGCCCGGCAAGCCCCTTAAACTCTCCGTCCGAAAAACCGCAAAACTCCGCGAACGTCCAAGGATTGCCCGCCATTACGTCGAACACTACGTGGTAAATACGTGCGCCGATTATTGCAAGCGGCAAGCATATTATAATCATGTCGATTATAACGTCGCCTTCCAAGCCGTGATGCTTTGCGGCAAAGTAGCAGCCGATAACGCCGCACATTATACCGGTTGCCATAAGCAATCCGTACCAATTAAACGAACTGATAAAAGCCAAAGAATTCATATCCCGATTATAGCCCTTATCATTGTTTTTGTCAAGTCTTCTTACTTCTTTTGATAAAAGAAGTAAGCAAGAAAATTTTAATACGTGTGTTTACTTATAGTTTGTTTTACATTACACCCGTACAATTAAGTTTCGATATAAATTTCTCAACGCCACTATTGCACTGTTTACAACAAATAATTCTGCATTCTGCATTCTTAATTCTGCATTCTCTACGGCGCTACCGCTATGACCTGCGGGACGGCGCGGTAAACGTTTTCCCGCACCTTTACGCGCTTTACTATTTGCCCGTCCTTATACACGTTGATATACGTTTCGCTTGTAATACCGTCCTTGCCGAGCGATACCAACATTCTTTTTCCGCTTTCAACGCCCTGCTCGAAGTATTTGTAATCGCTGTCAACCACCTCTTGTTCGGCGAACTTTTCCACTCCGAGCACTACGCTTTCGGGCTTGATTTTATATTCCGATTGCTCTCCGTAAATCTTGACCGTCGCCGTACGGCCGTACACCTTGACGGCAATGTACACCGAGTGCGTTGTCGTATTGGTTACAAGCAAATCGCTTACCGAGCTTATCATAGCGTCCAAGCCAGCAGGACAATACGACGGGCAAATGGAATGAGCATTGGCCGCGCAGCTAAGCCCCGCAATTAGCGCTGCATTATACACCGCCGTGGACGCTTGACACACGCCGCCGCCTGTACCGTCTATGTACTTGCCGTCTACTATTATCTTGGCTTGCTTAAAGCCGTTTGCCGTCGTGCGCTCGCCCACCGCCATGTTAAACGACAATGTTTCGCCCGCCGGAATAATAATACCCTCTATCTTGCTTAACGCAAGCTTTACGTTGTGCGCACGCTCCTCCGACGAGCTGCTGAAATCGGTTGTATACGAGCTGCGCAGTTGCAGCTCCGCACGAAGCATTTCCGATGTTATTATAGGCGTGATTTCCGATGTGTCCGCCTTTACTTCACCGCCGCCCGAAAACTTAAACGCGCAGTATATGCTTGCATACAGCTTTTCCTCGTTTATGCGCCTACCCGCCTTTTCGGGCACAACGGTAAAAGTACCGCGCTCGTACTCTGTTTTAGCGTCGGTCGGCGGTACGAAAACACTGTCGGCTATTTTGTCCAGTTCGCGCACAAGCACGGGAAAACATTGCTTCACGGCGGTTTTATAGTCCGCGCCGCGCGCAACACATTCGTCCATATACTCTATTTTTTGTGGCAACGGCGCGTTTATCCTACGCGCCGCTATTTGTTCTATTACCGTAAAATCGGACGGCTCGACAGGCATATCCGTATACACGTACTTGTCCGTTCCGTACACCACCGTAAGCGTCGGATACGTTACGTTTTGTTCGTCCGCCGCCTTTGCCGCGCCCATTGTAAGCAGCATACAAGCCAACAATGCCATTATGTATATCGATCTACCGAGCTTCTTCATACGTGAATAGTATGTCGAATTATATCGAAAGTATTCGGTAGCGTTCTAATCCTGTTTTTTCTTAGGCAGCTCTGCAGGCGTTTTGGGAAGTCTTTGCGCCATTTTTTGCAAAAATTCAACGTTGTTGTTTTTGGGATTTATTATACATTCCTTCCACATCGCTTCGAGCGCCGCCGATATAGCCTCGCTTTCGAAGCCCATATCCACTAAATCACGCCCCGATATTTTGAGCGATTTTTTAAGTATGGGCGCACCCTCTTGTATCATCTTTTCGCGTACCAGCTCGAACCTGTGCGGTGCCGCAGCTTCCTCCTGCGTGACCATGCCGGTAGCTATTTTGTCCGCGCGGATAAGCGCCGTCAGCTTATCCAAAATATCATAGTTTTTGGACACAAACACACGTATTTTGGCCTCGCGAGCGTCGCCGCGCATATCGTACATATGCGCACCGCACAGCCGCACAACTTGATCTATAACGTCGTTGGGATAACGCAGTCTGTTCAATATTATTCGCGCGGCAATCGCCGAGCTTTTTTCGTGACCGTAAAAATTGCCGAACTGTTTAAAGCAATATGCCTTGCCTACATCGTGCAACAGCGCCGCAAGCCGTACGTTATGCAACGGCTGTGCCGCAAGCACGGTGCGGAATGTATGCTCCAAAACGTCGTACTTGTGGTACTGCTCGGGCTGAGCCATACCGTCGCACTCGACTAATTCGGGGATTAAGTTTTTCCACAAATCCAACTGCTTCAACAATCTGAGTCCGCGGTACTGCGCGTTTTTAGCGCCGTTCACAAGATCGGCATGCAAAATTTTGTCCAGCTCCACGCGTTTGCGCTCGGCGGTTATGTCGGCAAGATTATTGCTCATCGCCTTTGCCGCGCGCGCCGTTTCGCCCTCTATCTTAAAGTCCAGCTCCGCAGCAAGCCGCACAAGGCGCAGTAGCCGCAACCCGTCCGACTCGAACACATGCTTGTTACAGCCGCGCAAAACCTTCATTTCGACGTCGCGCACGCCGCCAAGCGGGTCGATTATCTCGTCGCGCTTAACGTCGTAATAAATCGCGTTACAGCAAAAATCCCGCCGCGACGCGTCCGCGTAAAGATCGGTGGTAAAGCTGACGCGAATAGGCGTGTGTTCGCCGCCCTCGCCGTACTCCTCCACTCTAAACGGCGTGTATTCGTACTTAACTCCGTCGTATATTATTTGCGCCGTGCCCATGCGGTGATTGACCATTGTCATCGTAGTGCGCGGCGGCAACGACAAAGCTAGCGCGGGCATAGGTCCGGCTATATCTATATCCGTACATTTGTACCCGCACAAACTGTTGCGAACATACCCGCCCACAACGTAAACGTTATCGCCAAGCGAGCTTATAAATTTGGCGCTTTTTTCGTCAAGATTGATTTTCATATTAATATCCGTGTTTGTTGGTGATAAGAGTTTAGCATATATAAATAATAAAATCAAGCTTATTATGTATATATTGACTTTTAATTTGCTTTATTGTATAATCATCATAAATTCGATTAGGTGGTAAAAATGAAACGCAAGTACGAAATAGCTGTTTTATCAAAGGGAGGATTTGCGCGAACGGTGCGCATATATGCGCCCAAAAAGGCCGACCGCGCAATAATAATGCACGACGGTCAAAACGTGTTCTACGACGAGGACGCCTCATACAAAAAGAGCTGGCGTGCGCTCAACGCACTTAAAGCGGAAAACATAAAAAACACCGCAATCATCGGCATAGACAGCACCGTCACCCGCGAATTCGATTACGTGCCATTCCCAGTCGAGAACGCCGAAAAGTACGGCATAAAGCAGGTCGGCGGAAAAGCGGACGAATACATGGCGTATTTGGAAGAAATTATTATTCCCTACCTCGATAAGCGGTTCGGGTTTAAATTTTACGGTATGCTCGGCTCGTCCTTCGGCGGGCTTGCCACTCTGTACTTTGCAGCGCGGAAAAACCCGCGCGTCAAGGCGTACGGCATGTTTTCCACCCCGCTGTTTGTAAGCCCCGACGCTTTTACCGAGTTTTTTAAAACCGCGTCGTTCGATACAGATGCGTACTACAAGGTTTACACGGGCGGCAACGAAATAACTACCGACAAGCCCGAGTTGACGAAAATAGAACAGCAAGCATTTGTGACCGACTGCTACATCCTTACCGACGAGCTTAGAAAGCACGGCGCGGTAAACCTCGACCTTACCATGACTAACACGGCGGCACACGACGAGCTTGCATGGCGCGCGCCGCAACAAGACTTCTTTAAAAAGTTTTCGTTGCTGTAATATTTTTACTATACGATACGGTTATTTATCTGATGCGCTCGATAGTTCGGGCGCATTATTCTTTTATCAATATCAAAATCGAATTTTCAAGAGTCAGCGTCCGCACCGTAGCAGAACGGCTAACGGCTTTTACAGCCGTCGTAACTGTGTTTCCAATTTCACGGTCGGAAACAGTAAAGCCGTCCTCGGCGCATACCTCAATCGCTTGATAGCCAACGGTATACTCTCCGCTTAGCGGCACGGATATCGTTTTGTTCTTTTGGTACGCCCTTGCAAAATTTGTAGCAATCTCTTTTAATCTATCGGCTTGTTTTTCGTTTTTGGCTATATAACAATTTATCGCCACGCCGTTCACCGTCATATCGACAAACACGTTTATTGGCGTTTTTGCCGTTTGCGGCGCGTAGCGTAAAGTCGTATTTTCCTCGTACCTATACGGCTCGAAGTGCGTGGAAAAAGTTTGCGCGTCCGTCAAGAACAGATAGCTGTGCATCCCCAGCTCGTACCTATCTTCAACGCCGTCAAGATTTAGCGTCACGTGCGAATCGCCCCAAGTGCAGTCCACCGTATACCACGCACCGTTGACGTATACCTTGTTCCACGCGTGTCCGCCCGCACTGTTGATATCCTTATCCGCATCCGCTCTGCCCACGACGCGCACACACGGTATACCCTCTATATTGCACATCAGCGAGTACGCCTTGCTCATGCCGTCGCACACCGAGTTGGCATTGTACGCAACGCCGCCCAGCTCGGTTTTTCCGTCGCCGAACACTCCTTCCAAATAGTACGCCGAATAGCTTTCGCTACCGCTCGTAATCAAGGTTGCCGGTGTATCGTATGTTACGTGCCACATAATCCAATCGTAAATGGCATGCGCCTTTTGCACGTCTGTCATATCGTCGGTACAAATACTGCGCAACACGCTTCGCGCTTGCTCGTAAACGACTTGCGCCGTCGAACCCGCCTTGGGTATCGGTCTCACTCCGTTTTGCGCCGCCAAATACAATTCATCGGAATACGTAACTTCTGCCGTGCGCTCCTTAATTTTGTCTATTGCAAACTCATGGTTTGACGGACGGTTTTTTGCCGCGTCCATGTTGATATGAGGCAGTATTGCGTGAAGCTGTGCCGACCGCTTTGCCGACTCGTCGGTTTGCGTCGACGGATTGTTTACCGTGCTGACGGTAAACTCGGTATGCATTACGGCGCCCGAATCGCTTACTCTTATAGCCGAATAGCTTCCGCTGGTCGCGGCTATCGGAAAGGCGTTGTCCCACAAATCCTTTGCGCTGCCCGATCTGTTATAGCCGATATAGCAATCGAACGACACTTTCGTATTTGCTTCTTTCTTTCTGAAATATATATAATACTCGGCGATACGCACGTACTCGATATTCGATGTTACGTAAAGATCGCCGCACGGCAAAACGTTGGTCACATACTGCTTGGCAGTTGCCGGCAACTGCGTGAACGATACAAAATCGGTATACTCGCTTTCGGTTATAACGTCGCCGTCACCCAAAGATTTTACGCGAAACTTATATTCTTGCAGATTAGCGCCGGTAGCGCACAAATCGATAAACGGTCCGACGTCGAAGCCGTTTTCGTCGAAATACGCAGCATATTGCGTATCGTTTTGCGAATATTCCACCGCGCCGCCCTGCGGGTGCGTTATTTCCACCTTTACATTGTTGTCTAACGCTTCGTCGTACACGAGATAAGCATGCGGGTACAGATTGTCAAACTTAAGCCCGCTTACCGTGGGCAACATTGCGCCACGGAATAAAGCTTTCTCCGAATATTCGATTTGACCGTTTACCTTGACTGTAAGCGTGTGCCGCCCCGCTGTCGGCGTATACGTGTACGAGCTGTCGGTGCCCTCGTACAGCGCTTTGTCGTCCTCGAAAAACTGAAAATAATTTTCGTCCGCACCGCTTACGTCCACCGAAAAAACCAAATTGTCAAACGGTTCGCTTTGTTCAAGCTCGCCGCTTACATTCACTTCGGCGGTGACAACGTTGTACACTCGCACCGTTATTGCATTGGAAGCAAAGCTACCGCACTTAGCCAAAACGGTATACTCGCCTGCCTCGCTCGGCGTAAATTTGAAGTCGGTCGATAAGGCCAGCATTTGGTTAAGCCTATCGTTTACGTACCAATACACGCTTTCGCTTTTGCTCGGCTCGCCTTTTGCCGTCGGCGTAAACGACACCTCGGAAGTATTGCCGAGCGTTTGCACAAGCTCGCCGCTTGCCGTTATGCTAAGCGAATCCTCCTGCTTTTCGGATACGGTGACTAATATGCTTGCGCTTGCCGAGCTTGTGTACGCAGTTATACGCGCTTCGCCCTCGGCTTCCGCTTTTATTACGGTATTACTGCCTTTTTCCACAGCGACGACCGCTTCGTCCGACGTCTTTAACCGATACACGGTCGTGTTTGTTTCGAGAATGCTTGTAATATCGTACGCTTCGCCCACACTAAGGCCGAGCTCGCGTTGCGTAAACTTGATGACGTCCGGCTTGAATAACTCGTTCATAAACGAGCAGCCGAGCATCATTGCCGCAACTACCGTTACAAGCATTACGGCAACAGCCGCACGTATATGTCTCGAAATTCTTTTTGCACCAACCATTTGCATTATCCCTCCGATTGTACCGCTCTCGGCGATACGGCTACCGCGCAAATTACGCCGTCCGCAATTATAGTGCGCCTGCTCGCAAACGTCGCTTTAAGCACTTCGCTTGCATATTCGTCTATCGCTCTGTTTACAAACCCGGATATTTCTATCACTTCCGCTTCCGTCATGTCGGCGGCGCAAGCAAGCTCCACGCCGTATGTGTTGTTGTAAATGATTACCTCGCCGCCCACAAACGGTATGCGCGTGTTGCCTACCGTAACGGCATTAAACGCATTAAATACTACCGCACGGACAAACTCATACTCAGCTTCCGTTTTGTCTATATAGTTATCCATATACACGCCGTCATAGTCGTACTTTTGCATATACCTGGAATTCACCGTATCAAATGCCTCGTAGCCGTCGTTTACATTGCAGCCAAGCCGTTTCATATCGTCGTCCGTTATAAGTAAACCGCGGTGCGAGGTAAACCAAACATTACCGGTTGAACCTGTCGTCCCCTCGATCATCGTCTTGCCGCCGAATACGTCCACGTTGTACCACAATCCGCTAAGCTTGACTTTATTGTAATATCCGTACCCTTCGCCGTAACAGATAACACACTCTATGCCTTCTATACCGCAAAGCAGCGCAAACGCCTTGGCGGCACCCTCGCTGTTTACCGCATATCCAGACCCGGTAGATTCGCTTGCAAATACGCCCTCCAAAAACCTGCCGGAGGAATTGCTTGCGACGGACGAATTTACGGTAAACCACTGCAACCAGTCGTATATAGTATGAATCTTTTTCTCTTGCGTGTAGTCTTTGCCGATTATGCGCAACAGTGCTGTTTTGGCCGAGCGGTAAACGGTATGCGCAACGTCTCCGCTTTGCGTTAACGGTTTCAGTTCGTTTGATATCGCTATAAGCAGCTGCTCGCTGCCGGACACCGATATACTTCCCGCCGCCCTGTCGGACGCAAAAACGTAGTCGTTGGCACGTCGGTTTTCGACGTTATATTCTATGTGCGGAAGCTCGGCGTATGACGTGCGTTTTGACGCAGTTTCATACCTTTCGGGTCTGTTGGAGTACTGCGCGAAATTCAGTGAAATAACGTTGCCGCTGGCATCCGCCGTAGCGTTAAGTCCCAGCCTTTGCGCCTGCGCTGTAATTACCTGCATGGTGCGTTCCACATCAGTCGCAACATAGCACCGCGCGTTTTGAGCCCCTGTTGCAAACAGCTCGCGCACGTATTGCTCTGCCTCGCCTTCGCTCGAAATAAACGAATTGCGGCAAAACACCTTGTTATCGAGATATTCTTGAGCGTCCGCATCGAGCTGAACAAAATCAAACTCGCACCTATCGCCGTCCATTCCTATGATTATAGTGTAAGCTTTGGGGTCGGGCGCGCACAACGTAATATACTCAGTCGCCCTAAACCTACCGTCGGTAAATAAATGCGAATACTGAGCGTCGGTAACGTCGAATGTTCTTCGCTTGCCTTCGGGGTCGATAATGCAAATATACATAACCTTGCGACCGTTAGCGTAACGAACATATACACCTTGCGCGTCGTCAAACTCTACTTTGCAGTCGGCATAGGTATCGCTTGCCACGTCTAGCGTTAACTCGTTTTTTCCGTCTATTTGCTTTTGTGCGCCGTTTACATACAAGGCAATATTATGCCGCCCGGACGTCGGAACCAAATCGAACATGGCGGTATTACCCATAGGCTCGTCATCCACACGCCACTCGTATACCGAGCGCGGATTGAGCGAGTTCACCATCTCGCGTGCGGTAAACGTGACGGTCGAGTACGCCGTAACGCCATCCAAACTCGCATGCCGCACCGTCACCTCGGTCGGTCTATACACCTTTATTTCGCAGCTTTTTGCAATATTGCCGACGGTCGCCGTTACGGTATACACACCGTAGCCGTTTGGCGTGTACTCAAAGCGGTTTCCTGTATATTCCGTGCCGTCGCTTACCCGCCACCGTGCAGCCGTTTGCGGGTCGGCAGCGCCCTCGAATTTCGCCGACAAAACAACAGTCTTAAACTCGCCGTCGCTTGCCGTTTGTATGTTGTTTTCCGTAGCGACCGTAAAGTCCGTCACGGCGCGGTAGTTTACGTTTATTCTCATCACCGCCGTTTTGCCGTACGCGGAAATGGTCACCTCTGCCGCGCCTGCCTTGACGGCAACTACCGTAGTGCCGTCTATTGAAACGCAATCCGAATCGGTGTTAAGAGTAACCGTTCCGCCGCTTGTCGCGGGCGAAAAATTAACGTAAGGCAACAGGCTTCGACTCTCGCCCACACTCAGCGAAAGCTCTGTGCGCAGTAAAACTATGTTAACATCTTTTTCGGAACAGCCGACTAAAAGCGCCGCAAAAAGCGTCACCGCCGTCGTAAGCGCTATGCGAAAAATATTCTTTCCGATTTTTTGCACTGTTCCCACAAATATATTATATCATTAAATTGTAACAAAAGCAAGGAAAAGCGAAAAATTGCCCGCTCACTATTTGTTATCATTTTACGCGCTCGTAAAACATAAGATATACCGATGAATTCCATGACCAAAGCAGTAATGACGATGACGGCATTCACCTTTGCGGAACGCACGCTCGGCTTTTTGTTCAAAATCTATCTGTCGCGCGAGATAGGCGCGGTAGGAATGGGTATTTATTCGGTCGCGCTGTCATTCTTTTTTGTGCTGATAACGCTGCTAACCTCCGGCATACCGCTCGTTGTGTCCAAGCAGACTGCTACAAACAAGGAGCAAAGCGGCGGCGTATGTTCGGCGGCGCTGATATTTGAGCTTGCCACGGCGCTTATAGTTTGCCTTTTGGTAGTCACATTCCAAAAGCCCATCGGCTCGCTGTTTGCCGAACGGCAGTCTATGACGCTTGTTATAGTAATGCTGCCCGCACTGGTATTTTCGGGCGTGTACTCGGCGTTCCGCGGCGTGCTGTGGGGCGAAAAACGCTTTATGTCGGTCAGCGCAGTCGAGCTGATAGAACAAGTCGCACGCATAATCGGCTGCGTTGTTCTGTTTTCGCTGTTCTCCGACAAAACGACGGCAGTGTCCGCGTCTATGACGGTGGCTTGCGCAGTGTCGGCGGCTGCCGTCGCATTGTTCTACTTTTGCGGCAAGCGCAAGCTTAAAAGCCCGAAAACGCATTTTAAGCCGCTTATAGCAACGTCAGTGCCCATCACTCTGTCGCGCACCACTTCCAGCATAAACAACTATATTATAGCAATCGCTATGCCGTTTTTGTTGATGTCGAGCGGACTTAATTCCGAACAGTCTATGTACGTATTCGGGTCGTGCGTGGGAATGGCGTTACCGCTGCTGTACCTACCGATAACGGTGGTAGGCTCGCTGGCTTTTGTCATGATTCCTACCCTGTCCGAATCATACGCCTCGGGCGACAAAAAGAGCATGTGCCGCCAAATAGAGAATGCGCTGTCGTTTTCGGTAATAATCGCGGCGATAGTGCTGCCCGCCTATATGGCGCTCGGCGAACCGCTAGGCATTTTTATTTACAACAATACCGACGCCGGCATATTCTTAAAAAAATCGGCGTGGCTGCTGCTTCCGCTTGCGTTTGAGAATATTGCCTCGTCAATGCTCAACTCCCTCGATTTGGAAAAGAAATCGCTTATAAACTATCTTATCGGCGCGGTAACGATGTACGTTATTTGCTTCGCGTTCTACTCCCGCTTCGATATGGACGTGTTTATACTCGCGTTCGGGCTTAGTTTGATTTTGTCGTCGGTGCTGGACGTGATAGATATTAAGCGTCGCACCGGCTTTAAACTGAAATTCTTTAAACCGCTTTTTATTTGTCTTGCCGCCGCCTACCCCGCGTGGCTGTTCACGAAATACGTGCACTCGATAATTCCGGGAACGGTGCTGCCCATAATAGTGGCGGGCATTGGCGGCGTGTGCTTTTCAGCGCTCGCAGCCGTCATATTCGGCGCGGTAGACTTTGAAATGACGGTTAGCAAAAAACGCAAAAGGCGCCTACCGCTGTTTCGCAAAAACAAACGCAAAACCGCGTCTTAATTCGCTTTACTTAAAAAAATGCACATGCTATAATAGGCTTAACAATAATACCAAGGAGAAGCCCGACAGTGAGTAAAACTCAGCAGGAAATTGCGACTCCGGACGATAAAACGCATACACGTAAGGTCCGAACGCAAAAATTAGAATTCGGAACTACAAAATGGTTGACTTACGCGGCAATGTTTACCGCGCTGGCCGTGGTAATGAAATTTATCGGCCAGTTTTTAACTCTTACCGACAGCTTTAAAATCACACTGATATACGTTGTATGGCTGATTGCGGGTGCTACGCTCGGCGTTTTCGGCGGCGGCGCGGTGTGCTTTGCTTCCGACGTTTTGGGCGCGATCATATTTCCCACAGGCGCAATCAATCCCTTTTTGATACTGGGCAATACCGTGTACGGCGTGATAGCCGCGCTTGCGTTTAGAATACCCATAAAGAGCTACGTAGCCAAGTTTATTATCGCGGGCGCTATTTGTACAGTGATATGCACCTGCGGAATAAACACGCTCGCCATTTATTATTCGTATTCGTATTACAAGGTTATGAACGTATGGCAATACTTTATCGCCTACCGCATAATGCAGCCGGTTGTCGCCGTTATCAATATCGCAATAGCGCTTGCAATGATACCGCTATTAAATCGGCTGAAATTGCTACCGCCCATCAAGCGGCGCAACAAAGCAACAGCATAAAATATTACCAACAACAAAAACCGCAAAGCATGTACGTCTTGCGGTTTTTTATTTTATCCTTCCGTTCGCTGCTCGTAAACGGCAAAGAACATTTTTTGCACTTGAGAATAATGGATTATTCGCACCGGCTTTTGCGTTACCGGGTCGCGCACAGGTTCGCCGGTTATGGGATCGCTGGGCGTTACCACCGTGCTTTGATTGCCGTTTTCATAACTGCCTGTGCCGTTGGTCGCGCCGTTGGACTCCAAATACCAGTTGTTGAAAAACTCGGCTATCTGCCCTATCAAATCCAACTGCGAATTCCAGTAGTCGCTGGCATACCACCGCTCGGTGCGCACTTTACCGCTTATTCGCGCCGAAAATGAACGGTAGGACTGCATATCCTCGGTAAGGATAAACGCCTCCAAAAGATTGTCAAACGCGTAATAATATCCGCAGTACCGCAAATAATCGTCGTCCGACGATATCAATACGTACCGCGCCAGCAGATTGGCGTCACCCTCGCGGAACACGCCCTTGGCGTGCGCCAGCTCGTGCGCAAGCGTAATTGTACGCGTGGTGGGCGGTGCGGCGTTGTTGACGTTCGCCTCACCCGTCGGCAAAAAGGTCATGCCCGTTATAAGCATTTGCGACATAAACCAGCTGTTTACTATCGGCTTGGCTGTCGGCGTATATTGATTAAAATACGGATCGGTCAACTTGGCGTACTCCACCTTTATCCGCTCCGCAAGCTCGGGAAATGTGTACGGGCATTCCACGCAACCGTTTTTGTCGCGCGGCAGCGTTTCGGACAGCTTGTTATAGTCGGACAAAAAGTACTCGATTACAGGCTTTACGCTCTCCGCGTCGTATTTGGTTTGCGACTGCGGAATAGGCATTTCCGCGCGGTAATACGCAAACGCCATGCTCACCATGTACAGGTTAAGCAAGTAAATTACGCCCACGCATACGGACAGCGCACCGGTAAGTATGCGCTTGAACCGCGCTCTGCCGAGGTTGATAATAAGCCGCACGTAAAAGAAAATCCCCAGCCCGATAAGGCAAACGATAAAGAACTCCATTACCGAAAACGGCAACCACGAAGTGAGCGTGCCCATAACGCGCTCCCACCCCGCTTCGATGTGCGTAGTCCACCACTCGGCTATTTGCGGGTCGGTACGTAGATCGTTCATCAGCAATAACGGCATAAGCAATCCGCACGCAACTGCGGCAAGAATAAACACCGCCCTGCCGATAGGTCGCTTTACCTGCGGTGCGCGCCGACCGTCAGCCATGTACATGCGCGTATACCGCTTGGGCATAATATATCCGTTGCGCTTTTGCCGTTCAAATTTCATAATAGTATTATACCGCACGCAACTGCATTTGTCAATATGACTACTCGTTTGACATAATTTCTTTTATCGGCACTCTGTTTATGCGCACGGCATACACAGCCATTGCGCAAGCATACAGCGCGATAAAAGTTCCGAGCGTTATAAAAAAGTATCCGACGCCGAAGCTGTACGTCGCAACGGTTTTTACGTCGGCAAAAACTACGTTGACCATAACGGTCATCAATACATGTTGGTAGACTGTGCCGATAGCAAAGCCCAAAAGCGCAAACGGCACGTACCCAACTAGCAGCGAAAGAGCACGCTCCTTATCGGAATATCCAAACGCCTTCATAACGGCTATACTGCTTTTGTTTGCGTTAATTGCCGTTGTAATAGCCATAAACAGCGCTGTAACGCCCAAAATAACGCCGATAACCAAAATCATCACGCCCATAATTACGCTGCTTAAATCGCTCATTGTAAGCCCCATTTGAAGCATTGCCGAATAACAAAAGCACGCAAACGCCACAAAAAACACAACCGACTTTTTACCCGCCAGCGTGGACAAACACATTTCCGCCAAAAAGGAATGCTGTTTATCTAACGGTCGGCGTTTTGACTTTGCCGCCGCTTTTCCGCCCTTTATCATTGACACTACGTTACGCCGCAGCGACAGCTTGGCGTACAAGCACGCAAACGCGGAAAACGTTATCGTGGGCGCAACCACAAGCGCGGCAAGCAATTCCGCGTGATAGTTGATTGCTATTGCGGGCATACCGTCAATCGTCATTTCACGGTAAATAAGCGGCATTATCGCATGCCCCGCGCCGTAACCCGCCGCCGCACCTATAAGCGTACTAAGACCGAACACCCAAAAGCTCAGCGCGATTTTGTTGTCCGAATACCCCATTGCTTTGAGAATGCCGAACCGCTTGGCGTTGCCGTCGATAAACAGCTTAATGTAGAACACCGTCATAACAACCGCGATAAGACACAACACTCCGCCCGTAATGGCGCATGTAAATTTTGCCGAAGTCATATTGGCGTCGTACAGAACTCTAAGCTCGCCGCTTACCGCACCGTCTATCGCCTGCGCGTCTATATAGTAATTTAAAAAGAAAGTGCATACAAACACCGCGCAAAAGCATACCACCGATATGCCGAAAAGCTTTACGCCGTCCTTTATTCCGATTACCATATCACCACCCTATTTCATACGCCGACTTGGGCGAAGGGTTATCGGTTACGCCGATAATCTTGCCGCTGTTCATTTCCACAACAGAGTCAGCCATATCCGCTATATTGCGGTTGTGCGTGACCATGACCATAGTAAAACCGCGTTCGGCTTTCAGCTTGGCGATATAGTCCAAAACGCTTCGCCCCGTACTTTCGTCCAGCGCTCCCGTCGGCTCGTCCAAAAACAGTATCTGCGGCTTTTTGGCAAGCGCACGCGCAATGCACACGCGTTGCTGTTCTCCGCCCGACAATGCGCTCGGCATGGCTTTAAGTTTATCGGCAAGCCCTACCGCTTCGATTTCGCGTAAGTAATTCTTATTGCCCGCGAGGTCGGCGCCTAAGCGCACGTTCTTTTCCACGCTCAAATGCGGCAAAAGATAGTATTGCTGAAAAACAAATCCGACGTATTCGCGGCGGAATTCGTTAAGCTGTTTGTCCGTCATTGCGGATAGGTCTTGACCGCACGCGACAACGGTGCCGCTGTCAGCGCGCTCCAAGCCCGACAACACGTTCATAAGCGTTGACTTGCCCGAACCGGACGCGCCGATAATTGCGACAAAGCTACCTTGCTTAATAGTAAGCGACACGCCGCGCAACGCCTTTACCGCTCCGCCGTTAAACTCCTTGTGTAAATCGGTTGCAGTAATCATAATCAACCCTCGCTTTGCTTGATATGTTTTATCATAGCGAAACACTCATCTTTGAGCATAGCGCGCTCGTCGGTAAACCTGCATACGCCTGTCACGACTGCGGCGGCAATGCCGTGCGTGTACACCCAAAGGTGCATATACAGCCGCTCGGCCTGTTTGCGTTCCAGTCCGTAGCTGTCTATAACCGACTGCAAAATCTTTTCGGCATTTTGGTCGATTGCGTCAAGCACGCCGCGCTCGTCTAGCCCTTCGGCTTGCTCGCGCATAAACAGCAGCATAAACAGCTTGGGATGCTCGTGCGCAAACCGTAGATACGCTTCCCCTACGCCGCGAAACGGAACATCGTCTTTTAATCCCTCGGCAACGTATTCGTTGTACAACGCATTGGCGCTGTCTACCACAGCCGAGCAAACCTCGTCCATACTACTGAAAACGGTAAATATTGGGCGCGGCGAGCTGCCGAGCGCCGAGCCTAACGTTCGAGCCGTAAGCGCGTCAAAGCCGTTACGCTCCACCTCGGCAAGTGCGGTGTGAACTATCTCCTCTTTTGTAAACTTCGATTTAGGCGGCATAATATCTCCTTATATAAAACAATCGTTTTAAAACACTTGTTTTAGTATAAACCGTAAAAAGTCATCTGTCAAGCTAAATTAAAAAATTTATAATTGTCATGCATAATACCGACATAATCGACACAATATAAAATTGTAAGGCAGTCACGCGGGTTTACGATAGGTATATCGAAACTAAATGCCGATAGAACCTCCTACCCCACAATGCCTTACAGACGGTTCGTAGAATGTCGTAAATATTGACTACGACAAGCGAAACGGAAAACTCCTCCAATGTTACGGCATTGTGGGATTTTTTCGTTGAGAGAAAAACATATAAAAATTTTTTAAAAATCCCATGCATAATCCTCCGAAATGTGCACAACATAATAGTGTAAAGCAAATAACTTTTTTACGCCGAAAGGAATGCTTTACAAAAAGCCAATCGCTGCATAAGCGAATACGAAAAATCCACGTTACGTTAAGCAACATGGATTTTTTCGTTTACTTATTTTTGTATGCTAAATCACTATAATAG
>CAMWXP010000013.1 GCA_947178255.1 uncultured Clostridia bacterium | reverse complement strand
TAGGAGGGTGCAACATGACACGAAAAACCGGAGAACTAAAAAAGCGGTGCTGGCTGGCTAAACAACGACTCAAAATGGGCTACTTCGATTCGCTGAAACAAGAAAATAGGCAGGATGAGAGTGTGCCGTCGCCGATAGCAGAATATTCGATGCGGGTGGGGCGACTTGCGGAGGTTGCGGCAAGCACGTCCGCTACCGAGGAAAAAATGTACCGCAAGGTTTGCGACATACTGGACAGCAGCGAGATAGCGCTAAACCCAATAGGTCAGCTTATCGAGCGGGACGTATACGACGGGCTGGACGCCAACGGCAAACAGCGTTACGTATTGGAACTGTCCGAAAAATTCAGAGAATTGCAGGAACGATATTACCGTGAGCGCACGGGTTCGTAAACAAAAGAGGTTTTATGTACAGTCTCGAAACACTAAACGAAGTACAAAAGCGTGCCGTACTCGATACGGAAGGTGCGGTGTTGGTAACCGCAGGTGCGGGCAGTGGAAAAACGCGATTGCTTACGCACCGCATTGCGCATTTGATAAATGATTTGCATGTACAGCCGTACAATATTCTTGCCATAACGTTTACCAACAAGGCTGCGGACGAAATGCGCACAAGGCTGGGAAAAATGCTGGACAATATCGACGGTATTTGGATTTTTACTTTCCATGCAGCGTGTGTGCGCATACTCAGGCGGTTTATAGACAGAATAGGTTTTGACAAGAATTTTACTATTTACGGTGAAACGGAAACAAAAGCGATAGTCAAGCGTATTGCAAAGCAAAACGAACTTAACGAAGATATGGCAAAGCGCATAATTGCCGAAATTTCCAATGCAAAAAGCAAAGGAATATCGCCTGAGGATTATGAGCAAGTACATAAATACGCGCAGGACGTTGAAGATATTGCCAAAGCATATGCACAGTATCAAGAGGTACTAAGAACCAATAACGCGCTAGACTATGACGATTTGCTTATACAAACGCTTAATCTGTTGAAGTCAAGTTATGAAGCTCGTGAGTTTTATCAAAACAAATTCAGATATATACATATAGACGAGTTTCAAGATACCAATACAATTCAGTACGAAATAGCCAAGATTTTGGCAGGAAAGCATGGAAATATTTTTGCTGTCGGCGACGAGGATCAGTGTATATACACTTGGCGCGGCGCAACTATCGGTAATATTTTTCAATTACAAAAAGCCTTTAATTGCACGGTTTACAAGCTTGAACAAAATTACCGTTCGACCGCGAATATCCTCGATATTGCCAACAAGATAATTAAAGGGAACACAAAAAGACTGGATAAAAAGCTTTGGACGGAAGCCGATTGCGGGGAAAAGGTGGTGTGCTATTGTGCCGCCTCGGACGGCTTCGAAGCGGATTATGTTGTAAGAAAAATCTTCGATTTGGTGGACAGTGGGTATTACGAATACTCGGATTGCGCCGTGCTTTTGCGCGTTAATGCGCTTACACGTCACTTTGAGGAACGTTTTTTGCAGTACGGAATACCGCATAAGGTATTCGGTGGGTTTAAGTTTTACGACCGTAAGGAAATTAAGGACGTGCTTGCATATGCCCGTGCTTCGGTTAATACGCGAGACGACGAGGCGATTTTTCGCATAATCAATTTTCCGCGCCGCGGCATAGGCGATACTTCCATAGATAAAATACGAGATATAGCGCAAGCCAACGGCAAGAGCGCTTTTGATATAATAGTAAACGCGAGCTCATATCCGCTGCTTACCGCGTTAAAGAGCAAGCTTGTCGATTTCGGCGCGTTGCTCGTTAAGCTTCACGAAATGTCGGAAAGGTCGATTCCCGAGTATTTTAAATACTTGCTTTACAACGTTCTGAACGTAGATAGATTGTTTTCGGACGACGACGAGGGTACGGCAAGACTGGAAAACATTAACGAGCTTGTAAATTCGGTGCGCGATTTTGTAAAGAATAATCCGGAAGCCACGCTGTTCGACTATTTGCAAACGGTGTCGCTGTACAGCGATACGGACGATATGAACGACGACAACTGTGTCACTCTCGCAACCGTGCACAGCGCAAAGGGCTTGGAATTTCCCGTTGTGTTTGTCGTCGGCTTGGAAGACGGTATTTTTCCGTCGCTCAGGCAGAACGAAAACGAGTCCGAACACATGGAAGAGGAGCGGCGGCTTATGTACGTTGCCGTTACGCGCGCAAAGCGCAGATTGTTCCTCACTTACGCCAAATCGAGGTTTTTGTACGGCGAAACGCGGTACTGCATACCGTCGAGGTTTTTGGTGGAAGGTGGGCTTGTCGCTCGACCCGAACGGAAAGAGGACGTGTTTACGGCTTCGCCGTCGCATACGTATTCGCCGTATAACGCCCAAAGCGGTTATGCGCAAAGCAAGTCGGTTGGCGGCAGTATGGGTGGCAGTATAGGCGGAAGCTCATACAGTGCGACATACAAAAGCGATTTCGGCAAAAAGGCTACGACTACGCCGCAACAGCAGTCGGCAAACAAGTCCGACATTGTTGCGGGTGCTACCGTTATGCATAAAAGATTGGGGAAGGGCAAAATTATCGACATAGAAAAAATGGGCGACAGCTTGTATGCCAAGATAGATTTCGAGCGCGGCGGCGTCATGCTGCTTGCCGTCGATTTTGCGCCCATAACAGTGATAAAGGATTAAGGAGCTTGTATGAACGAAGATATTATGTTAATGAAGGAGCTGGTGGCGCGGCTTAACGACCTCGCATACAGATATTACGTTTTGGACGATCCAATCGTGTCCGACAAGGAATACGACGTTCTTTACGACAAGCTGTGCGCGTTGGAAGCAAAGACGGGCACGGTGCTTAACGATTCGCCAACAAAGCGCGTAGGCGGCGAGCCGCTTAAATCGTTTGAGCCGCATACGCATATAAATCGCTTGTACAGCCTTGATAAGTGTAACAGCTTTGACGAGCTTCGCGCGTGGTTTGAAAAGCTGTCGGCAGCGTTAGGTAAGCAACCGGAGTGTACGCTGGAATATAAGCTGGACGGATTGACTATATGCTTGACTTATCGAGACGGACAGCTTGTGTCGGGTGCGACACGTGGCAACGGCGAAGTCGGGGAAAACGTAACCGAGCAAATAAAGACGGTAAAGTCCGTGCCGCTTTCAATACCGTTTAAAGGCACTGTAGAGGTTCAGGGCGAGGGTATTATGCGCATAAGTGCGCTCAATGCTTACAATGCAACCGCCGCAGTGCCGCTCAAAAATCCGCGCAACGCCGTAGCTGGTGCTATTCGAAATTTGGACGTGCGTGAAACAGCCAAGCGTAACCTCGACGTGGTGTTTTACAACGTAAATTACATTGACGGACAGTCGCTCGGGTCTCAAACCGAACAAATAGAGTTTTTAAAGAACAATCGGTTTAAAACCGGTATGTTCTATAAAACGAACAACATCGAGCAAATTATAGATCAAATTCAGTCGGTGGATAAATCGGCGCTTGATTTTGCCATTGACGGAATGGTTATCAAGGTTGATGACGCCAAGGTTCGCGGTACGCTTGGTTATACGGACAAGTTTCCAAAGTGGGCTATCGCGTACAAATTCGAGGCGGAGGAAACTACTACCGTTTTGCGTGACGTTCAGTGGCAGGTAGGCAGGACGGGTAAGCTTACGCCGCTTGCAATACTTGATCCGGTTGAGCTTTGCGGCGCTACGGTAAAGCGCGCTACGCTCAACAACTACGGCGATATCTTGCGCAAGGATGTAAAAATCGGTTCGCGCGTGTTTATACGCCGCAGTAACGACGTTATTCCCGAAATTTTGGGCGTTGCCGAGCGCGGGCAAAACGATGTGGATATACCGAAGCCTACTGTTTGTCCTTGCTGCGGGCATGAGCTTACCGAGGAAGGCGCGCACCTGTTTTGTCTAAACTTTTACGGTTGCCGTGCACAGGTTGTCGCGCGTATAGTGCAGTTTTGTTCCAAAGACTGTATGGATATAGACGGAGTAAGTATTAAAACCGCCGAACAGCTTTACGATATTTTGGGAGTGCGTTCGCCTGCGGAGCTGTACGACTTGACAGGCGAACAGCTTGCGCGCATAGACGGATTTAAGGATAAAAAGATTTCCAACTTTATCAAAGCCGTGCAAGATTCCAAAGCCGCTGATTTGCCGCACTTTATAAGCGCGCTATGCATAGAAAACGTGGGCAAGGTGACGGCGCGTGCACTTGCCGAGCATTTTGGGTCTATCGACGCACTTTCCAAGGCAAGCGAGGATGAGCTTACGGCAATCCAAGACGTGGGCGGGATAGTGGCGCAATCGATAGTAGAGTACTTTTCGGCGCACGGCGAGCTTTTGGCAAAGTATAAGGCGCTCGGCATAGATCCCGTATATGCTCAAAAGTCCGAAGGTAAATTTTCGGGATTGAAGTTTGTTTTGACTGGCGCGCTTCAACAATATACTCGCGGCGACGCGGCAAAGCTGATAGAACAAAACGGCGGCATTGTGCAATCGAGCGTGTCTAAACTGACCGATATTGTGGTTGCGGGAGAAAACGCAGGGAGTAAGCTGGAAAGAGCGCGCGCGCTCGGCAAAAAAATTATTGATGAAAATCAGTTTAAAGATATGTTAAACAGTTGAAATTCGTACAAAAGAATGTTATAATATATATTGCGAAAATGTAATTCGCTTATTAGTGCATTTTCGGCAACTAAGCAGAGGTTTGTATGAAAAGTATGACGGGCTACGGTAAGGGCGTCGCTGTTAAGGATAAGCGCACCGTCACCGTAGAAATCAAATCGGTCAATAACAGATTTTTGGAGATCGCGTGTAAGCTTCCCAAATCTTTGATGTATATTGACGATATCATCCAAAAGGGCATCAAGGCTTATGCTTCGCGCGGCAGCTTTGACGTATATTTTTCGTACGTAAATTTATCGGAATCTGCTAAGAAGGTTACTGTGGATAAGGCGCTTGCCGCTGAATACGTAGCCGCCGCAAAAACACTGCGTGCCGAATTTATGCTGGAAGACGATTACAACGTAACGGCGCTATTGCGCACGCCGGACGTCGCGTCGGTTACCGTGCCCGACGACGATCGAGAGCTTGTTGCCGAGCTTACCAAGCAAGCAGTATCGGAAGCACTTAGTAACCTTAACAAAATGCGGCAGGTAGAGGGCGACGGCGTGTATGCCGATTTGATGTCGCTAATCGGAAATTTGGAAGGATATCTTAAAAAGGCGATAGCTCGTGCACCGCAGGTAGTAGCCGACTATAAAGTGGCGTTGCTGCTACGGGTAAAGGAGTTGCTTGACGGCTACGAGCCTGACGAGGGTAAGCTGCTCAATGAAGTTGCATTTTTTGCCGATAAGGCCGATATCAACGAGGAAATTTCAAGGCTAAGCTCGCACATAAATCAATTTAAGGCTATTTGCGGTGAAGCTAACGCGCCGCAAGGGCGCAGGTTGGACTTTTTGTCGCAGGAGATGGTGCGTGAGGTAAACACTATGGGCAGCAAATCCAACGACATAACGCTTACCGGTTTTGTTATCGGTATGAAAAACGAAGTAGAAAAAATCAAAGAACAAATAAGGAACGTGGAATAATGAACAAAGGATTACTTATTGTTATATCGGGCCCGTCGGGCGCCGGCAAGGGTACTATCTACTCCCAAATCATTAAAAGAACGGACATGAAACGCTCGGTATCCGTAACGACGCGTCAGCCTCGTCCGGGTGAAGTTGAGGGAGTTAACTACTATTTCCGCACTGAGGAGCAGTATCAGCAAATGATAGCCGCAGGCGATTTTTTGGAAACGGCCGAGGTGTATCATAATCTTTACGGCACGCCCAAAGCACCCGTTTTCGAAAATATGAAAAACGGCTATAACGTGTTGTTCGAGGTGGATGTTCATGGTGTGCGGTCTATCAAAAAGAAGTATCCCGAGGCTGTTGCTATTTTTATTATGACGCCTGACTTTAAGACCTTGGAGCAGCGTTTGCGCGCCAGAGGAACGGAAACGGAGGACAGCTTAAAAATTCGTTTGGGTGCTGCGCGTCGCGAACTCAGCGAGTACAAGCTGTTTGACTACATTGTTTTTAATGATGAAGTCGATCTTGCCATTGATGAAGTGTTGGATATTATCACAGCCGAAAAGCGCAAGATCATAAACAACGAGGAAAAAATACAGGCTTTGCTCGCAGAGCAAGACGAAGAATAACGGATTTAATCCGCAATAAACAAGTAATAATCTTTAAGAGGTAAATATATGTTAATCGATCCGCCTATTGATAAAATGGTAGAAACAGTCGGCAACAAGTACGCGCTTGTAAGTCTTTTGAGCAAGCGTGCTCGCACGCTTATGGATAAGCGCCATGACTATTTGGAGCAAGAGGGCATTAATCCCGTTTCGCTTGCCGCCAAAGAGGTTGTGGACGGTAAAGTAGAGGGCGTGGAAGAAGGCTAAGCATTTGTCTAATAACTTACAGTCAAAAACAATACTTGTCGGCGTGTGCGGTGGAATAGCCGCATACAAGGTTTGCGCTTTGGTATCTAAGCTTGTCCAAAGCGGCGCCGATGTTCACGTTATGATGACGAAAAGCGCGACGGAATTCGTCGCGCCGCTTTCGTTTGAAACATTATCGCGCAACCGTGTCACGGTGGACATGTTCGATCGCAACTATACGTACGAGGTTGAACATGTGTCGTATGCCAAGCGTGCCGACGCAGTAATAATTGCGCCTGCAACCGCCAATGTTATTGCAAAGCTGGCATGCGGCATTGCCGACGACTTTTTGACGACAACGGTGCTGGCGTGCAAATGTCCGATTTTGTTCGCGCCTGCTATGAACACCGCAATGATGGAAAATCCGATTACGACGGAAAATATTAATAAGCTTGTCGCGCGCGGGTTTACTCCAATTTACGGCGGCAGCGGTTATTTGGCATGCGGCGACGTCGGGAGTGGACGAATGGCCGAGCCCGACGAGCTTTACAAGGCGCTCGATAGTGTTTTCGCCGTAAAACGAGATTTATTGGGCAAGACGGTGCTTATTACGTCCGGTGCTACAAGGACTAATATCGATCCCGTTAGATTCCTTTCCAACCGTTCAAGCGGAAAAATGGGTTACGCATTGGCGTGTGCCGCATATAACAGGGGAGCTAAGGTTATATATATTCACGGCTATACAAACAATTTTACGCTTCCGTCCGATTGGATTACGGAAAGTGTTTCAACTACAAAGGAATTGCTTGCGGCCGTCAAAAAGTATTACAAATCCGCCGACATATCGGTGCTTGCTGCTGCGCCGTGTGATTACGATATAACGCCGTCGGCGCAAAAAATAAAAGCGCAGTCGCTTACTTTGGAGTTTAGCAAGGCCGACGATGTTGCTGGGTGGCTGGGCAAGAATAAATGCGGTAAGCTGGTTATTTTTGCTGCGGAAACCGAAAACGGCGAGAGTAACGCGCTACTGAAACTGAAAAACAAAAATGCCGATTTGGCCGTGCTTAACGACGTTACGGCAAAGAATGCCGGGTTCGATACCGACACTAATATAGTTACGCTTATCACAGCGGGAAATCAAGAGCGCCTTTCGCTTATGACAAAGCGTGAGGTTGCGGAAATCGTTTTGGATAGAATTGTCGCGCTATGATAGCAAAGGTAATCGTTGATATATCGGCAAGCGAGGTCGATAGAGTATTCGACTACCGAGCAATAGACGGAACAATGCGCGGTTCACGTGTGGCTGTTCCGTTTGGCAGGCAAACAACCGAGGGTTACGTAATCGATATTGCGGAAACAACCGATTTGCCTCAAGATAAGTTAAAGGATATAATTTCTATACTCGACGATAGGCCGATAGTATCGGAAGAATTTTTAGCACTGTGCGACTATATGACCGAGCGTTTTCACTTGCGCAAAATAGATGTGTTCAGGTTGTTTTTGCCGGCAAAAATGCGCGGTGGCAGAATTAAAGCACTGCAAAAAATATTTGTTTATATTAATCCCGAATACATAGAGGTCGATCCCAATCTATTTATCAAGAAGTCGGCGCACTCGCAAATGGAGGTGTTCGAATATCTTTTGGACGCCCAAAGTGCCGAGCAAAGCTATTTAAACGCCAATTTTTCCGCAGCGGCAGTTCGCAATCTTATAGCTCGCGGCGTTTTTTTGACGCGTATGGAGGATGTGCTGCGCACTCCGTACAAGGGTATCGTCCAAAAGGACAACGATATTGTTCTAACAGAGGAACAGTCTATTGCTGTCGATACTATAATGTCGAGTGAAAAGCCTACGCTTTTGTTCGGGGTTACGGGCAGCGGTAAGACGGAGGTGTACCTTAACTGCATAGAACAGGTATTGAAAAAGGGTAAAACCGCCATCATGCTTGTGCCCGAAATATCTCTCACGCCGCAGGTTATGCGCATATTCCGTTCGCGGTTCGGCGACGACGTGGCTCTGCTCCATTCGGGACTTAGCGACGGCGAGCGGTTTGACGAGTGGCGTAGACTGCTCACAGGCGGCGCACGCGTTGCCGTGGGTGCGCGCTCGGCAATATTTGCACCGCTAACAAATGTCGGGCTTATAGTAATAGACGAGGAACATGACACGTCGTATTCGTCTGAATCCAATCCGCGCTATATCACGCGCGACGTTGCGCTTTTTCGTGCGGCATACAACGGTGCAAGGCTTGTTATGGGCTCGGCTACTCCGTCGGTGGAAAGCTATTATGCCGCTCAAAACGGCAAATACAAGCTTGTCAGGCTTCCGCACAGGGTAAACAAGCGCGAAATGCCGGCTATACAAATAATCAATATGTGCAAGGAAGTTACGTACGGCAATTCGGGTATGTTTTCCGCGCCGCTTGTAAATGCTTTGGAGCAATGTCTCGCGTCGGGCAATCAAGCCATATTATTTTTAAATCGCCGTGGGTACAGCTCGTATGTTATGTGCAAAAAGTGCGGGTATGTTGCCAAGTGCGAGGACTGTGACGTTTCGCTTGTCTATCATAAGGATGAGGATTTGTTAAAGTGCCACTACTGCCAACGCAGGTATTCCATGCTTGATTTGTGTCCTAACTGTAAAAGTCCGCATATAAAGCAAGGCTTTATGGGCACCGAACGAATAGTCGAGCATGTTCAAAAAATGTTCCCGTCGGCGCGCGTTATACGAATGGACAACGACACAACTCGGACAAAGGACGCGCATTTAAAGCTGCTCGGCGAATTTGCAAACGGTAATGCCGATATACTTGTAGGTACGCAAATGGTGGCAAAAGGTCATGACTTTCCCAACGTTACTTTGGTCGGAATAATGGACGCCGATATGAGCTTACACTTTTCCGATTTCCGCGCGGTGGAGCGAACTTTCCAGCTGATTACGCAGGTAGCGGGCAGAGCCGGGCGCGAAAAGAAGCAGGGTAGTGTTATTTTGCAAACGTATACTCCTAGGCATTATGTTTACAAGTACGCAACCGAATACGATTACGAAGGCTTTTTCGACAAGGAAATAAATATTTTACAGGCGACAGGTTTTCCGCCGTTTACCGAAATCCTGCGCATACTTATTGCTTGCGAAAACGAGGCCATAGCTCTTGATGCTACCAAGCAAGCGATAGACGAAGCGCGTGCACTTGCGGCCAAGCATGGAGATAGATTTGTTTACCTAAACGCTATGCGCGCGCCCAAAAAGCGCATACAAACAAAGCACCGCATGCAAGTGCTTATGCGTCTCAAACCCGACTCGGACGATATACGCATGGCTGTGTACAAAATAGCCGACGGCGTTACGGCCGCGTTTCCGCAGGTAACATGCTTTACGGAAATCAATCCTAACGATTTAAGTTAATAATAACAGCACATTCTTTCCAAGGAGGTAATCATGGCAAGACGAAAAATTTATCAAGTGGGCGACGACACGCTTAGACAGGTGAGCAAGCCTGTTACAGAGTTTGACGATAAACTGTCTATGCTGATAGACGATATGATAGACACGCTCATTTATGCCGACGGTGCCGGACTTGCTGCACCGCAAATAGGTGTACTTAAACGCATATTCGTAGCTACTTTCGACGGTGGTCGCACGATTATCGAAGCGGTCAATCCGACTATAGTTCAAGCCAAGGGCAAGCGTGTCGCACCCGAGGGATGTCTATCCATTCCCAACATCAGGGAAAAGGTGGAGCGTCCCCGCCGCGTTGTAGTTCACGCGTTCGATCGCCATGGCAATCCGATAGAGCTGATCGGCAACGGCTTTGACGCGTCATGCTTTTGCCATGAGATAGATCACCTCGACGGTATACTTTTTACCGACAAATCCATTAACGGACGAAAGTAATAATGAAGATACTTTTTTTAGGCACACCTGAATTTGCTGCGGCATCGCTTAGCGCGCTGTTAAATTCCAACCACACGGTAGTGGGCGTTGTTACTCAGCCCGACCGTGCGTTGAAGCACGGCAAAACAGAATTGTCCGCAGTTAAGCAGCTTGCGTTAAGCGCAGGGTTGACGGTATATCAACCGTTAAAAATACGCGCCGATATCGAAAAGTTAAAGAGTTTCGGCGCCGATATCGCAGTGACTGCGGCTTACGGTCAAATTCTCGACAGCGGGGTATTAAATGCTTTTAAGCACGGAGTAATAAACGTTCATGCGTCGCTCCTTCCAAAATACCGCGGCGCGTCGCCCATACAGGCCGCAATCGCGGCAGGCGAGCGTACAACCGGCGTAACCATTATGCGCACGGAACTGGGCATTGACACCGGCGATATTTTGAGTATGGCTACAACCGAAATAGGTGAAACGGAAACGGCGGGCGAGCTTGCTGTGCGGCTTGCCGAGCTTGGCGCGAAATTGTTGGTGCAAACGCTTGATAACTACGACTCTATTACGCCGCGCAAGCAGGACGACAGTATTGCTACGCATTGCAAGATGATTGCCAAGTCCGAGCATATTATTGATTTTTCGACGGATAGCAAAGATATTGTAAACAAAATTCGTGCGTTGTCGCCTAATCCTTGCGCAAAGACATTTATCGACGGAGAACAGTACAAAATTTACCGTGCGTCCGTGTGTAAAGATAATGTGTCGGGCACAGTCGGTCAAGTGGTTTGTACAAAGGACAAAATGTATATAGTGTGTGGTAGCGGCGCTGTAAGTGTTGATATGATACAAGCTCCGTCCAAGCGCGCCATGCCGATAGCAGATTTTTTACGCGGAAAGAAATTCAGAGAGGATGTGGTTTGTGCAAAGCAACCGTAAAGACGTAAACAAGAATAACGACAACGGCTTATCCGCTGACCGCGCACTTTACAATGCGCTGAGAATGGTGTTTATAGAAGGCTCGTATTGCGCGCCTGCAATTACGCGTGCGCTAAAAGGCTTCAAAAATTTGCGGTCGCACCCGTTTGTAACCAGCGCGTTTTACGGCGTCCTGGATAACAACGTAAGGCTGGAAAAGCTTATTTCCGAGCTATGCGAAAAACGCCCCGACAAAAACAGTACGGTTGTGTTGAAAATAGGCATGTATTACTGCAATTATGCCGATATGCCGTCCTATGCCGCCGTCAACCGCGGCGTGGAATTGGCAAAGGCTGTTGGTGCTTGCAGTGGGTTTATCAATGCTGTGCTCAAAAAATCCATAGGCTATACGCCCAAGTTTAACAGCGAACTTGAAAAGTTTTCTTACACGTACAACACGCCGCAATGGTTGTGCAAACAAATAATACTCGATTACGGCGAAGTTAAGGCGGCTGCTATTTTGGGCGCAGTGTTGCCGCAAAAGACGCATATTCGCCCTGTGCGTAATAGAATAACTCAAGATGAGTTTAAAAGCGCCGTGGACGGTGGAGAGTTTACCGAATACGGCTGTTACGTCGATCGTGCAGCGCAGGACAAGCTGGAAGCGGGTACTTATGCCGTTCAGTCGATGTCGTCCATACGTGCCGTTAATACGTATATAAAAGGGTTTAGCGGTGGTGACGTTTTGGACTTATGTGCCGCGCCGGGCGGTAAGTCGGTATATTTGAGTGAGCTTGGTGATTTTAAAATTACGGCTTGCGACGTATATCCGCACAAGCTCGATTTGATGCGTGGCTATGCAAAAAAGCTTGGCGCCAAAATAGACGTTGCGCTCAACGACGCGACGGTGCTTAATCAAGATTTTATAGGAAAATTCGATATCGTTATAGCCGATTGTCCGTGCAGCGGCACGGGAACGTTAAAGACCAAGCCGGATATATTGCTCAACCGTAAGGCGGAGGATATAGCCGAGCTTACCGAGCTGCAAACGAAAATACTTGACGCTGCTGCGCAATACTGCCGCTTGGGCGGTGTACTGTGTTATTCCACTTGCTCGATATTAAAAGCGGAAAACGAGGCGATAGTGGAGCGCTTTGCAGCTACGCACACTAATTATAATCTGATTGACACGACTAAGCTTCTTCCCGATACCGACAAATGCGACGGCTTTTACATAGCGCGTTTTTTAAGAGGTAAATAGTGAAAACTCCGCTGTGCGACTTTAATATCGACGAGATTACCGCTTTGGTCGAAAAGTACGGTCAACCAAAATACCGTGCCAAACAGCTTATGCGCCATATAGCGGCGTATGACAGCTTTGGCGAGTACACAGATTTACCTAAAAGCTTTATTGCGCAGCTTGAAGACGAGTTTGCTGCACGTCCGCTTACCGAGGTTACACGCGTTACGGCGTCGGACGGAGCGGTGCGGTATTTGTTCAAAACGGAAGGCGAGGACTTGATAGAATCGGTATACCTTCCGCACGACTACGGCAACAGCGTGTGTGTGTCTTGTCAAGTGGGGTGCGGAATGGGTTGTATTTTTTGCGCTTCGGGCAAGCATGGACTTGTGCGCAATTTGTCCGCGGGAGAGATACTTGCGCAAGTGTTGTATATTGCGCGCGACAAAAAGCCTGTCGGCGGCGTAAACAAAATAGTTATGATGGGCAGCGGCGAGCCGCTTGCCAATTACGACAATACGATGAAGTTTATAAAGCTTGTCAATGCTCCTGACGGGCTGAATATAGGCATGCGCTCCATATCCGTATCTACGTGCGGGCTTCCCGACAATATTTTACGGCTCGCTGACGATGGTATAAGCTGTACGCTGTCGCTATCCTTGCATGCCGCAACGGACGTTAAGCGCAAGCAAATTATGAATATCGCGCAAAAATACACCGTTAAGCAGCTTGTGGATGCGCTACGTTCATACTTTGATAAAACCGGGCGCAGGGTAATACTGGAATACATTTTGATAGACGGTTTTAACGACACCAAGTCGGACGTTGCCGATATTAAGGATTTGCTGAAAGGACTGTGCTGTCACGTCAATCTTATTCCGCTCAATCCCACCGATAATTGCAAGTTGAAGCCACCGAGCAGAAAACGCGCGTATGCTTTTTGCGAACTGTTAAAGGCAGCGGGTGTTTCGGCGTCGGTCAGGCGGTCTATGGGCTCGGACGTAGCGGGTGCGTGCGGGCAGCTTAAAAATCGCACTGTCGAGTCTAAGGCGCAAAGTAGCAAAAAATCATAACAAATTTTGTAAAAAAATCCATAAAACCCATTAAATTTGCTTGATTAAATCAAATGGGTATGGTATAATCTATGAGCAATATTAAATGACACTTCGCAAAAGCGGTGTTTTGCTTGTGCGGAGTTTTTTAGCGACATAGGAGGTATTATGAGTAACATCATCGCCGAAATCGAAAAAGAGTATATGAAGACAGACGTTCCGCAATTCAATGTGGGCGATACCGTGCGCGTATCCGTTAAGGTAAAAGAGGGTAACCGCGAACGTATTCAGGCTTTCGAAGGAATCGTTATTGCCAAAAAGAACGGCTCGGTAAGAGAATCCTTTACCGTCCGCCGCGTTTCTTTTGGTGTAGGTATCGAGCGTACGTTCCCGCTCCATTCGCCGCGCATTACCGATATAAAGGTTATGAAGCACGGCAAGGTTCGCAGAGCTAAGCTTTACTATCTTCGCAATCTTTCCGGCAAGGCCGCCAAGATTAAGGAAAAGTAATTTAATTGTGTCGTACTAAATCGACGGATTATATCCGTCGATTTTTTTATGCGGTAAAACGGCAGTATATTTTGTATTTAATGTTGGTTGTTAGTCAATAATTTCGGTTATGCGTACGGCATTTATTATATTTGCAATATTTGTCGCGGTGGTTTTGCTTGTCCGATTTGCCGCGCCTGCCGCCACACCGAAACTATACGCCAAAGCCGAGCGAATTACTAATAACGCGCTTTTGGCAAATATTCGAGCGCTCAGTAAACGCTGTGCGGTAACGGAATACGGACAGGGCATAAGTTATAGTATGATTAAAATACGTAGCGTTTTGTCTGCGTGCAAAAAGCGTGTAAATAGTGGAGTAGCCGACGATTGGCAGCGTGTTTTGAATGACGGTAGCAATACTATTTTGCATGCGTTTGTCGACGGAAAAAGCGCCGCTCGGTACTCAGCTTATTGTGGGCATGTGGGAAAGTACCCGCGTGTATTCTTGTTTAGCGAGCGTTTAATAAGGGATTCGGGTTGCGAAATTACGCACCGTTCGCTGTTTGACGCAATATCGGCATTCGAGGAAAACGCCGAGTTTACGTTGTCCGAGCGAAAAATATTGTGTGGAATGATAAAGCTGTGTTTGATTTGGTATTTGCACTCAGTGACCGAAAACGCCGTAAAGCGCTGTGAGGAGTATGACAAGGGCGCAACCGACGGGTTAAACGGAAGCGTTAATTTGGACTATCTGAATTCAGACGATTATATTTGTGGATTGGTGCATGCGTGTGCGGATAAGGACGGTGCCGCGGTAAACAGGCTTTTGGAGCATAACGGTGTAGATATTTGTTCGGCGGACAGTCGTCGTCGCAAGCGTTTAGCGCAAGTATATTTGACGGTTAATTCGGTTTTGCGGTCATTGTCCGTTATAGAAGCATGTGAAAAAGAGGTTTATACGCCGCAAAAGCACAGCGGTGAGCGCGGCAGACGGTATGTAAAGGTGTTTAATATTTTATTCCCGATACTACTTGCTGTATATGCGGTGTTTACGTGTATCTTTGCTTCGCCTAATTATGTAGCATTATTTTCCGTTGCGGCTATTATTACGTATGCTGTTATGCGCATACCCGTGTTGTTGTATTCTCCGTCAAGCAGTGTAGATATCTTTTCTACAATAGAAGCATTGTTTTGCAAGCCGAAAAATGGACAAAAGATTGAGTCCGATAGCAGTAACAGATTGCTTTTGACCGAAGCGGCGTATTTCGGCAGTGAGCCGGAATATATACAAACCGTTATAGACGGAGCGGGAATAAGGCTTTGTTGCGACAACCGAGGCGGTATTACTGTCAAATCAAATGAGACATCTGACTGTATTTATGTCGGTATTAGTTCGGACGGAGTAGATATAGAATTGTCGGAGTGCGACGGCGTTATCGAACGGCACCGTGCGGTGTACCGCGCATGCAAAGGGGATTTGGAGCTGTGCGCCGAAGCTGTTGTGCCCATAGACGGCAATGTGTGTATAGTGCGGCTAACCGTAATAAACCGTAGTGATTGCGATAAAACGGTAAATCTAATTGGTGCTGTCGTGCGCAATAAACCAAAGTCGCAAAAGTGTTATACACAAAACATTCGTGGCGGCTCTATGGCTATTTGCGATAACGGTTTTGCTTTGTCGCTTAACGACGGTAATTACGGTGGCGACTTGTGCGCATTTTGTGCCGATGGTACGTTAAAACACGGTAATGTTGACGCTCCGGCGCTAATCGGCACAACAACGCTTACCGTAAAACGATTTGCCCGCGCTGTATCTTATATGACGGTTGTTTATGCGTCGCGCACACAGGCGGAAAACATGTTTCAATATGTTTCGGACGAATTATATTTTGAACGCGCCACCGAAAGCGCGGCGGCATACAGCAATGTGCACTTAACAGACAAACCAGTGGAAATGCCGTGCATAGTGTATTCGGACAGAAAGCTTGATAAGCCGGCCGCTTTTCCGCCGCCTGTCCTAAATAAATCAAATTATGACTTTATCATGCCATTCGGCGGAATATCCGACGGAAATATGGTAATTGAAGATAGATACGGGTATAAGCCGATAAATAATACTCTTTCAGGTGGAAACTTGTGTGTTGAGCTGAATCAATTTGGAATACAAAGTATTTCGGTAGGTAAGAAAAGCTTTACTGTCCAAGTTGATAAATACACACAAAGGCAACGAGCTTTTGTCGTTATCGGTGAGAATGGCGTTATGTGGTCACCGACAGTAACGTATAGAGGGAGGATAGGTCAAGCGCGTGCGGTATACGGTAGCGGGTACACCGCATACGGTTGTGCATACAACGGTATGGTATGTGAACAAAAAGTTTTTACTGCGATAGGTTTGCCCGCCGCCTTTTTCGATATCAAAGTATACAATAAAACAGATGTCGAGCGCAAGCTGGATATTATGTTTTCCGCTGTGTGCGATAGCGATATAAACATTGAAGTAGGCGACAACGGTGTTACGGCGTCGGCAGGGAAATGCAAGCTGTTGCTCTGTGCGGTCGGGGAACGCGCCGAGTACACAGCATATAAGGAAGGGTATTTCGTATACGGCAAAATAGATAGAACAAGTGGTTTTCGCGCGGGCGGGAGCACTCCTGCGCCAACTGCGTCGGTATGTAGAACGGTCGAAGCAAATGACTGTGCAAGAATTGTTTTTTGCCTTGTCGACGAAGCTTATTATAAAAAGCTGCAAAGCGTGAGCGAAGTAGATAAGCTGCTTGACGGCGTAAAACGCTTTTACGGACGGCTTGGGAGAATACTGCCCGCAACAGACGACAGAGTATTGAATGTGTCGTATTCACAATCGTTATACAGTGCATACAGTGCTTTTGTTGCACATAAGCGTATGACGTTATATGACGAGTGCTTTGTTTTGAACGCGGCAAAGTACGTCGATTCGACAGCTGTCAAACATAGAATATTCGGTATTTTATGTTGTCAAAATCAAAGTTGGTTGCTGGGCGCAGATTATTACGATTGTTTGCAAGTAGTACGGTGTATTATAGAATTTGTCGAATACACGCATGACGAAAAGTTTTGGAATGAGGTTTTGCCGTATGCTCCGCTCCGTATACACGGCGAACGCATGGTTATAAAGGATACCGTTATAAATCATATTTTACGAGCGGTAAAATATTTGATTTATACTTCTATGCAGCCATTGCCAAGCGTTGTAAAAAGCGTGTGGCAATACAACAATTTTCTGTATGTTTTAAAGTATTTTGAAAACAAATTGAAATTAAGCGACGACTTATACGAACAGTACAAAAGGTGTTATAAGCAAACGTCTGAATTATATATGCATACGGTAAAGCGTTTGACGGCAAATAATTTGTTTGAATTCAAGTCTGTTGCCGAGGCGTATATGTGCGCAAGGCTGTTGTTTGATTTAGACTTAAACGAGCAAGCCTACAATATTATTAAATATAATAATCCGATTAATCGTTGCTTGCATTACGGTGACCGTTCGGAATATGCGGATATCGATTACTTTTCCGACCCTGTTGCTGCGGCGGTATACTTCACAACGGTCACGGAGAAGCTTTTCGGCGTTAAATTCCGCGGTAAAACGCTTAAAATTTGCCCGCACATAGCCAAAAACACCCCGTCGCTTTCATTCGATATTTTAAGCAAAAGCAAGGACGTGCGCGTAACGGTTGACGGTAGTGAGCTGTGTGGAAATTGGCGAATGCGCGTAAACAAAATAAACTATCCCGCCGACAGTGTGGAAATTCGCAATTTGTCGGACGATATTGTATTCTATCGTGACGGCAACGAGTAGCGCCATAACAGTGTTGTTGATATTTTGAAAAATGCTTGATTATGTGCATTGTGCGTGCTATAATGAACACATGGATTTATTTGATTTATCGGACAATAAAACAAAGGCTGCGCCGCTTGCCGAGCGCATGCGCCCGCAAACATTAGAGCAGTTTATAGGGCAAAAGCACCTGTTGCACAATGGGTCATTGCTTATGCGCGCAATACAAGCGGACAGGTTGGGTAGCTGTATATTTTTCGGTCCGCCGGGGACAGGTAAAACCACGCTTGCCGGTATTATTGCGGCTAAAACAAAAAGCGAGTTTGTCAAGCTGAACGCTGTATCGTCCGGCGTCGGAGACGCAAAGCGAGTGATAGAGGAAGCTACCGAGCGCTTGCGCATGTACGGAAAGCGTACATATTTGCTTTTGGACGAGTGTCATCGTTGGAACAAGGCGCAATCGGACTGCGTGCTTTCTGCTATCGAAACGGGGAGTATAATATTTATCGGTTCCACAACCGAAAATCCGTTTGTTGCTATGACGCGCGCTATCGTGTCGCGTTGTAGGGTATTCAGGCTTAGACCGCTTACCGATGACGACATTGTAGTCGGACTTAAACGCGCTGTGAATGCGCCCGAAGGGCTGGGCAATTACAGTCTCGATGTAAAAGACGAAGCTTACCGCCACTTTGCTTGGTCGGCTAACGGAGATTTGCGCAATGCCTATAACGCATTGGAGCTTGCCGTAATGACCACGCCGCCGTCGGATGAAGGAAAGATAATAATAGACAAAGGGGTCGCTCAAGAGTCCACGCAGCAGCGTGTGCTTTCCATTGACGATAGTATGTACTATGACATGTTGTCCGCGTTTTGCAAGTCGCTACGCGGCTGCGATCCCGATGCGGCGCTGTATTGGGCGTTTAGACTTATAGAAGCGGGCTGTGACCCCATTTTGCTGTTCCGCAGGATGATGGCACACGCCAGCGAGGATGTCGGAATGGCCGATTCCTCGGCGCTTAGCGTCGTTGTGTCGGCGCTTACCGCATACGAGCATATAGGCGTGCCGGAAGGGTATTTGTCGCTCGCTCACGCTATAATCAAGGTGACTACAGCGCCAAAATCCAATTCGGTATATTTGGCAAAAGCGGCGGCGCAAAGCGCTGTCCGTGAACATGCCGACGACGTAGTGCCTGATTACTTGAAAAATAACAAGCTGCCCGACGACAGCAACGAGGAATATATTTATCCGCATGATTCTCCTGCATATATTACGCAACAGTATTTGCCCAAATCATTGCAGGGCGAAAAGTTTTATAAGCCTCAAGATAATCCCAACGAACAAAAAATCAAGCAGTTTTTGGACGCCATCGGTCGTAATAAGCGCAGTTAAGATCCTTGTAAATTTTACATATTTCTTGTAAAAACTGCATGAAAACTGCATTGCCTACACGGTTTTTGTATGGTAAAATCTAAGTAAATAGATTGTTGGAGGTGAATAAGGATGGATTCGGTAGCTCAAAAGAGTGTTTTGGATATCGATCATGTTTCTATGTCTTACGCAAACGGCAATGTTAAGGCGGTGGACGATCTTTCGTTCACGCTAAGGCCGGGCGAGATATTCGGATTTCTAGGTGCAAACGGCGCGGGCAAAACAACTACCATTAAAATGGCGACAGGTATTTTGCCGGTAAAATCGGGCAGCATAAGAATTTGCGGCCACGATATTACGCATGATGCAATAGAAGCAAAGCGGCATTTCGGGTTTGTACCCGATTCGCCGATTATATTCGATAAGTATACAGGCAGGGAATATATAGACTTTTTGGGTGATATCTACGGTGTGAACAAGACGGCTCGGGAGAGTATTACCGCCGATTTGTTAAAGCGGTTTGCATTAGAGGACGCTTTTGACAAGCGTATAAGCGGTTATTCACACGGAATGAAACAAAAAATAGCAATTATCGGATCGCTTATTCACAGTCCCGAGCTGTGGATTTTGGACGAGCCTATGATGGGACTCGATCCGCCGTCGGCGTTTGCGTTAAAAGAATTGATGAAAAAATACAAATCCGAGGGGAAAACGGTGTTCTTTTCCACGCACGTTCTGGAAGTTGCCGAAAAGCTTTGCGACCGTGTTGCTATAATCGGCAAGGGTAAGCTGGTTCTTTGCGGCGATATGGACGAAATAAAACGTGCCAAAGGCGATGAGAGCCTTGAAGAGATTTTCTTGTCGGTAGCCGGTGAAAGCAATCATGAGTAATTACCTAACTATACTAAAAGGGCTATTCAAGAATAAGCTACGGTTTGACGAGGGGAAATCCAAGCGCAAAAAACTTGCGTTTGCTTTGTTATTGGGCTTTGTTTATGTAATTTTAATTGCGGCGGTTATAAGCGTAATAGTCGAGCTTAAAGACTTGTTTTTGTACGTTCCCGTTATGTCGCAGCTGTTTTACTTTTTTATATTGATGACTGCGGCAATCGTCGTACTGTTTTTCGGTATAGTACACCTTGTAATTGTGTTGTATCTATCCAAAGACACCGACTTTTATTCAATGCTGCCTGTAAAGCCCGCTACTGTTTTTGCCGCTAAGCTGTCGTATGTGTATTTGTCCGAAGCGGCTATAATAGTAGCTGCCGCATTGCCTATTTTAATCGCATTCGGTATTGTGGCAAAAATGTGGGCGTGGTTTTACGTGATAGCAATAGCTACTTTGCTTATCGTGCCAATACTCCCGCTTGTCGTGGCGGCAATTTTCGCTGTGCCCGTTATGCTGATTGCGAGTAAGCTAAAAAACCGCAACGTAATATCACTAGTGTTCTTTTTGTTACTTTTTGGCGGGGCGTTTTCGCTGTACATTTACTTCATATATTTGACATCGTCCGGTTCGATTACTCCCGAATCGATGATGCGAGTGCTAAATGCAATAGATGTTATACTCGACGTGCTGTATCCTTATGCCGTGCTGTCGCGCGCTGCCTGCGGCATGCCTATGTACGGACTTAGCTTGGGTGCTTCCACAGCAGTCGGCGTTGTTATATTTGTCGCAATCTCGGCTGTTCTGCTCGTAATAATTTGGTTATTGGCAAAGTTTATGTATGCGCAATCGGTAAAAGCCAACAACCAAACCGACAATTCCAAGGCGAAAAAAAGCGAGTTCAAAACCACTACAAGCACTCGCGCGCTTATTAAACGCGAGTATATAAGCTCTCTGCGCACGACGCAAATTGCATTCCAGTGCTACGCCGTCATGCTACTTCCCATACTGTTTGCTGTTATTTTCGGAATAATGCTGCGCAATCCGTCAAACTTCGGTCAGGACGTGCAGATGTATGACACAAGATTTCTTGGGCTGATACCGTTTTGTGCGTTGTGTGCAATGCTCGCCACGCTCGGTAACGCCGCAAGTACAACCTTTTCGAGAGAGGGTAATGCAATGACTACCCTCAAAGTGTTACCTGTAAATATTAAGACGATTGTTAAGGCTAAGGTAATTGCGTGGCTTTTGCCAGCCGTGCCCGTAGCGATAGTGTCTGTTGTTATTATCAACGTTATGAATTTTTCAGTGGATTATATGCTGTTGTCTATGTTTGCGCTGGTGCCTATTGCGGTTGTGTTTGTAATATTCGGCACGCTGTGGGACTTGATTGCACCTAAGCTTAAATGGACTGACCCCATACAGGCGGTTAAACATAATATGCACGTGCTTGGCGGACAGTTTATAATGCTTGGCTGTGGATTCGCCATTATGATATTGGTATATATTTTGTCTGCTTGCCAAGTAGAATTTTCCGCCATTAACGCTGTTTGCTGGACGTTGCTATACGCAGTGCTTGCAGCATTTACTATTGTTGATATTGTGCTGTACCGCAAAATCGACACCTATTACAACAGGCTGGAAATGTAGCGTAAAAACGCCGGTGCAATAATAAAAAAACATGTTGCAAATCTGTATCATTTGTGATACAATATCAAAAATCATGATAAAGGAATTTTAACGATGGATAAATGGGATGCGCGTTTTATGGAGATAGCGCATATGGTTGCTACTTGGTCGAGCTGCTTTCAGGAGAATAGGCAAATCGGCGCGGTTATAGCGAAGAACAAACGCATTATGACAACAGGATATAACGGAGCCAGTGCGGGCATTAAAAGCTGTAAGGAAAAGGGCGAGTGTTTACGCCGTAAGCTTGATATTCCGTCGGGCACACGGCACGAGCTGTGCTACGCCACTCACGCCGAACAGAACGCTATTATTCAAGCGGCCAAGATGGGTATATGCATAGACGGTGCAACACTGTACTGCACGCATCAGCCTTGCGCCATATGCACAAAAATGATTATCAACAGCGGCATAAAACGCGTTGTATATCAGCACGGATATCCGGACGATTTTTCTTTGGAGCTTTTGGCGGAGGCCGGAGTATTAATAGAAAAATTCGATCCGCAAACGTCGATAAATTAACCTAACTAATAGGAGATAATAAAATGCCTTATTGCAAAAAATGCGGAGCCGAGCTTCCCGAATACGCAGTATTTTGTACAAAATGCGGCTTGAAGTACCCTGTGTCGGGTGCGGACGACGACGATTACTCAGCGTCTGAGCAAACGCAACAAACGATTGTCGAGCAAAAGCCGATTGCGCAGAATGTTGAACCTGCGCCGCAAAACCCTGCGCCGATACAGCAGAACAAAACGCCGACCGGTACGCAGTCCGAATGGTTTAAAAACAACTCCATGGCACTGTATATAATTCTCGGAATAGTATCGTATGTGCTGTTGCAGTTTTGCTCGCAAATAGCAATATCCGCATTCGGGTTCGGGGTAGTGCTGGGCGTGTTTGCAATTTTGTGCGCTATAGCATTTTGCGTAATCGGAGCAATCAGGTATATGATGAATGGCAAGGCATCCGGCAACAAGTATACTACGTGCGACAAGGTGTGCTTGGCGCTTGGTATAATCGGTTTGATATATGTATTATTTATGACAATATGCGTATTGTCGGCAGCCGATTCTTTGCAATCGATATTTAGATTTTTGTAATAGCGTTAAGGAAATAATCGTAACATGATCTATTGACTTTTGGGCGCGGGGAAGCTCGCGCCTTTTTCGTGTAAAATTTTTTTAATTATTTTCTAAAAATGCTTGACATATGTTTTTCGATATTATATACTCTAATCAAATAGTTTGACTATCTTTGACCATTGACCATTAAGTCAATATAAACTTCAAGGAGGAGAGTCGGTGAACGTAAGCGATATAATAGAAAAGTTTTTGCTCGATACGCTGGGCGACGAGTTGTCGGTTAATTTCAATCGCAATGAGTTGGCTACGTACTTTGCCGTCGCGCCCAGTCAAATAAACTACGTGCTGGCTACAAGGTTTACGCCCGAACGCGGCTATATGACCGAAAGCCGACGTGGCGGGGGCGGATATATTACGCTGATACGCGTAAGTCAAAATGTTGACGATGTACTTACCAACTATATCGACCAAACATTGTCTGACGGAATAGACTACGGCAAGGCGTGTCAGATTTTGGAGCGACTTACAGCCGACGGTATTTTTACCGAAAACGAGGCGCAACTTATTAAAGCCGCTATTTCCGATAAAGCGCTTTTGGCGCCGACTGTTGCAAAAAATAAGCTTCGTGGGTCAATACTTAAATGTGTGTTGTTGGAAACGCTTAAAACTCACGACGATGGAGAATAATTATGAAGTGTACTAATTGCGGTTTGCATGAGGCGACTACCGAGGTGATGGTTCGTCGCAACGGACATGTGGAAAAAATGTTTTTGTGCAGTAAGTGCGCAAAAAACTTTAGACCCGATATGGGATTTGACAGCTTCGATATGCTTAACAAGCTGATAAACGGCTCGCCTATGGGGCTTCTCGGCAATTTCGGCAATTTGTTCGATACGCCCTCGTCGCGTACGCTTATTTGCCCAGATTGCAAAACCACGAGTGAGGAGTTTATAAAAAGCGGATTTGTAGGCTGTTCCAAATGCTACAAGGTGTTTGAGCCGCTTGTAGTGCAGTCGGTAAAAAAGCTGCAACAATCGGATAGACATATAGGTAAAACTCCGTACGGCTATTTTGATGAGACGGACGAGGAAGGGCTTAAAGCCGAGCTTCAAGCCGCCGTTGACAGAGGTGATTACACCAAAATAGTGGAGCTTAGCGAAAGACTGAAAAAAATAGTCAATAACAAGCGGGAGGGGAATTAGTGAACGTATTGGATAATATAATAATTTCCACGCGGCTGCGGCTTGCGCGTAATATATCCGGATTGCCTTTTCCGCACAAATTGAGCGAGCTGCCCGCACGTAGCATTATAGACAATGTGCAAAACGCATTGGCGCCAGTCGATAAATTCAATCGATATGATATGAAAGACATATCGCAGCTGGACGGAACAATTTTGCAGGAAAAGCACTTGATAAGCCCCGATTTGCTGCAAGACTGCCCGCACGGTGCGGTACTTATAAGCGCGGATGAAAACGTGTCGGTAATGGTCAATGAGGAAGATCACATACGCGAGCAGGTTATTTTGCCCGGTTTGTCGCTCGACCAGGCGTACGACAGAGTAAACCGAATAGACGACGTACTTGGTAAAAATTTGAATTTCGCATTTGACGGACGTTTCGGTTACCTTACTTCGTGCGCTACTAACCTGGGTACGGGCATGCGCGCGTCGGTTATGATGTTTTTGCCGGCTCTAACCATCCAAAACATGATAGAAGGTTGTATCAACGGCGTTGCGCGGCTTAACATGACTGTGCGCGGCGTTTACGGCGAGGGTAGCAAGGCGGAAGGGTATTTGTATCAAGTGAGCAATCAGCGTTCGCTCGGGCTTAAGGAAGCGGATATAATTGACTCCGTTAAGGGCGCCATCAATCTTATTGTTGACGCCGAGCTTAAAGCGCGTCAACAGCTTAAATGCGACGAGGCCGAGCTTAAAGATAAGATATACAGGGCGTGGGGAATTGTTACAAATGCGTATAAGCTGTCCACCGAGGAGGCAATGCAGTATTTGGCATTGGTGCGGTTGGGACATTATTACGGTTATATCGATATTCCCGATTTAAACGCTTTCCAAAAGCTTATTACCGACAGTCAGCCGGCAAATATGCAAAAAGCCGGCGGATATAACATGAGTGTGGACGAGCGCGACGTATCGCGAGCGCGACATATCGCCACTGCGCTGACATCATTTTGCAGAAAATTAGTATAAGGAGTAGACATTATGGAATATTCAATGGACGAAAATGCAATTAAAGCGTACGAAATTGCACGTAAAACCGCAAACCATTACCACAACGAGTATACCGGATCGGAACATCTTTTGTATGGAATTCTTAAAGTAGATTGCTGTGCTTCTAAGATTTTTCTTGCCAATCACTTCGATCCCGATAACTTGGTATCTTTGTTTGAGGAAGGCAGGACAGCGGGTATGTTTATCGAATCGGTGGATACCGATAGGTTTAGCAATTCCATTCCGTTCGAAGCTTACGGCATAGCGGCGCAGTTAGGCGCGTCGCAAATTTCGCCAGACCACTTGATGCTTGCCATATTGGAGGATCGCAACTGCTATGCCGTTGACGCGCTGTATAGACTTTTCAATGTAAACAGTGCGGTTTATCGCCAAGCGATCTTTAAAATTTTGCAAAATCGCCAAACGCCAAAGTCTGAAAATCCTTTGTTCGGCGGAATATTCGGCATGCCTACGCATAGCGGCGATTACTTTGGAAGCTCCGGCGGTATGAGCGGCGGCATAAAGAGTAACTCGCAAGCGCTGCCGCAGCAGCTGGCCGACCTCGGTGTAGACGTTACAGCCAAGGCAAGACAAAACAAGCTCGACCCTGTTATCGGCAGAGAACAAGAGGTGTCGCGGCTAATAGAAATTTTGTGTAGAAAGACAAAGAACAATCCCGTGCTGATAGGTGAACCGGGCGTAGGTAAAAGCGCTATTATCGACGGACTTGCAAAGGCGATAGTGGATGGCAAGGTTCCGCGTCAGCTTCAAAACAACATAATATTCTCTCTCAATATAGGGTCGCTGATGGCGGGCACCAAATACCGCGGCCAGTTGGAGGAAAAGTTAAAGTCCGCTATAGATTTGATTATTAACAGCGGTAATATTATAGTGTTTATCGATGAATTGCACACGCTTATGCAGGCGGGCTCCAAGGACGGCGAGGTTACGCCCGCCGATATACTAAAACCTTACCTCGCGCGCGGCGAAATGCAAACGATAGGCGCTACCACCACCGACGAGTACCGAAAGTATATCGAGGCGGACAAGGCTATGGAGCGCAGGTTCCAGCCTATTATAGTCGAACCGCCTACGGTGGAGCAAACAATCGAGATACTGAAAGGCTTGCGCAGCAATTACGAAAACTTCCACAAGGTAAAACTTTCGGATGAGGCAATCGTCGCGGCTGCAAAGCTTTCGGATAAATACATCGCCGATAGATTTTTACCCGATAAGGCTATCGATCTTATAGACGAAGCGATGAGCTGCGCAAAGGTGGGTGCAAGTTTCGGTCCCGCCGATCTTACCGAACTGAACGCTCAGCTTGCCGAATGCAAAAAGAAAATGCGCGAGTGCGCCGACAGGCAGGATTTTGCCGAGGCTGACAAGTGTAAGCGTAAGGCGGATGAGCTGGAAAACACGATAAAACAGCGGTCGCTCCAAACCTCCGCTCAGCAGGAAAAGACGACAAAAGTCATATCGGACGAGGATATTGCGGACGTAGTGTCGCGCTGGACAAAGATTCCCGTAAGCAAGCTGACCGAAACGGAAACGGCAAGGCTGCAAAACTTGGAAGCGCTTTTGCACAAGCGCGTCATAGGGCAAAACCGTGCGGTGGAGGCTGTTGCAAAAGCGATACGCCGTGCGCGCGCAGGTCTGAAAAGCGACAATCGTCCAATCGGCTCGTTTATATTCCTCGGCCCGACTGGCGTCGGCAAAACGGAGCTTACAAAGGCGCTTGCCGAAGCTATGTTCGACAACGAAAATTCCATTATTCGTCTCGATATGAGCGAGTTTATGGAATCACATTCGGTGTCCAAGCTGATTGGTGCGCCTCCGGGGTACGTCGGGTTTGACGACGGCGGACAGCTGACCGAGCGCGTCAGGCGTCATCCGTATTCCGTGGTGTTGTTTGACGAGATAGAGAAGGCTCACCCCGACGTCTTTAATGCGCTGTTGCAAATATTGGACGACGGCAGGCTTACCGATTCGCAGGGCAGAACGGTGTCGTTTAAAAACACTATAATTATAATGACCAGTAACGTCGGTGCGTCCGAAGCGGCGGCAAAGCGCGAAATAGGATTTAACGCTATCGGTAAACGCGACGGTGAAGTGCGCGACGAAGCGTATATGAACGCGCTTAAAAAGATGTTCCGTCCCGAGTTTATAAACCGCATAGACGTTACGTGCGTGTTTGATAAGCTTACTAAGGACGACGTTGCTCAAATTGCCGAAATCATGCTCAAAAAAGTCGAAAAGTCTTTGAAAGATAAGAATATAACGCTTACATTAACACAGTCAGCGCTTAACTGGTTGATAGATAAAGGTTATGACGCCGAGTACGGTGCGCGTCCGTTGCGTAGAGTTATAGAACAAAACGTAGAGGACGAAATTGCCGAGGCAATAATAAGCGGTCGCGTACGCGCTAACAGTAATGTCCGCGTTGATTGCATAAATGACAAAATCGTAATATCATAAATTTTTCAAAAGGCATTTACAAACGACTGTTTTTATGATAAACTATGTATAGTAAATCGAGTTTAAAAACTCGCAACTACAACTATAATTTTAATATCGGAGGGAAATTATGACAATCGAATATCTTTGCAAAAACTATGAAGCCGGCGACAAGCTCAAAACGATTATCGACAAGAAAGTGCAAAAGCTGGATAAATTTTTTGCCGACGATACACGCATCAAAATAGGTCTTAAAAAGGGTAATACGCGCAGCACCGACGACCTTTATACGTTGGAGCTGACAATTTTGCTGGACAGCACGGTGCTTCGCGCCGAGGTTACAAGCGACAATATGTACAACAATATCGATCTTGCTTTGCCTAAGCTGGAAAAACAAATTATTCGGCACCATAAAAAACTGGAATCCAAATCCAAAAAATTCCGCGGTAAGGACTTCTCTATACCCGAGGAAGTCGACGAGGAGGAAGTGTCGGAAGATAAAGCGGTTGTGCGCTCCAAATGCTATACGCTTATTCCTATGTCCATAGACGACGCGATAGAGGAGTTGGAGCTTGTAGGACATAACTTCTATGTTTTCCTCAATAAATCAACAAATTCCATCAACGTTTTGTATGTACGTAATGACGGAAACTACGGACTTATAGAAACCGTGGTGTAAAACAAAAAATAACACTAAAAAGCGCCTTGCTATGCTTGGCGCTTTTTACTATAAAAACGCTTGATTTTTGGGGTGTTGTCATGGTATAATGCTATCGTGTAAAAGGAGATATTTTTTATGAAACTTAAATTCGATTACAACAATATGATGGACTCGGCAATAGGCGAACACGGCATTAAAAAAGCCGAAATCGACGGCGCTAAGTCCGCTCACGCCGCGGCGTATGCCGACGTTATAAGTAACAGCGGCAAGGGCTGGCAGGAATGGACGGAAACGCCTATGATTTCCGATAAAGCCGCCGACGAGCTTTGCACTTTCGGTAAGTCTGTCCGCGAAAAGGCGACTAGCTTTGTCGTACTCGGTATCGGTGGATCGGCGCTTGGTCCTATTTGTGTGTTTAACGCATTATTGCACTTGCACCACAACGAGCTGCCTAAGGAAATGCGCAAGGCACCCAAGCTGTACGTAGAGGATAACGTAGATCCCGAACGCATGGCGTCCTTGCTTGATGTAATTGATATTAAAACTACATACTTTAACGTAATAACCAAGTCGGGCGAAACGAGCGAAACGCTCAGCCAGTTTATAATTCTTTACAATCTGCTCAAAAAAGAGCTTGGCGAAGTTGCGGCTAAGGAGCATATTTTTGTCACCACGACCGACGGTAAAGGCTCGCTGTACAACGTAGCCAAAAAAGAAGGGTTTAAGATCTTCGGTATTCCGTGCGGCGTTGGCGGAAGATTCTCCGTGCTTTCCAACGTCGGTCTTGTGCCGTTTGCCGTTATGGGTGTCGATATTAAAAGCATGCTTGCAGGTGCGCGCGCAATGCGCGAGGCGTGCGAGCGCAAAGATATTTACCAAAATCCCGCGCTTATGACCGCGTTCTTGCAGGTTAAGTCCATGCAAGCGGGCAAAAATATTTCCGTAATGATGCCGTATGCCGACGGGCTTAAAACCATGGCGGACTTCTACTGTCAGATTTGGGCGGAATCGCTCGGCAAGGCGGTGGATAAAGCGGGCAAAACGGTCAACTGCGGACAAACGCCCGCAAAGTCGCTCGGTGTTACAGACCAGCACAGCCAAGTTCAGCTTTATACCGAAGGCCCTTACGATAAGGTTGTAACCTTTATCGGCGTGGATAAATACGGCGCGACAGTCGATATCCCTAACGATACGGCGGATGTGGGCAACTTCCTTAAAGGTCACACGCTTAACGAGCTTATTACCGCCGAGCGCAAGTCCACAGAGTTTGCGCTTACAAAAGCGGGAAGATCCAACTTTACTATAATCTTACCCGAAGTCAATGCCGAAACGGTAGGCGAGCTTTTGATGTACTTTATGTACCAAACGGCGTTTGCCGGTTCGTACCTTAATATAGATACGTTCAACCAACCGGGTGTTGAGGAAGGCAAAAAAGCCACGTTTGCTATGATCGGCAGAGCGGGCTATGAAGAAAAGCTTAAAGAACTCAACTCGTTGGTTAAAAACGACGCGTATATAATAGGGTAGTCGCAATCGCCACATAAAGTGCATATCCTTTTAACAGGATTTTTGTAAAACGTATTGCAAAATAACTTTAATTGTGTTAGAATAAGCACAACAATTAATCAACCTTTGGAGGTTTAATATGAAAGCTGTTAATGTTTATTTCCCCACCATGGATAGCGTAAAAGAATTTGTAAACGCAGTGTCCGCGTATCCGTACGAAATCGATTTGCACAGCGGCAGGTACGTAGTTGACGCTAAGTCGCTTTTGGGCATTTTCTCGCTCGACCTCGGCAAGCCTATCGTTTGCGAAATCTATAACGACAATTGCGACGAATTGCTTAAAGATATCGGCAAATACATAGCTAAATAATTATACTTAAAGCAATATAAAACAAGAATATCGGAGCGTTTATGCGACGGAATTATTTAGAGAGCATGAAGTCGGACGGACTCGGCGAGTTTTTGTCTGCGTGTGAATCTCTTAAAAACTGTAAATATGTGCTGGCGGAAAGCAAAATCGCGGCGCTGTTAAAATCCATTGCGGATAATAAACAGCTTTATTCTATGTTTGCCGCTTCGCTATACGAGTTTGACTACAGCAAAACTTTTAGCACGTGCGTCAATAACGGCTCGTTCGTTTTGCCGACCGAACCCAAAAAGGCGATAGCGCTTGTTTTTCGCATACTGCTGGATATTGACAGCGGAAAAATAGAGCTGAGAAACTTTTTGGAAGCCTATTTTTACAGCCCGATGATAAACGAGTCGTACGCACGGTTTTGCTTGGAAATTATTACGCCGTTCCGTTCGTATTGCAACGACTTGTTTACTCAGCCCATTTCTATTGCAATGCCGCTCAAAGGCAGTGCCGATGGCGCATACGAGGAAGTAAACGGCAAGTTCCGCTCCGATCTCAAAAACGACGCACTGGACTGCATAGCTACGCTTGTGGATATTGCGGACAGCACAATAACCGGCGCAATCGAGCGTGCCGAATACACCGCTTGCTTGAACGGCTTGACCAGAGCAATAGACGGCGACGATTACGAAAATATTATATCGGCTTTTTTGGGCGTAAAATATGCCGTAGCGTACTTCTTTAAGTCAACAAAGACGGTCATGGATATTTACAAAAAGCTCGAATACGACATTAAGCACATAACCGGTTAATGCAAAATAATCAAATAAATTAAAATCGCGCAAGATTGCGCGATTTTTTATTGTAAAAATTATATTTGTGATTATAAATTTATCGTATTTTCGTCGGCGCGGATTAGGTTTACGTTAAAGATAAACATTCGGCGGGTGACAAAGTTGTATACAAACACTATCAGCTGTACTATTAATTTGACTACCCAAATATTGCCGCCGATTAGGTCGTACCCAATCCAACTGCCGAGAGAGGTTATTCCCAATCCGATTGCAGCGAAGAATATAAACTTTAAAAATCCGTACTTGTTTTTTCCAACGTTGCCGTACTTGAATACGAAGATTGATGAGAGTAAATAGTTTACGAGTATTGCCGAAATGTATCCGATTACGGTTGCGGTTATGTATACCGAAAATTGCGGGGAATAAGGGCCGCCGACCGTCGCTCCCGAAAAGACGCCCCAAAAACCGTCGTAATGCTCATGACCGTACGCATATAAAAATACGGCGGTCAACAAAAAGTCAACCGCATTTGACGCTAAACCTACAGCCACGGATTTTAAAAATTCCAGAGTTGTTTGTTTTTTCAAATAAGCTAATAAGCTGAATTTCATATGTATAGGCCGTATTATTCGGACGCTTCGTCCTTAACGCGGGGCATAAAGCCTTCGAAAATATAGTTGTCGCAAAATTTAAGCGCTTTTTGTGCTTCCAGCTCGCCGCGTATCGTCCAAGCAATTACGGGTAGTCCGGTTGCCGTTACGTACTTGTTGGGCAGGTTGGTAACCTTGTACGATATAAAGTTAGGATGGGAAATATCGTTGTATTTAAGTTTTTTAAGCCGCTTTTTTTCGCGCCGCGGCGCGTCAATATCGTTGTGATGGAAGTACGACGAAAGCTGTCCGCGCATAATATGCGGTGCGTTTTTGTAGAAGTAGTGCATAGACATGGGATCGAAAGACTGCACGGCATAATCGCCGTTGTACGTTTTGAGCATTTCTATGATTTTATCTTCCAAAGCAAACGATTGTCCGACTTTTTTGATTTCTATCAAAAGGGGAACCTTGCCGTTTACCGTTTCCAACACTTGTTCGAATGTGGGGATTGTGCAGTCAGTTTTGAGCAAACGTATTTCGTCCAAGTCCGCTATCTTTAATGTAGACACATAGCCGTCGCGGTTTGTCATTCGGCTCAATTTTTCGTCGTGAAAGACTATGACTGTTTGGTCATCTATTATGCGAACGTCCAGCTCTATGGCGTAACCGTTCTTTACCGAATTCTCAAATGCAGGCAATGAGTTTTCGGGTATATTATCCGTATCGTGCAAGCCGCGGTGGGAAATGGGCTTGTCAAGCAACCATGAAGTTTTTGTTTCCATACTGTACCTTTAACTGTATTAATACAATTATATCATCTTTAAATTTATTTTACAATAGTTTTTATGTATATTTACCGAAAATAACGATATTTTAATTATTTTTGTTGCTATTTGGTCAAAATAATTGCCGTTTTCAATGCTATGTGATATAATACAATGTATGGATAGACAAAAATTAATACGCAATTTTTGTATAATAGCGCATATCGACCACGGCAAATCGACGCTTGCGGACAGGCTTATGGAAGCCACGGCTACGCTTACAAAGCGCGAGCTTTCCGATCAAATGTTGGACAGTATGGATATCGAGCGCGAGCGCGGTATTACAATTAAGCTCACGCCGGTCAGGATGTTTTACGAGTACGAAGGTCAAAGATATACGTTTAATTTGATTGATACACCCGGGCATGTCGACTTTACGTACGAGGTGTCGCGCTCGCTTGCGGCTTGCGAGGGTGCGGTTTTGGTTGTCGACTCCGCGCAGGGCGTGGAGGCTCAAACGTTGGCTAACGTATACTTGGCGCTTGACAACAATTTGGAAATCGTGCCGGTAATCAACAAAATAGATTTGCCAGCCGCCAGGCCCGACGAGGTAAAACAGGAAATAGAGGATATTATCGGCTTGCCTGCCGATGAAGCGCCGTGTATTTCCGCCAAAGAGGGCATAAACATAGACGACGTGTTGCGTGCTATAGCAAAAAACGTGCCGCCGCCGCAGGGCGATATAGATAAGCCGCTTAAAGCTTTGATATTCGATTCTTATTACGACAATTACAAAGGCGCCGTTTGTCTTGTGCGCATAGTGGACGGCTCCGCAAAGGCGGGCGACCGCATTACCATGATGTCTAACGGCAAGGTTTACGACGTGACCGAGGTGGGCGTGTTCCAGCCCAAGCCAGTACCGATAGACAGATTATCGGCCGGCGACGTCGGTTATCTGTGCGCGTCAATAAAGTCCATTGCAGATACGGCGCCCGGCGACACTATTACTTACGCCAACAATCCCACGGCTGAGCCGTGCCCGGGCTACAAAAAAGTAAAGCCCGTCGTTTACAGCGGTATATATCCCGCCGACGGATCAAAGTACGAGGACTTAAAGGACGCTTTGGAGCGGCTTAAACTCAACGACGCTTCACTTTTTTACGAGCCCGAAACGTCGTCGGCACTCGGTTTCGGGTTCCGTTGCGGATTTTTGGGTCTGTTGCACATGGAAATCATCGAGGAGCGTTTGGAGCGCGAGTTCGATCTCGATATAATCACTACCGCTCCGGGTGTTGTGTACAAGGTATATACAGCTAACGGTATGACCGAGGTTACCAATCCGTCCAATCTTCCACCCGCGGGCGAGATAGATTATATGGAAGAGCCTGTCGTTACGGCGTCCATATACACGCCGCCCGAATATATCGGGCCGATTATGGAGCTTTGCCAGGACAAGCGCGGCGAGTACTTGAACATGACGTATATAGAAAAAACGCGCGTGCTAATCACGTACACTATGCCGCTGAACGAAATCGTTTACGACTTTTTTGACGGACTTAAAAGCAGATCGCGCGGCTATGCCAGCTTCGATTACGAGCAGGCGGGCTATCGCAAGAGCGATTTGGTTAAGCTTGATATTATGTTAAACGGCGATATTTGCGACGCGCTCAGTATTATAGTACACCGCGACAAGGCGTATGCTCGCGGTCGTGCTATGGCGGAAAAGCTGAAGGACGTAATTCCGCGCAAGCTGTTTGAAATTCCTATCCAAGCCGCAATAGGCGGAAAGGTGATAGCGCGTGAAACGATTAAGGCGCTTCGCAAAGACGTTTTAGCTAAGTGCTACGGAGGCGACGTTACGCGCAAAAAGAAGCTTTTGGAAAAGCAAAAGGAAGGCAAAAAGCGCATGCGCCAGTTCGGCACAGTGGAAATTCCGTCCGAAGCGTTTATGTCCGTGCTTAAACTCGATAACGACAAAAAATGACGATAGATACAGAAAAATCTTACGGCGTGTACGTTCATATTCCGTTTTGCAAGGCGAAATGTAAATATTGCGCGTTTGTGTCCACGCCCGATTTTTCGTTGCAAAAAACGTACGTCGATGCGATTATAAAAGAAATCAATGACAGTCCGTTTAAGGACGGCTATGTAGATACCGTGTATATAGGCGGGGGAACGCCGTCATGTCTTTTTTGTGGTGGACTAGCCGATATAATGAGTGCGGTAAGGAATAACTTCCGCGTGAGCGACAGTGCGGAAATAACCGTCGAGTGTAATCCCGAAAGCGTGTCGACCGATTTTATTGCCGAATGTAAGGATTGCGGCGTAAATCGAATAAGCATGGGCTTGCAATCGTCGTGCGACAATGTTTTGCGTGCGATAGGCAGGGTGCACACTTATGCCGATTATATAAAAGCCGTCGAGCTTTTGTCGCGTTCGTTTGACAGTATTTCTTCCGACATAATTTTGGGATTGCCCGAACAAACAAGCGATGACGTAATAAACAGCATAACAACGGTGGCGCAGTATTGCTCGCATGTTTCCGTTTACGCTTTGACGGTGGAAGATGGTACTCCGCTTTATAATTCCGGCTACATTCCGTCCGACGACGGCGTTGCCGATTTGTACGATTTGGCATATGACAAACTGTCCGAGCTTGGCTTTGCCCGTTACGAGGTTAGCAATTTCGCGCTTAACGGGCGGGAGAGCAAGCACAATAAAAAATATTGGGAGTGTATGCCGTATATCGGTTTCGGCGTTGCCGCGCATGGTTACGACGGCGCTCGCACGCGTTTTTTGCATGGCGACGACATAACAAAATATATCGCTTGTCCAAATGCGGAAAGCTACGCTTTGACCGACAAGGACTTATACAACGAATACGTTATGTTGCGCTTGCGTACTGAAAAGGGCATAGTAACCGACGATTTTCGTAAGCGTTTCGGATATGATTTTAATGTACGCAATGCTGAAGCTTTGAGTATGCTGAAAAGCGAAAAACTATTAATTTGCACGGACGGTGCTATCAGAATTACGCCCGACAAAATGTTCGTTATGAATTCTATAATAGAGCAGTTGATGCTTGACTGACGGCGTGTTTTTTGGTATTATATGCTTATGAAAGCGGTTTACGATTACAAAGCTATAAAAAGACTGGATTTATCCGATCCAAAGTTTAGAATGCTTAATAAGCTTAATCTTTTTGCGTTTATATCCATTTCGGTTAGCTGTGTAGTCGGAATTGTGCTTAATTATTGTTTGAGAATGTTGGGTCAGGCCGGCGGTATTTATTTTGTATATATTTTGTGTGGCGTCGCGCTGTGCTTGATTTATCCGTACGTTCATGAATTTGCACACGCTTTTGCCATTATAGTCAGTAGGTGGAAAAGGCCGTTCGTAAAATTCGGCAAGTTTGCAGCATACTGCGGGTCGCCCGATATCATATTCAGCAAAGGTCAATACTTTTTTGTTGCGTCGTTCCCGTTCTTTTTTTACTGCGCTTTGCTTGTTCCGCTTTGCGTATTTTTGCCTGCCGAATTCTTTGTTTTGCCGTTTATGCCGCTTATGTACAATGTGTTCGGCAGCGTTGCCGATTTGTTTATGATACGGCTTGTGCTTTCGTCACCAAAACATGCCGTTGTTGTAGATTGCGGCACTGATATTGTCGTGTTCGTTCCGGCAAGCGCCAATTAGATTATTATATAACAACTCACA
>CAMWXP010000012.1 GCA_947178255.1 uncultured Clostridia bacterium | reverse complement strand
TGCCCGTACAGGCAGGCAGCGACCGCATATTGCAGGCTATGAATAGGCATTATACGCGCGACGAGTATCTTTCCAAGATTTCGGCGTTTCGCTCGCTTATTCCCGATATAGGACTTAGCTCGGACGTTATGGTCGGATTCCCTACGGAAACGGAGGAAGACTTTTTGCAAACCTTGGATTTGGTGGAGCGCGTCAAGTACAACAATTTATTTATGTTCATTTATTCTCAGCGTAGCGGTACTCCTGCCGACGCTATGCCTCAGCTCGATTACGCCACAAAACAAAAGCGAATAGACAGGCTTATAAAATTCCAGTTCGAAATATCCAAGCAGCTCGCATTAGATGCGGTGGGGCATACTGCGGAGGTACTTGTGTCCGACAAGGACGGCAACAAGTGCTACGGCAAGTCTGAAACCGATGCGGCAATCACGTTCCAAAGCGACAGCGTGCAAATAGGCGATTTTGTGCGCGTAAAAATCACATCCGCAAAAAATGCCAATTTAACGGGCGAGGTGATCTAACATGGGCTTATCACCGATGATGAAGCAATATCAACAAATAAAGAACGATTATCCCGACACCATATTGATGTTTAGGCTGGGCGATTTTTACGAGATGTTTTTTGACGACGCGGTAACCGTATCCAAAGAGCTTGATTTAACGCTTACCGGACGGGCTTGCGGAAACAATCAACGTGCGCCTATGTGCGGAGTGCCTTATCATGCCGTGCAAACTTACATATCCAAATTGCTCAAAAAAGGATACAAAGTAGCCATATGCGAACAAAACGGCACAGAACCTATAGACGGCAATAAAATTGTCGAACGCAATGTTACACGCATCATCACAGGCGGCACAATCACCGATACGGACAGTCTTAGCGACGACAAGAACAACTATCTAATGTCGCTGTATTTGGACGACAGCGGCGTAGGCGCCGTGTGGACGGATATAACTACCGCCGAAACGTACAATCATTTTATACCATGCCCTGTCAAGGTCAAGCTTAACGATTTGCTGCTTAGAATAAAGCCTGCGGAGATCATTGCCAACTCCAAAATGATGGAGGAGAGCGTTGAGCTATCCGCAGTTAAATACGGATCGGTATGTACATTGTCGCAGTACGATGACGCTATGTATGACTATGATACGGCAAAAAACACATTAGTCGGCGTGTTGGACGAAAAGGAACTGAAAGCGCTTTGCAAGACTCCTGCGTGCGTTTGCGCCGAGGGTGCGTTAATAGCGTACGTAAGACACAATCAATTCCGTAACGACGTAAATATCGGCTATAACGAAAACTATGAATCTGCGGCGTATATGGATATTGACGCCAATACTGCCAAAACGCTTTAACTTGTTGACTCGCAAAGCCCAAAACTAGGCACGACGCTGCGTGATATCATTAACAAAACTTGCACGCCGATGGGGGACAGACAACTCCAAAAGTGGATTTTACGCCCGCTGTGCAACAAGTCGGAAATAGACAGGCGGTTAGATTCGGTGGACGCGTTGTATGCCGACACGATATTAAGGGAACGTTTGCGTGCTGCTCTGTCTCAGGTTAAGGACATAGTGCGCATATCGGCCAACCTTGCTTTGGGTGAAATAAAGCCCAAGGACGTTACGGCGCTCAATATTTCTTTTCACGCTTTACCCGAAATAAAGGCTGCGCTCGAACAAACGCGCTCCGCTATGCTTTGCGAAATTAACGGTCAATTGACTGCGCTTCCCGACTTGACCGATTTGATAGACAATGCTGTTGTTGTGCCTGTGGACGCTGATAAAAAAGAGGAAACGTACATTATCAAAACGGGTTACGACGCCACTCTCGATGAATATCGTTCGCTTGTGAACAGTTCACGAAAATATATTGCTCAAATGGAAGCCGCCGAGCGCGAAAAAACGCAAATAAAAAACCTGCGTATTTCTTACAACCGCTTGTTCGGGTACTTTATAGAAGTGCCGCGTCAGTTCGATTCAATGGTGCCCTCCAACTATCAGCGCAGGCAAACGGTTGCCAATGCCGAGCGATACATAACAGACGATTTAAAAGAGCTGGAATATAAAGTGCTTAACGCTTCCGATCTTGCGGAAAAACGGGAAAAGGAGTTGTATAGTCAGGTTCTTGCTACGCTCAGGACAAAGTGTCCTATTATTAACAAGCTGGGCAAGGCGATAGCCGATTTGGACTGTTTGGTGTCGCTTGCCACGGTCGCAAAGCGAAACGGCTATTGCCGTCCGCAAATAACTACGGAAGGGGAAATCGTTATAGCCGAAGGTAGACATCCCGTTGCCGAGACGCTTCCGTCCGACGAGCTTTTTGTGCCCAACAACACGGCCATGAACAAAACCGACGCAAGAACAATGCTTATTACAGGCCCGAATATGGCAGGTAAAAGCCTTTATATGCGCCAAGTTGCGCTTATTACAGTGCTTGCGCATATGGGCTCGTTTGTTCCGGCAAAGTCGGCAAATATCGGTCTTGTGGACAAGGTGTTTACCAGGGTTGGCGCCAGCGACGATTTATCCACCGGCAGAAGCACCTTTATGGTGGAAATGACGGAAGTTGCATCCATTTTGGAAAACGCAACAGATAACAGCCTTATATTGTTCGATGAAATAGGTAGGGGTACTTCCACATACGACGGGCTTAGCATTGCCTGGGCTGTTATCGAATACGTGTCGCAAAAGTATAATGCAAAAGTACTGTTTTCTACGCACTTCCACGAGCTCACCGAGCTTGAAGGAAGCATTGCCGGACTTAAAAATTACAAGTTCACCGCAAAGGAAACGGACGGCAATATCAAGTTTGTGCGAAAAATCATGCGTGGCAGCGCCAACAAGAGCTTCGGTATAGAAGTGTCGGCGCTTGCCGGGCTTCCTCAAACGGTTTTGGATAGGGCGAAGCAATTATTATCACAGCTTATTAATGCCGATATAGCACACAAGGCGAACGACGTGCGCCAGCTGTCTCTGTTTGACAATGCTATGCAGTACGACGAGATTATCCGCATACTCAAAGATATTGACGTAAACAACATTACGCCACGTCACGCGCTCGATATACTTTGCGATTTAAAGGAAAAATTGGATAAATGAAAATAAACAAACTTCCCAGCGAAATATTCAATAGGATAGCGGCAGGCGAGGTGGTGGAAAGCCCGGCTTCTATTGTAAAGGAGCTTGTCGAAAACGCTATCGATGCAGGCGCGACCGAAATTTGCGTCACTGTTAAAGGTGGTGGTATTGATAAAATAACCATTACAGACAACGGTAGCGGCATAGATTTCGACGATATGCCTACAGCGTTCTTGCCGCACGCAACCAGCAAGATAAAAAATCTCGACGACTTGGACACTATAAGTACGCTGGGATTTCGCGGTGAAGCTTTGCCGAGCATAGGCGCCGTTGCCGACGTTACAATGATTTCACGTACTGCTGATAGCGAAATCGGCGGAAAAATAGTGTATAAGGGCGGAAGACTGATATCCCATGATGAATGCGGAACAAGCCTCGGAACGACAGTCACGGTGGAAAACCTGTTTGAACATATCCCTGCAAGAAAGAAGTTTTTGGCAAAGCCCTCGCGCGAGGAAACAAAGATATTTACATTAATCGAACATTTGGTTCTGTCCAATCCCGATATTGTATTCAAATTTGACAGTGAAACTAAGCATTTTTCTTCGCCGGGCGAAGGACTGAAAAGCGCGGTATACGCCGTTTACGGCGATTCGGTGCTTAAAAATACCGTGGAAGTAAATTTGTCCGAAACTCCTATTACCGTAACAGGCTTTACATGCTTACCTATATATACTAAGCCGTCGCGTAATTATCAAAACATAATTATTAATGGCCGATATGTTGAAAGTGTCGATATTCAGTATGCTGTATTTTCGGTATATTCGGCATATCTTATGAAACGGCAGTACCCGCTGTTTGTATTGCATATTACAATGCCGTACGATATGGTAGACGTAAACGTGCATCCGAGTAAAATGCAAGTTAAATTTGCCGATACGACCAAAATTAAGTCTATTGTGGCTCGTGCTGTTAAAAATGCGGTAATGCCGCGACTTACAGAACCTAAAAAGCTCGATTTGGTTGACGATGACTTTAAATCGGATAGTGCCGAGCAGTACGGCAAGCCTGTGCATAATTTGTTTAAATCGTTTTTCGAGGCCGTTCCGGCTAAACCGACGTCGGCGCAAGTTATTGATTATAGCTCATTGGAGTCGACAGAACAAAATAACGATAGTGAAATCGTTGATAATGATACTGCCGATACCGTTCAGCCTGCTGAGATATATTCGGATGTATTTGCATCGGCTGCGGATTTTACACAAAAGCAGCAGGTTTTTGCGCCCGTCGAATGTAAGTGCATAGGCAAGCTTTTCAATACATATTTGGTTTTGGAGCGTGGTGAGCAGTGCTATTTTATAGACCAGCATGCCGCACATGAAAAGCTTCTATATGACAAGCTGTTAAAGAAGTATGAGGAAAAGCGGTTGCAAACACAGCCGTTGATGATACCGTTTGTTTTTGACGTATCTGCGGCCGACGCCGAGCTTTTGAGTGAAAATACCGATTTGTTGGAGGATTGCGGTTTTGGTATTTCTCCGTTTGGGGAATACACATTTACGCTGTCGTATTTGCCGTACGAGTGCGTGGGTATCGATTTGCAGCTTTTTGTTTCCGATATGCTTACGCTTATCAACTCGCGCGAAAAAAGTCCTATGGTGTTAAAGGAGCGGCTAATGCAAGCAGCGTGCAAGGCGGCTGTTAAGGGTGAGATAGACGATTTGAGTCAATCGGAAATAGACGCGCTTCTCGCCGAAATGACAGCGCGCAACATCACGCTGTTTTGTCCGCACGGCAGACCGATTGTAATAGGGTTCACCAAAAAGGAGATTGAAAAGTGGTTCAAGCGCATCGTATAAAAGCGCTTGCATTGGTCGGCTGCACCGCCGTCGGCAAGTCCGCTATGGCGCTGAAACTCGCAAAGCGATTTAACGGGGAAATAATCGGCGCCGATTCCATGCAGATTTACAGGGGCTTTGATATCGGCACAGGCAAGCTGACCGAAGCGGAGTGTGACGGTGTTGTCCACAAAATGATTGATATTGCGGACGGCGACGCCGATTTTTCGGTCGGTGAGTACGTCAAGATTGCTAAGGCGGAAATCGAGCGCACGTATAACAGCGGTAAGCTGCCCATTATTGTTGGGGGAACTGGATTGTACGTATATTCATTATTGTCAGGCTGTAATTTTGCAGATGCGCCAAAGGACGATAATATTAGGAATGCACTTAAACTTGTCGCGCACTTTTTCGGCCCCAATGTTTTGCATGATATGCTTACGGGCATAGACGAGCAATCGGCGTCAAAAATTTCTGCTAACGATTGTAAGCGCGTGGTAAGAGCGCTGGAAATATTTTGCTTGCGCGGTCAAACCAAGTCGGATACGATTACGCAAGAAAAACCTTACGATGATTTAACCGTTGTTCTTACGCTTCCGCGCGAAATGCTGTACGACAAAATAAATAAACGTGTTCACAGTATGTTTGACGACGGACTTATAGAAGAAGTAAAGTCCTTGCTACAATATAAAAATCACACTTCTATGCAGGCTTTGGGTTACAAGCAAATAGCCGCAGACATCGATGCTCCGCGCGAAGTATTGGAGCAAATAACGGCGCAAAAAACACGTAACTACGCAAAGCGCCAAATGACGTACTTTAACGGTATGAAGTTAAACAAAGTGTTTATCGACGCCAGGGATTACGATAGAGTTCAACAGATCGTCGAAAACTTTTTGGAGAATTGAATTATGAACAAGCTAATAGAACAGGCGATGACAAGTCTTGCGGATGTATTTAAGCGTGTAGACGGCATTGCGCTCGACAACCAAAAAAAGGTACTGGACGCGTTTATCAAGCATAGGATAGCGCTCAGACATTTTGCACCCACGTCCGGCTATGGCTATGACGACGTGGGGCGCGATACGCTCAATAGACTTTTTGCCGACGTATTCGGAACGGAGGACGCCATCGTTTCGCCGCTTATTGCTTCCGGTACGCATGCGTTGACGATTGCGCTGTTTGGATTGCTTCGTCCCAACCAAATTTTGCTGTGTGCTACGGGCAGACCGTACGACACGCTAAACGACGTGATTTTCGGCGACGGAATAGGGTCTTTAAAGGATTTTAACATTGGTTGCGAAATTGTGCCGCTCAGCAACGGATTGCCCGATTTAGAGGCAATTAAGGCCAAAATACAGCAAGTAAAGCCTAGCGTCGTGGCTTTGCAACGCTCGCGCGGCTACGATATGCGTCCCGCGCTGTCCGTCAATCAAATACGTGAGATTACAGAACTGGCAAAGTCATACGGATGTACCGTAATGGTTGATAACTGCTACGGAGAGTTTACCGAAACGGCAGAGCCGTCGTTTGCAGACGTTCTTGTCGGCTCGCTCATCAAAAATCCCGGTGGTGGCATTGCACCTACCGGCGGATACATTTGCGGCACGGCAAATGCTATCAGGCAAATAGAGGGGCGGTTTACTTCGCCGTCTATCGGCAAAGAGGTCGGCTCGTATGCGGGCGATTACCGCATGTTTTACCAAGGCTTGTTTATGGCTCCGCACGTAACTGCGCAAAGTATAAAAACCGCACTGTTATTTTCCGAGGTGTTTTCTCGGCTCGGTTACCAAACATTACCCAAGCCCACAGATTCGGTGGACGATATAATTTGTTCGGTCAACTTTAACGACGAGCAAAAGCTGATTGACTTTTGCAAAACAATACAGTCGGTTTCGCCGGTGGACAGCTTTGCTTCGCCGGAACCGTGGGATATGCCGGGCTATAACGACAAGGTAATCATGGCGGCCGGAGCATTTGTTCAAGGTTCTTCGATAGAGCTGTCATGTGACGCACCCATCCGTCCTCCGTATACTGCGTATTTTCAAGGCGGATTGACCTTCGAGCATGGCATTTTGGCTCTTGACGCGTGCCTGAAAGCGTTGGGTATAAATTAACTGAATATTGCAAAGTATATATTTGTTAAACTCCTTATTTATTACATAGCTAATAAGGAGTTTTTTTATTTTTGAACACAGCAATTAAAAAGGTAGTAGGTAGGACAATACTCGATTCTCGCGGTAATCCCACCGTAGAAGCGGAAGTAATATTGGAATGCGGTGCAATTGGCGTAGCTGCGTCACCGTCGGGAGCGTCGACCGGTGAGTTTGAAGCGATCGAGCTTCGCGACGGAGATAAAAACAAATACGGAGGCAAGGGTGTAACAAAAGCGGTCGGCATCATAAACGAGATATTAAACGAAGTTTTAACAGGAGCGGACGGCAGCGATATATACACCGTTGATAGGCTTATGTTAGCTGCCGACGGAACTGACAACAAGTCCAAGCTGGGCGCAAACGCAATCCTTGCCGTGTCGCTGGCGACAGCCAAAGCTGCCGCAAATGCTTACGGACTGCCGTTGTATAGATATTTGGGAGGATGCAGGGCAATTGCACTGCCGGTGCCTATGATGAATATCCTAAACGGCGGTGCGCATGCATCAAACACTGTAGACGTGCAGGAGTTTATGATAATGCCGATAGGCGCTCCGTCGTTTTCGGAAGGATTACGTTGGTGCACTGAGGTGTATCATACTCTTAAAGAGTTGCTAAAAAGCCGTAATCTTTCGACTGCGGTAGGCGACGAAGGTGGTTTTGCACCCAATCTAGACAGTGACGAGGATGCCGTTAAGGTTATTGTCGATGCCGTGAGGAAAGCCGGATTCAAGGACGGTTCGGACTTTGTTATCGCACTGGACGCGGCAGCCAGTGAGTGGAAGGGCGAAAAAACAGGGGTTTACCACATGTCAAAGTCAAACGTCACTTTAAAATCCGATCAATTAATCGACCACTGGCGTATGCTTACCGAAAAGTATCCTATATATTCTTTGGAGGACGGCCTGGACGAGGAGGACTGGAACGGATGGCAAAAGCTTACGGTCGCTCTCGGCTCGTCTGTTCAGCTTGTCGGCGACGATTTGTTTGTCACCAACGTCAAGCGCCTACAAAAAGGTATTAACCAAAAATGCGGCAATTCTATTTTGATCAAGCCCAATCAAATAGGTACGCTGTCCGAAACGCTTAGAGCAATCGAGCTGGCGCACCGTAACGGTTTTACGTGTATAATATCGCACAGGAGCGGGGAGACCGAGGATAATACAATAGCCGATCTTGCTGTTGCCGTCAATAGCGGACAAATCAAAACAGGTGCGCCTTGTCGATCGGAGCGTGTTGCAAAATACAACAGACTTTTACGGATAGAGCAGCAACTGAGCATGGCGGAATACAGAGGCGCAAAAGCTTTTAAAATCCAGAGATAATGCCTACGGCAAGCACAAGCATGCTTGCCGTTTTTTTGTATCGAAAATGTAAAAGAGTTTTTTCATATTATTGCATAATCCAAACTTGTGTGATATAATGTAATTGCCAATATTTATTTGGCGTGATTTGTTGTGTAAAAATTATATCGAGAGGTAAACATGGAGGACTGCATTTTTTGTAAAATCATCAAAGGCGACATTCCGTCGACAAAGTACTACGAGGACGACCTTATGATTGTCATTGCCGACATTGCGCCTAAAGCAAAAAAACATTATTTGGCTATTCCCAAAAAGCATTATAAAAGCTTTACGGACATGACCGATTCCGATGCTATAGAATTGGGAAAATGCATAAAGAAGGTGGGAGAAATAGCTCCTTCGCTCGGACTCGAAAACGGATTCCGTTTTGTAATCAATCAGGGTGACGACGGAATGCAAACTGTTCCGCACCTGCATATGCACCTTTTGGGCGGGCAAAAGCTGGACGAGCCGAATTATTGCAAGTAGCGATGGATGGTAAACAAAAAATTCCACAAGCTCCCTGTGACGAAGTGGACAACAGTGCTATATCCGCGTTCAGGCGGGAAAGCTCTGTCATTCTCGGCTTTGGAAGTCCGTTGTATTCGTTGTACGGTACTGTCAGGCAAGAGGCTGTAAAAACGTATATAATCAAGGCGCTGTTATTTGTAGGCACTCCGCCGACGGGCAACGGGTTTGCCGTATTGGCGAGGCTTATCGAAATACTTTCGTTACGTCCAGATCTTTCGCTGGATTACGTAATTGATGACTTTGCCAAAATGCATGCTACAAATGTCGACACCGTTACGCGCATTATAGAAAAGTACTTTAACATCTACAATAACTATTTTTGCGAAAGAGTTATGGCGCTTACCAATTCGCATCCTATGACGGCAAAAGACGTACTTTGCGATTTAAGTGTGTTTGTACGAGCAAAATATTTGTGTGAAGCGGTGGTATAATGCACGATATATCGGACAACGTCTACTTAATAAACAGGGTAAATCCGCTTGCAAGTTACACTTTGGACAGGTATTTGCACAACGAAATTGCCATAGAACGCGCTATGACGTTAAACGACGTCAAGCTGGGCGTTTACAACGTTTTGCTTTCGCATGGATTTCATTTACAGCTGAACGGTTGCGAGTTCTTGGCGTCGTTAGCTTCGCGATACATAGTTAAAAGTGATTATAACGAGCAAACGGCGATTTCGGATATAGCTGTATCGATGGGAATAAACGACGACTTTGTTATCGGCTGTATAAACGGAAGTATTATGCGCAACAAGGAATTCATCCCGATTGCAAGCAAAACATTGGGCGTAGCAATAGATCCCGGCAAAACGAGCATAACGGACGTAGTTACAATAATAGGAGCGGTGTTCAAGGTTTATTTCAATTATACGGTCGACACCGAACATTTCGATGAGGATGACCGACCGGCTATCAAGTTCAGTAGGGCAATATTGGATCATGGAAAAAAACGATAAAATAACCAAAATACTTATAGTGGATGACGATAAAAACATTTGTCAGTTGTTAGCGTTATATTTGGAACGCGACGGGTTTTCTGTGGAGTTTTGTCATGACGGCAACACAGCGTTAACCAAGCTTTCGTCAATAGCGTATGACGGAGTGGTTTTAGACGTTATGATGCCGGGACTCGACGGCTTTGAAGTACTTTCTGAACTTCGCAAATTCAGTGAGGTGCCTGTAATCATGTTGTCGGCGCGCGGTGAATCTACAGATAGAATTTCCGGTCTTGACCGCGGTGCCGACGATTATATAACAAAACCTTTCGAGCCGCAAGAGCTTATTGCGCGTATTCGCGCGGTGTTGCGTAGATCAAAACCTGCCACAGAAATTAAGAACGTAACGCTATTCAATCTTAACGTAAATCTAACCGAATTTACCGTGACGTTGAACGGTGAAAAGGTGGATATGCCGCCTAAGGAAATAGAATTATTGTACATGTTGGCAAAAACGCCGATGCATGTATTTACCCGCGACGAATTGCTAAATGCGATTTGGGGGCAAGGTTATTCGGGCGACTCGCGTACTGTAGATGTTCATATCAAACGCGTGCGCGAAAAATTGGGTGACAATCCGCACTGGCAGCTTACTACCGTGTGGGGAGTCGGATACAAAATAGAAGTTAAATAGGTGTGATGTGGCTGACGGAAAATCGACCTTAAAAAGATTTTTCAAATCTCATATTTTCCGTATTACCGTAGCGTTTATCGTTATTTTCGGCACGGTATTTTTCCCTATGTACTTTGCGTATCCGCAAGTCGATAGCGAAAAGCGCAATATTATAATCGTGCTTATTGTGTTTGCATGTATATTGGAAGCAATCGCTTATTTGCTCATAACACATTATTTTGTATATGCTAAAATAGGTAATGCGGCCAAGCGGTTAAAAAACATGACGCACGACGGCAATTTGATTAAAACCGATTTTGCCACTATAGACAACAGTGCCGACGACTTGCAGTCCGCGGTAAACGCTACCGCCGACGAGTATGCTCGACTTGCTCAAGTGCGAAAGACCTTTGTTGCCAATGCCTCGCATGAGCTGCGTTCGCCGTTAACTTCAGTGCAAGGATTTTTGCAGGCCGTATTGGACGGAACGGCAAGCGAGGAGGACAAGGATAAGTACTTAAAAATAGCGCTTAGCGAAACAAAAAGGTTAAACGCGCTTATTACGTCGATGCTCGATCTTTCGCGGCTCGATTCCGGTAAAAACCCGCTGGTACGCACTAAATTCGACATTAACGATATTATTAACGAGGTGGCGGCTAAGTTCGAGCCTGCGCTGATTAAAAAAGCGCTTCAAGCCAATGTGGAATTTTCGCGTGACACTTGTTATGTTTTTGCCGACAAGGACAAAATCATACAGGTGCTGACCAATCTTTTGGATAACGCCATCAAGTATTCGCCGGCGTATTCCAGAATTATCCTTACCACCAGTATTCATGAAAATAAGGTGTACGTAACGGTGCGCGACTTCGGATACGGTATAAGCAAAAAGGATCAAATGTTAATTTGGGATACGTTCTATATGACCGATAAATCGCGTTCGCCGGTCAAGGCAAAGGGCTCGGGATTGGGTCTGTCGATTGTAAAAAAGATAATAGACGAGCACGGGGAAGTCGTTTGGGTGGAAAGTAGCCGCGGTGCCGGCGCGACGTTTATTTTTACGCTTACGCTGTTCGACGCAGCCAAACACAACACAGAAGTCGGAAAAATAATACAAGCGCCGGAGTCGTAGGCGCACGGAGAAAAAATGGAATTGTATTTTGAACAAAATGTCACTAACAAGAATGTCGATGAGCGCATGAAGCGCACCAAGGCGCTTATCGTGGCAAAAACTATTTGCATGATTATCGGCGTATTTGCTATCGTAAGTAGTGCAATGCTCGGCGACTACTTTTTCTATTATTTTTGGGTATTCTTGATTATTTCGGCGCCGTTTTTTATAGCCAACTTTATTTTAGGAAGAATAAACAAGCGTTTCAACACCGAATATGACTACGTTATAGATGACGAGTTTATACGCGTAACCGAAATATATTTCCGCGAACGTCGCAAACAAAAGTATACTGTACGACTTAGGTTAATCGAATCGGTGGGTGTATTCGATTCGGAAGGCTACAAAAAGGTCGAGCGTAGCGCTAATAAAAAAATTCTTGCGTTGGTAAATTACGATGATGAGGATTCGATTTTGTATATTTGCTACAAAACGGACAAGGGCGTACGTAACATACTGTTTTTGGAGCCTAACAAAGCGTTTATGATAGCGTTGCGACGCGCTCTTTCCTCGTCTGCGTTGACCGTTTTCGACAAGAGCGTAAGCGATTTGGAAAAACGTCTTGCCCAAAAAGAACAGGAGGAAGCCTTAGTGGCCGTCAACGGTTATAAGGACGAAGACCAATCGGATTATGACAGCGCCGATTCAAACGATACGGACGGAGACGACAATAAATAATGATATACTTAGACAATGCCGCCACTACCAAGGTTTTCGATGCTGCCGCACGCGCCGCGGAATCCGCTATGCTCACCGATTACTTTAATCCTAATGCGACGTACAAAAGCGCCGTCGCCGTAAACAATCGTATAGAGCAAGCGCGCAACATAATTGCTAACGCAGTGGGCGCAAACAGCGACGAATTGATTTTTACATCCGGTGCAACCGAATCAAATAACTGGGTGTTCAACTGTGGCATAAAAAATCACAAGGGCAATATCGTAATAACGGCAGGGGAACATTCTTCAGTCTACGAGGTTGCAATGCAGCTTAAAAGTCGTGGAAAAGACGTAAGAATAGCCCCGTTGAATAGAGACGGTACAGTAGACGAGCAAGCGCTTTTACGGCTTGTAGACGATAATACCGCGCTTGTATCGATGATACACGTGAGCAATGAAACAGGCGCCGTTAACCCAATAAAGAGTTTAGCCACAGCCGTAAGGCAAAAGTCTCCTAATGCGTTAATTCACAGCGACGGAGTGCAAGCACTGTTAAAATCGGGATTACCTATAAACGGACTGGGCGTGGATTATTACAGCGCCAGTGCGCACAAAATAGGCGCTCCTAAGGGGATAGGCTTTTTGTATATGCGGCGCGGATTGAATATGTCGCCTTATATCGTCGGAGGTGGGCAGGAACACGGCTTGCGTTCAGGAACGCAAAACACGCCGTACATTGCCGCATTTGCTTCCGCTGTGCAGGAATACGCCAAGCATAATAACGGCAACATACCGACTCTTCGTGCCGAGCTGTGCGAGTATTTTACAAGCCGTGGATTTGTCGAAGTCGGCAGAGGACAAAACAGCGGATTTATTTTGTGCTTATGCGCACCCAAGTATAAAGCCGAAATATTGCAAAATATCGTTCACGACAAGGGCGTGATTATCGGCAAGGGTGCGGCGTGTTCGGGCTCAAAACGCGGCAACCGCGTTTTATCGGCAATAGGCGTAAAGCCTGACGAAATAGAGCGGTGTATACGTTTAAGTTTGTTTGTTGACACGACGCGCGAGGACGCTTTGGCTGCGGCAAAAATAATAGCAGACGCTTGCAATCGATAAGGAGATAAATATGTTTAACAATGTAATTTTGATACGCTTCGGCGAGCTCTATCTTAAAGGCAAAAACAAGGATTACTTTGAAAATACGTTAAAGAATAATATAACGGATAAGCTTCGCGGCATAGACTGTAAGCTGTTTTTCGGGCGCGGAAGGTATGTGGTAAAGGATTATGACGTCGCTGTCGAATACGATATAATAGCGCGTCTAAAACAGGTATTCGGCGTACATTCAGTCTCCGTTGCCCGCCAATGCGGTTACGATTTTGACGAGATTGCTGCGCTTGCAATTCAAATGACGCCGAATAGCGGTTCGTTTCGCGTTACTTCGCACCGTTCGTACAAGAAATATCCGCTCAATTCCTTACAAATAAATATGAAGCTTGGCGAGCGTATTTTGCAAGCTAAGCCGCAATTACAGGTTGACTTACATAATCCCGCCTACACGATAAACGTTGACGTGCGCGAAAACGGCGACGTATATTTGTACGACAGCACGGTTAAATGCGCGGGCGGTATGCCTTACGGAACAGGTGGAAACGGGTTGCTTTTGTTGTCGGGCGGTATAGACAGTCCTGTCGCCGGATATATGATTGCAAAGCGCGGCATGAGCATTACGACGTTGCATTTCCATTCCTATCCGTACACGTCGGAAGCGGCTAAGCAAAAGGCAATCGACCTTGCAAAAATATTAGGCAATTTCTGTCCGAACATAAAACTGATGTGCGTGTCGCTTACCGAAATACAAGAATCGATACACAATCACTGCAAGCCAAACTACATGATTACGCTTGTGCGGCGGTTTATGATGAGAATTGCGCAAAGGGTGGCGCTCGATAACGAATGCGGTTGCCTTATAAACGGCGAAAGCTTGGGGCAGGTAGCAAGCCAAACTTTGGAGAGCATAACGGTTACCAACGCCGTTGTGGACGTACCCGTATTCCGCCCTTGTATAGGTATGGATAAGGACGAAATTATAGAAATCGCCGAAAATATAGGGACGTTCAAAAAATCAATCGAACCGTACGAGGATTGTTGCACGGTGTTCTTGCCCGAATTCCCGCTTATCAAACCCACGATTGAAAAGGTCGAGGAGCAGGAGAGTCGTATACCCGATTATAACGAATTGATTGACCGCGCACTTGCGGGACTGGAAACGGTGCAATTAGCGTAAGCAAACAAATATTATTCCCACATATATTCGTCGTAATAATCTAAGATATCTATATCTTTACGTATGGGCAAATGTCGTTTGGACAGCAAAGTCGACACTCTGTAACGTTGTTGTAACAACGGATCGGCAAGATACACCTCGTGTGATTGTGACAGTTCATTGTAGTCGACGTCAAAATATGCTACCGACTTAGGCATTGTGAACGGTGTAGAAGTATCTATATCAGCGTCACGGCATATGCGCATAATAATATCGCAGCACGAAGCGCCGGTAATCGAATTGGATATCGGCTTGTCATTTGCGCCGAACCAAACCGCAATGGTATATTCGGGAGTATATGCTACGGCATAACAGTCGTAATTGCCGTTTTCGTCGCCGTTTGTACCTGTTTTGGCCGCAATAATTCCGCTGTATTTAAGCTTTTTGGCCGTACCAGACTGAGCGCAAGTTATCAACATATCAGTCAGTAAATACGCCGTATCGTCACCGACGGCACGTTTTTGTGTACTAACGGCGTTATAAACATTAACGTCATCGGCATTTTTGATAGAGTTTACGTACCCGATATCGGAGTAAATGCCGCTGTTTGCGAGCGTGCGGTACGCATTAGCTATTTCAGGTAAAGTAACGCCTTTTTCCATTCCGCCGAGCGCAACGGCAAGCGTGTTGTCCGATTGCTCGAAATTTAATCCGAAATTGCGTGCGACTGATATCGATTGTTCAACGCCGAATTGCCGCATAAGCTTGACAGCCGCTATGTTGGACGAGTATTTAAGGCAATCGCGCATTGATAAATATCCGCGGTAAACACCTTTATAATTCGCGGGCGCATAATCACCGAATACAGTCGGCTCGTCAAAAATTTGAGTTAGGGGATTGAGCCCCGATTCCAGCGCAACTGCGTATGATGTAAACGGCTTTATAGTTGATGCAGGCGACCTTTTGGGATTGATATATTTTGTTCCGTTGGTTTCGTCGCAAGCGATGCCGCCTGTGCGGTTTTCCACTATAAGCACGCGTGCATTATAGTCATTACCGATATTGGATAACGCTACGCGCACAGCGTTGGATATTGCAGGATCGTACGACGTGCGTATCGTATAGTTCCTCAAAAACAAAGTCTTTTCAGAACAATTAAGCGCACTGCACGCCGATTTTATCGCAGCCGTTACAAATTGATTACTGCGGTTTTTACCGAATTCAAGTTGTTCGGCGATCGCGCTGTCGTACGCGGCTTTGGTAATAAGCTTTTGATTTAACATTTCTTTAAGCACAAGCTGTTTGCGCTTATTAAGATTATCGATATTATTATACGGACTGTATTTTGCGGGATTGTTGATAATGGACGCCAACGCAGCCGATTGGGCGAGTGTCAACTCGGATGCGGGTTTATCGAACATAACGCGGCTTGCAGTGCCCAAGCCGCGAATGCCCGATCCAAAGTATAAAACATTTAAATAACTTTCCAATATTTGACGTTTATCGAAAACGCGCTCGAGCTTGCGCGCCAGGCGTATCTCACTGATTTTTCTACGCAAAGTTTTTTCATTTGATAAATGCGTGTTTTTTATAAGCTGCTGCGTAATAGTAGATGCGCCTTGATTGAATCCGCCGGATTTGATATTAGACATAAATGCGGACGCCATACGTTTATAATCGACGCCATTATGCGAATAGTAACGTTTATCCTCGATAGCTATAAAGGCATTTAAAGTATGTTCAGGTAAAGTATCTATATTTACGGATATATTATTGTTGCCGAAGTAAACTGCGTCATCAATCGGATTGCCGTACGCGTCAAGTAACGTAACAGAACGCGAGTAAGATGTAAGTTTACACAAATCCAGCCGTTCAAATCCAAATATATTTACATTAGGTTCTATAAGCAAAAAGAAAAAGCCAATCGCAAGCAAAATCACTACGATAAAAACCGCTAAGCATATAAGTGTAACTTTAAAAGCTTTTTTCATATGAGAGGCTTTTTTCATACTAATAGTATCTTAATCATTATCAACTGTTATACAACAAATAAAACAATATAGATACAACAAAAATAATAAACTAAAATAAAAACGAGAATAATCACAAATCAATGTTAAAGCGGAATAAAACCGATTAACAGCATTTAAACGGCACCACCACTCTTTTGGTATCTATCACTTCGCAAAAGCTGTCTTTTGCGAAGTGATAGATTATGTATACCATAGCGGTTCGTATTATTGCCCTACCGCGAACCTATCGGGTAAATTACCCAAAAACACACTATAAATTATATGTACGAAATTATACGCCGATAATTCCGGTATCATTGTGCAATTCGGTCAAATTTAAATCGACTATTTCACCACAAGAAGCGTGAGAATACACCTTAATATAGTTGGGCGTATAGCCCACATTATAATCGCCCTCGGAATCCTCTATATATACAGGCATTCTCGTACCTAAATTCTTTTGCATAAACTGCAAACGAAGCTCATTTTTTATTTCAAGCAGCTTACTGACGCGCAATTTTACTGTTTCTGGAGGCAATTCGCCGTATTTTTTGGCCGCCAGAGTGCCAACTCGCCTACTGTAAGGAAAAACATGAATATCCGAAAACGCGCATTTTTTTATAAAATTGCAGCTATTGTTAAAAAATTCGTCCGTTTCCGTAGGAAATCCTACAATAACATCCGTCGTTATTCCTGCAAGCGGAAAATACTTTCGTATCAATTCAATCTTGCTGTAAAAATACTCGGTATCATATCTTCTATTCATACTTTTTAGCACCGTATTATCGCCGCTCTGCAGTGATAAATGAAAGTGTGGACAATATCCACCCCGGGCCATTACGTCCAGCAGAGGCTCATTTATGGCCTCACACTCTAACGATCCTAATCGTTTGCGCATTTTGGTAGCAGATAAAGTATCTAAAAGTGACGCCAAATCGGTACCGATATCCTTCCCATATGCGGATATATCTACGCCCGTAATAACAGCCTCTTTTGACTCGATTTTCTCGCACTCACTCACAATATCTTCTACACTGCGCGACCTACTACGCCCACGTAAATACGGTATAATACAGTATGTACAAAACCTATTACACCCGTCTTGAATTTTTATAAAAGCCCTCGTTTTATTCGATATAGGATACTCCTCATGGCTAAATTGCCTACATTTTTCAACACTTTCTGCCGAATTGTCTAATAGTATTATATTTGATAGAATACTATATTGATTATCTTTGCATATATTTTTAACGACTTTTAGCACGAAATCGGACTTATTTATCGTGCCGCCTACTGCTATTACGTTATTTTTGGCAAATGTCTGAGGATGATTTTGCGAGCTGCATCCTACTACTATGATTTTACATTCCGAATTCAATTTACGCATCTTGGCTATGTACTGCCTCGATTTTTTATCGGCCTCGGCTGTTACCGAACATGTATTCAAAACATAAACGTCGGCAGGCTCTAAACCTTCCGACGCTGAATAGTTGTTTAATCTAAGCGTTGACACAATGGACGCGCTTTCGCATTGATTTACTTTACATCCGAGTGTTATTACACGTATGTTCAAAGATCCCACTCTCCTATTTCGTAGTATATTACTGACAGTGCGGCTATTGCTGCGGTTTCCGCTCGAAGGATTCGTTTGCCTAACGTTACCGATTTTGCTCCGACTGCTGTGAGTTTGCTTTGTTCGTCCGCAGTGATTCCGCCTTCCGGGCCGATGAATACGGATATATCTGTGTTATCCTTATCTAATACCGCTTGCAGTGTTCCGTTGCTTTCGCGCTCCCAAGGGAATATCATTTGGGTGTGTTTGGCTCGGTCGATAAGTTCGTCAAAGTCGAGTGTGTGTTCTATAATAGGCACTCTACTCCTTCCGCACTGCTCGCAAGCGGATATAGCTATTTTGTTGAGCCTGTCGTAATTTAAGCCGAAATTGCGCTGAGTAAACGCCGAATATACAGGTACAATCTTTTTTACGCCAAGTTCGGTAGCTTTTTGCACTGCCAGTTCAAAACGATCTTGCTTAATAACGGATAAGTACAACGTTACCGTAATTGCCGACTCACCTACGTTTTCAAACGTATCGAGTATTTCCAGCAAAGTTTTATCTTTTTTGATCTCTTTGACTTTGCAATAGTAATCGCGTCCCGCTCCGTCAAACACGGTTATACAATCGCCCACGCGTATGCGCCGTGCGTATGCAGCGTGAGTGTGTGCTTCTCCAATCAGTTCAGGATGCGATTTATTTATGTTCGGCAAGTAAAATCTCATAGCTTAAACAGGAATGCGCTCCACTCGTTTTTTTGTTGGGCTTGCGCAAGAGTGAATTCTTTTAAATATTCGTCCGCTACCAGTTGCTTTTTGTCGGAAATTATGCCGCTGATTATTGCGTATCCACCATTACACAGCGCACTTTTAATTATCGGCATAACTGCTATCAATACGTCCGCGGTAATGTTTGCAACCACTATATCGGCGGGTTCGGCCATTTCGCGCACGTCGCGGCAAAACACTTCGGGATTGGATATTCCGTTTATCTTGCAGTTGTATTCGGTGGCGGTTATCGCCTGCTCTTCCGTATCGGCAAATACAACCGACCGCGCGCCGAGCGCCGTTGCACAAATGCCGAGTATACCGCTGCCGCACCCAAAGTCCAATACACGCTTATTTGACAACGGTATGCGTTGCATCAAGTCCACGCACATCGAAGTTGTTTCGTGCATTCCCGTGCCGAACGCCAGACCGGGATTGAGTATGACCTTTACGTCGCCGCAAGTCGGATTATAATCTATCCATTCGGGAACTATTACGACTTTTCCTATATTGAACGGTTTATAATACTTTTTCCACTCGTTTTCCCATTCTACGGAATCTATTATTTCCGCTTGGTAGCTTAGCTTTGAAAAATCAGCCCAATCATATTGCTTTAAAGCGTCAATCCTTTGGAAAATGATATCTTCCGCCGATTCAATGGTAAAATAACCGATGACGGCACAGTCCTCGGTAGGAATAAATAATTGCGCGTCGGCGTAATCCCAGCGCTTATCATCCAGTACTTGCTTTATATTATTGTAGTCCTCGAAGACCTCGCCCATACTGCCCGCCTCGTGCAAGGCGTACGATACGGCGTCCGAGGTCTCCGAAGTGCATTTTACCGTAATTTTTTTAAACTTCATTATTTTGTAATCGTGCTTTGCAGCGCCGTCATAGCTACAACGTTTACCACGTCCTCGCTGCTGCAACCTCTGGACAAGTCGTTCACCGGTTTGTTAAAGCCTTGGCAAATAGGTCCTATAGCCTCGGCGTTAGCAAGACGTTGCACCAGCTTGTATCCGATATTGCCCGCTTGAAGATCGGGGAAAATCAATACGTTGGCTTTACCGGCAACCGTGCTACCGGGTGCTTTAAGGTCGGCAACAGTGGGAACGAGCGCCGCATCCGCTTGCAGTTCGCCGTCAACGCGCATTTCGGGGCGCGCGGCCTTAATTATTTCGAGTGCGCCTGTCACCTTATCCACAAGCTCACCCTTTGCCGAGCCCTTGGTAGAGTACGAAAGCAGGGCTACTTTGGGCGTGATGCCGGCAATGGCAACCGCGGTGTCAGCCGAAGCCATAGCGATATCGGCAAGCTGATTGCTGTCCGGATTGGGATTGACCGCGCAATCACCAAACACCATTATGCCGTTTTCGCCGTACTTGGAATTTTTGTCAAGGCACATAATAAAGCACGAGCTAACCGTTTTAATGCCGGGTGCTGTCTTTATAATTTGCAATGCCGGGCGCAAAACGTCGCCGGTAGCGTTGACGGATCCGGCTACCATTCCGTCCGCTTCACCGCGCTTTACTATAAGCACGCCGAAGTACAGCGGATTGTGCGCCAGCTTGCGCGCCGTATCCATATCCATGCCCTTTGCCTTGCGCAGCTCGAACAAAAGCTCTGCATACGGCTCGACGTCGACAGTAGCGGGATTGATTACCGTTATACCGTTCAAATTGACCGAGGGGCATTTTTGCTTGATTACGTCAATGTTACCGAGCAAAATAATTTTTGCAATGCCTTCAGCTTGAACCTTGACCGCAGCGGTAATTATGCGCGGCTCCTCGCCTTCTGCCAACACGATTGTCTTTTTAAGACTCTTGGCTTTTTCGCGTACAGATTTTAACAAATCGTTCATGATTGTCCTCCGATAAGTATTTACAAAATAAAATTGATATGGTATAATATCGGCAAATAACGCTAAAAACGTATATTGCCAATAATCATTATACACTTGTTCGTAAATAAAGTAAAGTAATTATTATGAAAAATTGCGCCGTCATAACAGAATATAATCCGTTTCACACCGGACATAAATACCAGCTGGATACACTAAAAGCCAAAGGCTTCGATAATATATTTTGCGTGATGAGCGGGTCGTTTGTTCAATCCGCTATGCCTGCGTTTTGCGATAAAGCCTTACGCGCCGAATGCGCAGTATTAGGCGGCGCCGGCGCCGTTATAGAGCTGCCCACGGTGTACGCAACCGCCAGCGCACAATTGTTTGCCGAAGGCGGATTGAAGATTATATCCGGTATAAAAAATGTAACTCATTTGGCAATGGGCGGAGTTGGAAACAGTGACGATATATTGCGCGTTGCGGATATAAAGATATCTCATGCCGATAAATATACTTGCGAACTGAAATCCGAACTTGAGCGCGGAAAGAGCTATAATGCCGCCTCTGCCGCTGCGCTTACGCATATATACGGCATTCTCTACCCCGATAAGCCGACTGTTGCGACTTTATTTGAAGATCCGAACAACATTCTTTGTATCGAATACATTTCAGCCATAAATAAGTACTGCGCCAATATTCAACCGATTATCATCGAACGCAAAGGAGCCGCATACAACGACGTTTTCACCGACGGCGAATACGTTTCGGCTACGGCAATACGCATGGCAGACGAAGACGGTAACCTTCCTAAAATGCAAAAGTATATCCCCTTTAATTACGACAAAATTTGCGAGAGTCGAAAACATGCAGCCGCAGACTTGGAGCTATACAAAAAGCTTACTTTATACGCACTAAAACGAGCAAGCGTTGAGGAAATAAATAAGCTGAGAAATTGCTCGGAAGGCATGGAATATCTACTGAAAAAAGTGTCTCATCTAAACAGCTTGGATGAAATAGTAAATGCCGTAATAGGCAAACGATACGGCAAAAAACGCATTTTCAGGCTGTTTTTAGACTTGCATTTAGGCATACAAAAAGGACTGACGGATAAAGTGTTTTGCACTCGCCTTTTAGCTTGTAAAAACGGCTTTGACTTTTCATTACTTCCGAACTGCGTCAAAACAAGTAACGCACAAATCAAGAAAGCCGCAAACGACTGTCCCGATGTACAAAAAGTGCTGCAAATTGACATAAATGCAACAAATCTTTATAATACTCTATCAGATATAATAGGCGATTATTTTAATTATTCGGTAATAAAAGTATGAAAACAATCATTGATGAAGATACAATATTCAAATTAGCCGAAGCGTCGGTAACGAGTGGATGTCGTGCGCAGGTTGCAAGCGTAGTTTCGAAGCAATTCAGAAGCATGCACTACCTGTCGAGCATTCTTATATGTGATTGTGTTACGCTTAATCTTCTACTTAATGACAAGATAATACCGACGTCTGCAGATGAAATTATTATGTGTATACGGCGCAGAAATAAATCATTTTATACGACTGTAGACAGTGCGTACTTCCCTATCGAGGATAGGTTTGATGAATATGCCAAGAACGTTTTGGGTGCAAATTATAGCGCCGTAAAATCTCTTAATATGCGCACTGTAAATTACATAATTTACGTTTTATCAACCGATTTGTTTGACAATTACGAGTTGTATCCGCAAGAAATCTACTATTTAGCGTACTCATATCAAGAATTAGCCAATATTAAATTACCGCACTACTGATAGCGCGGTAATTTGTTTTTGCATTATTTTATTTCGACAATAGTAACGCCCGTGTCGCCCTCGCCGTATCGTCCGTAACGGAAGGCTTTTATTCTTTTATGCCGTTTCAGATATGCTTGTATGCCCTTGCCGAGCGCGCCTGTCCCCTTGCCGTGAACAATGCGAAGCGTGCTTTGCGGAGCTATATCGGATATTATGATGTCAAGCTCGGCCGTCGCCTCGTCAACAGTCTTGCCGAGCAGCATAACTTCCTTGTTTTCGGGCTCTCTGTGTGCGGTGGTAAACTCTTTATTCTGCTTTTCCTGTTTTTCCGAAACAAGCAATAAGGAAGAAATCGGCATTTCGGTTTTGACCGAACCGATAGCTATAAGAACTTTATTGCCGCGCGGCGGGGTTACTACAACGCCATTTTTGTTAAATCCTGTAACAAACACCGTTTTTCCGACTGTCAATTCACTCGGCTCGGGCGGGCGCTCGGAAACTTTCGGCTTAACCTGTTCAAACGGCACGTCATCGTATATGCGTTTAGCGGCTTTTCGTGCCCTAAACAGCGCCGCTTCGTCCGCTGCTTTCAAACAGTCCTTAATTTGCTCTATAACGGCTTCGGCGCGATCGGAATACTCGTCTGCAAGCTGTTTAATCATAGCGCGGGACTTTTCGTTTATTTCAGCAAGCTTTCGCTCGTATTCCTGTTTAAGCGCCTGTGATTTTTCCGCGTCCGCACTTGCTTGTATGCGAAGCGCATTGCTTTCGTTTTTTTCCTTTTCTGCTTGATTGCGCAAGTTTTCAGCTTCGCGTAGAATCTTGTCAAACGCTACTTTTTCGGCGCTCAACGCTGCCCGTGCGTCATTCACAATATCCTTTTCCAAACCCAGCCTTTCGGCAATCTCCAAGGCGTAACTTGACCCCGATACGCCGCTTAACACCTTGTATGTCGGACGGAAATTGACGTTGTCGAACTGCATACACGCATTGGCTATACCGATACTGCCCAGCGCGAATTCCTTTACCGAATTAAAATGCGTAGTAATCACTGCCGTCGAACGTGTTCGCAACAGCTTTTTTATTACCGCTATGGCTAGCGCCGCACCCTCGTCGGGGTCTGTGCCGTCGCCTACCTCGTCTAACAGCACAAGCGATTTATCATTCATTTCCGACATTATGTGTGACAGATTGGTTACGTGTGCCGAAAACGTGCTTAGTGACTGCGATATACTTTGTGAATCGCCGATATCACAGTAAATCTTATCGAAAATACTTACCTTGCTGCCCTCGCTGGCAAGCACAAATATTCCGCTAGCCGCCATTATGGAAAACAGTCCGACCGTTTTAAGTGCTACCGTTTTTCCGCCTGTGTTCGGACCGGATATCAATAACACACGTTCGCTGTCCAGCGCTATATCTATCGGAACGACGGTGCTTGGATCGATAAGCGGATGCCGTGCACTTTTAAGCACTATTATTCCGCTGTCGTTGATTTCGGGACGGTATGCGTTAGTTTGCTTCGCATACTCGGCTTTTGCAAAAATTATTCCGCATTCTATCAGCACTTGCTGACACACTGACAGCTCGGAAGCGTTTTTTACTACCAGCTTGCTCAATTCCGCCAGTATGCGCTCTATCTCGTTAGCTTCCTCGGTTTTCAGCGTAATAATTTCGTTGTTTGCCTCGACTACGGCAAACGGCTCTATAAAAACCGTTGCGCCTGTTGAAGAAACGTCGTGCACAAGTCCTTTTACGTTTCCCCTACAATCGTTACGCACAGGCAAAACATATCTGCCGCCGCGCATTGTAACTATATTGTCCTGTAAATACTTACTTATATTATTTTGACGAGTGAATCCATCAAGCTTTTCTTTTAATCGCGCGTTGGCACGAATAATAGCCCTACGTATGCCGTACAGTTTTTCGCTGGCATTGTCCTTTACGTCTGTTTCATTCTCGATAGCACGATCTATTGAATATTCCAACTCGTCGCACACGCGCGCATAAGCCGTTATATCCTTTAAGCTGTCGCACTCATACATGCTTTCCACATTATTTTTGAGCGAACGTACCGCGCGTATATGCTCAGTGACGGACAATAATTCTTTTGGCGTTAATACAGCTCCCACTTTCGCCTTGCTTAAAAGTGTTTCTATATCTTCAAAAGCAAGGCTTGGACGATGCGACGCAAGCACATTTACCGCGTCACTTGTTTGGGTCAAAAGCTTATTGGCTACGTCTAAATCGGTAGTCGGCAAAGTATTGAGTATCGCTTCCGCCACTACCTGCGACTGTGCGAGCGCCGCGATAGATTTCAGAATAGTATTAAATTCCAAATCGCTGTAAACTTTCATTATTTTAAACCTTTGTTCATATTGCCGCGCGTATAATTTCCGTTATACTTAAAATTCAATGCGGTAAGTATTTCGTCGCGGTCGGACGACGTACAATCGAAAAACATATTTTTCGTATTCGGTTTGTTTAGATAATTCGGTACACAGTTTAGCAGTTGCCAGTAGCAATGCGCAGCTTTATATCTGCGAAGCGTAAATACCCTGCCGCTTTCGTCTTTTAATTCATCCTTGCCGTCGCAATTAACGCACTTACCGTGCGGACAATGACATAAGGTCATAAGCGGTGCATTGCCGAAAACGTACGCAAATCCGTTACCTATACCGTCAGCCTCAAACGACGTTATATGCGGGTAAGGACACTCGCCTATTATATTATGCCCAACGCCCAAAAGTATAGGCTTATCGGTTAATCCGAGCGAATATATATTATTGGAAATAACGCCGTATATTTCCGGCTTGTTTATTGCACTTACTATAATATTCCTATCGGCGCCGCGCATCGTTATCGGCAAATTGAGCAAAATAGGTTTATTTATTTTGGGAACCGTAAAATGCGCGTAATCGATAGAATTGAGTGCAACGTAATCGACTTTTTGCAAGATTTCGTCTGACAATTGATTTTGGTTTTCAACCATCAATATTGTTCCGCTACCGTCAAAACGATTGTATTTAAGCCCTACGTACGGCAAATGACAGCGCTTAATAACATATTTGTCAAGAATTGCTTGCTTTGCGGCCTTATAGACGTTGCGGCGAAACTCGTTGAGTGCTGCTATCGGAATAAATACATCGTTGCTTATATCTACGTCAATATTTGGATTAAACGGATACTCGGAAGTCTTGTTGAATACACGGATTACGTCATCCGCAGTTATGCCGCGAGTTTTTGCCGGCTCTGCTACAAAGCTGTCGACAATAGATATTACAGACGAATCGGGTAACGTTACACTCGCCGTCGACGGCGCACCACTTTTGACTGAAATATCAACCGATATATCGATATCGCGTTTTGCGGTTTTCACCATTTCCATCAACGCACCGTCGGACGTTCTGCGCAAATCGTCTCCCGGTTTTGCGCGCCCGTCGCACAGTATTTTACCGTTATTTTCAGTAGCACCGCAAACCTCTACGCCACCCCGTAATACCTTAAATCCGTCGTTTTTATGCGGAACAAATCCATTTACAACGATACTATTTCCGTTGATAGCGTTGATTTTACCCACACTTATGCCCATATTACCCTGTAATTTCGAGTATATGACATTAAACGGAGCATCTGCGTTCAAATACCCCTCACAATAGTCACCGCGGTTAAAAACCGATTTAAGGGCATTTTTTGCGCCGTCAATCATATTTTTATAAACGCTAACGGCGGTATATGCGTACTCATCCGACCGCATACGTCCTTCTATTTTTATGGCGTCGACACCGAGATCGCGCAAATATTCCAGTTTATCGTATAGGCATAAATCCTTTGCTGAAAGATAATGGCCGCGCTTACCGTGAAAATAGTATGGTTTACGGCAAAGCTGCATACACTTACCGCGATTACCGCTGTACGACGACGCAAGCGAAGAAAAATAGCAGTTGCCGGAAAAGCACACGCACAGCGCACCTTGAACAAAATACTCTATTTCTATACCGGTTTGTTTGATTTCCTTTATATCTTGCGGCAATGTTTCCCGCGCAAGCACGGCTCGAGCTATACCCAAATCACGCAATACCTTAGCACCGTCGGCGTTGTGTATGCCCATTTGCGTGCTGGCATGCAACGCAAAATCCGGCAAAGCCTGCTTTAATTGTTTGATAAAGCGTATATCTTGCACAATAGCGGCATCCGCGCCAACCGAGTATGCGAATTTAGCGCAATCAACCGCGCGACTCATTTCACTGTCTTTGATGAGAGTATTAAGCGTTACGAACACTTTAACACCGTAAAGGTGCGCAAGCTCTACCGCTTCCGCAAAGGAGTTTTCGTCGAAGTTTTCTGCTTTTGCACGCGCACCGAAATTGGGTAACCCCAAATAAACAGCGTCTGCGCCGCCGTTTATGCTTGCGATAAGTCCGCTTTTGCTTCCTGCGGGTGCTACTATTTGCATTATCTTAGCTTCGCTCCGAACTGCGATGAAGCTATTTGTAAAATGCTATCCATTATTTCTTTAATCTTACTGTCGGAGAACGGCGCATCTGTGGGTTGCAACCGCACGGAAAACGCAACACTTTTATAGCCGTCGGCTATTTGCTCGCCGTCATAAATATCAAACAGCTTAACTTCCGATATATACGGACTGACAGCCTTGACTGCGACAAGCATATCGCCTACTGCAACAGATTTTTCAACAACCACTGCCAAATCTCTATCAATGGGATGCTGCTTGGACAGCTGAGAGTATTTTGCTGTCGGCAACACAGCATTAAGTGCGTCGGTCATATCAAGATGCGCAACGTAAACGTTTTCCGGGAGATCGCAGTTTTCGCATACAAGCGGATGAAGCTTGCCGAAATTGCCTACAATTCCCCCGACTTCCACATGTAGTGCTTGTTTGGGATGCAAATACGGTTCTGTAGACGGAGAATATCGAACAGCGCCGAACATTCCGACTACCTCCCCGACAATGGACTTAATAGTGTAAAAATCGCCGTCGTTACAAATGCCTACGCACAAAACGTCACGCTCCTGCGGCAATTTTTCGAGCGGCAACTTATCGGCAACAAAAACCTTGCCAAGCTCGTAAAAACGCATAGTATCGTTCTTTCTTGCACAGTTGCGTGCAATAGAAGTAAGCATGCCGTAAACAAGCTGCGTACGCATTACCGAAATGTCGCGGCTGAGCGGGTTCATAATAGGTATGACATTTCGCCACTCGTCATCAGCCGTAAGCAATAATTTGTCGGGCGCATCCGGTGATACAAATGAAAAGTTAAGTATTTCGTCGGCGCCTAACGATTGTAAGCGGTCTTTAACTTTTTGCGCATTTTCGTCATGCGTGGATAGATACCCGCGAGTTTGGTGTGTATTTTCAGAGTTGGTTGCAATAATTTTGTCGTAGCCGTAAAAGCGCATTATGTCCTCGGCAAGATCGGGATATCCGTCTATATCCTCGCGTACAAGCGGGATTGTGCAAACAAGTGTTTTGCCTTCGGACTTGACCGTAATACCCTGCTTTTTGAGCAAGGATACTATTGTCTTTTTGTCGATGTCGATACCCAAAAGCGCACAAATTTCTTCTTTAGATGTGCGCACAATCTTTTGTTTGGGCGCTACTATGCCGTCGCAAACACTGTCTGCCACGATTTTTCCGCACTTAAGCTCGTCAATAAGCGCTAATGCACGCTCAGAACCGATTTCGACAGAATGCCAATCTACGCCTTTTTCGTACCGTGACGATGAATCGGAACGCAAACCGATTTTGCGCGACGTTCTGCGAACATTGCTGCGCTCGAAACGCGCCGCTTCCAAAAATACAGTTTGCGTATCGGGGAAAATACTTGTGTACTCCCCGCCCATAATGCCGGCAATGGCGAGCGGCTTTTTGTCGTCGGCTATCAAAAGCACGTCGTTAACGCCGTATTCCTTGCCATCAAGCGCGGTAATGCGTTCTCCTGAAACACCCTTGCGCACGTTTATTCCGCCGTCTATAAACTTACGGTCGAAAGCATGCAAAGGTTGACCTATTTCCAACAATACGTAATTGGTAATGTCAACAAGATTATTTATGGGGCGAATGCCGCACATGCGCAGTCTGTCGCGCATCCATTTGGGCGATTTTTCGATTTTGATATCGTAAATCATTCTCCCAATATAACGGCTACACAAATCCTTTTCGGCTATTTTTACGGTCGGCATTTTGCACGTACCGATATCCACGGTCTTATAAGTAAGCTTAGGCATTTTGAACGGCTTATTCAAAAGCACCGAAATCTCGCGCGCAAGATTAACTATCGCCTGACAATCGGGACGATTGGCTGTAATAGACACGTCTAAAACTGTATCGTCCTGACCGAGCGTGCGCAAAATATTTTCGCCTATCGTGCTGTCGTCAGGCAAAATAAGTATGCCGTCGTAGCTTGCTCCGTCTATAACATTGTCGTCCACGCCAAGCTCGCTGCCGCCGCACATCATACCGTAACTATCGACGCCGCGCAGCTTTGCGGGCTTGATATGCGTGCCGTCGGGCAAATACGCGCCGACGGTTGCAACGGGAACGTAATTGCCTTTTTTGACGTTTTGCGCGCCAGTGACAATCTGCACAACCTCGCTGCCGATATTGACCTTGCAAATCCACAGCTTGTCGGAGTTTTCGTGGTGAACGATATCTTCCACTTTTCCTACGACAACGCCCTTAACATCACTGCGCGGAGCAATAATTTCTTCCACTTCAAAGCCTATCGAAACAAGCTTGTCCGACAGCTCCTGCGGCGTAATATCGCCTATATCGACATAGTCTTTTAACCAACTTAACGGAAGTTTCATATTATCCTCCTACTTGAACATGTGCAGAAAACGCACGTCGTTATCCCATATCAACTTTATATCGTTGATAGCGCAAAGTATCATCGTTATACGATCGAGTCCCACACCAAAGGCGAATCCGTGATACTCGTCGGGGTCTATGCCGCAGTTAGCAAGCACCTTGCGGTTGACCATACCGGCGCCTAAAATCTCTATCCAGCCGGTGTTTTTGCACACTCTGCAACCGCTGCCATGGCAGTTAAAGCACGAAACGTCTACCTCAACGCTCGGCTCGGTAAACGGGAAATAACTCGGTCTGAACCGTATTTGCGTTTGCTCGCCGAAAATGAACTTAGCAAAGCCGTCAAGCGCGCCTTTAAGGTCGCAAAGCGTGACGTTTTTGTCTACCACAAGTCCTTCCATTTGGTGGAATACCGGAGAATGAGTGGAGTCGTCGTCGTTGCGGAACACCCTACCCGGGCAAATCATTTTGAGCGGCGGCTTGTACTTTTCCATCAAGCGCACTTGCCCTGCGGACGTTTGCGTGCGCAAAAGAATATTGTCGTTTATAAAAAACGTGTCCTGCATATCGCGCGCGGGATGATCCGGCGGAACGTTGAGCGCCTGAAAATTATAGTAATCGGTTTCTATCTCGGGACTGTCGTACACAATATAGCCGTTGCCGACAAAGTAATCGGTAAGCCGACGACGAACTTGATTTAACGGATGCGCACAGCCGATAGCATGGTCGGGTCTGTCGATTGACAAATCCAACGTCTGCGAGTTTATCGCCTGTTCGATAGCAAGACGGTGAAGATCTTTTTCCTTTTGCTCGCACAATGCCATAAGCTCTACGCGCAAATCGTTAATTTCCTTACCGGCTTGCGGCTTTTGCTCGGGCGGAAGGTCTTTAAGACCCTTCATAAGCCCGGTAAGCACGCCCGACTTGCCGAAAAGATAAGTCTTTAACTCGGCCAAATCACGTTCGGATTTGACATCGGGACTTTCCAGCTTTTTTAATGCTTCGTCACGTATTTCTTTAAGATTCATATGCCCTCCAAAATATTTTCAACAAAAATCCCCGCGTGCATAAATGCAACACGGGGCGTTATAAACGCGGTACCACCCGAATTTGTAACTCATTAGGTTATAACGCAACCTACGCCGTCGCTTACTGTAATTTCGGTAACGGTGCTTGTACGGTGAATATCCCTAACGCGCGTCGTCTTTCAGCCATGGACGACTCTCTGTTGTTTGCGCTACTCTTATGCCGCACTCTAACGCATCTTATGTAACAAGTATACCACAACTTGTAATCGTGCGCAATCATTTTTGACAATAATTTTAACTATTTTACCGCCAAATCCAGCATATCGCCGACAGTGGTGGACTGCAAATACGTAGGCGGCACTTCCCCTACTATAAGTGTTTCGCCCATAAGCACTTGCGCCGACACCCTAATCGTTGAGGGAATGCCGGGAACGGCTACGGCAATATTACCGTAGATAGTAAAGTACAGCCTATGAAGCGTTTGATTGATACCAGCCGCGATGAAAACCGACGTCATTTCCGAATATGTAGAACCGACAAGGTATACACGCATATTTATATCCGGCCCGACGCCTGTAAGCATGGCCAATCCGCTTAGCGAGCCCAATGGAATTTTAATGCCGTCGCTGCCTACGTCCGTTATATACTGTTGCGCCGTCAGCGCGACTTGTTCTGCAAGGACTGTCACAGTCTTACTGTTTACACTCACGCTTTTTATGTTTTGCTTATCGTCGCGAGTGATTTCCAAATAATCAACGTCGTTGTTTTGCGACATAACGTCTATCACCGCCATGCTTACGGCATCGGCGGTGAGCGATCGCACACGCTCCTCGGACAACGCAAGTATCATCGGCGTTACGTTGTACTTTATAAAAGCAACAATCGCCGCGATAATCGCGCTTATAATCAAAAGCACAACAAACAATATCTTTCGTTTGTTGCGCTTTCGCTTTACCACTTTGCAACATTTTTTCACAAATAATATATATGCAAAATGCTGCTTGTTTGATACTTAGTTATGTCGAGATACTATTTTGCTTTTGCACTGAACAGTAACGTTACTATATAGCTCATTACAATCGCAACGCCTACGCCGTACGCCGTGCGAATGAGTCCGCCCGCAAACGCGCCCACAAAACCGAATTGCTTTGCCGTTTCTATCGACCCCTTGGCAAGAGCTGCACCGAATCCCACTATGGGCACGCTTATTCCTGCTTGACAGACCTTAAATATATAATCGTATACGCCGACGCCTTCGAGGATTATACCGACAATCAAAAATATAACGAGTATGCGCGCAGGCGTGAGCTTAGTCCTTACAATCAACAGCTCCGCTATTGCGCACAATGCGCCGCCCACGCCGAAAACTATTGCATACGTTCCGATTTGTTGCCAAACACCCATAATTATTTCTCCCCCAAAAACGGACTTTCCACAACTACTGCATGCGATATGCATGGTATTGTTTCGCCCTGATAACAGCTTTGACTGCTCATAAGCGCCCCTGTAGCCAAATACGCTATCCTTTTGTACTCGCCGCTCAACAGTTTTTCCATAATAAACGAATTGAATATTGTTGCCGAACAAGCGCAACCGCTGCCACCCTGATAGCACTTTTGATTGACGTCGTAAATTATATTGCCGCAGTCGATATAGTTTTGACCGAGCTTTATTCCGCGGTCGAGCATTAACTGGCGCAAAATATCCGAACCGAGCTTACCCAAGTCACCCGTTACAATCATATCGAAGTCGTCCGAGTTAAATCCCGACTGCGTTAATAGCGTGAACATTGTATCCATAGCTGCGGGCGCCATAGCCGCGCCCATATTGTTAAGATCTTTTACGCCGTAATATGTAATAAGCCCAGGGATTGCCCTAACGATTTTAGGGAACCTTTGTGTTTCTTTAGTGTTCTTTGACACGACCGACGCACCGGCACCAGTAACAGTCCACTGCGCGTACGGCGGGCGCTGGCAGCCGTATTCCAAAGGGTACCTGAACTGTCGCTCCGCCGTGGCAAAGTGGCTGGACGCCGCACACACGACGTTGGAAAAGTATCCCGCATCCACGAGCGTTGCAGACAACATAAGCCCTTCGGTCATTGTCGAACATGCGCCGTATATGCCTATGTGCGGTACGCCTATATCGCGCGCGGCGTAGCTGGACGTCGTCATTTGATTGAGCAAGTCGCCCGAAATCATAACGTCTATATCGTCGATTTTCAGTCGAGCGTCGCGCACAGCGCCTCGCACTGCCGTGTCGAACATTCTTATTTCAGCGCGCTCAAACGTCTTTTCGCCCATTTTATCGTCGGTCTCGCACTTATGAAAATACTTGCCGACAGGTCCCTTACTTTCCTTTTCGCCGACTACGCTCATTCGCCCTATTATGCGCGGAGTGTTGTAAAAGCGCATAACGCGCGGACGCTTGCTAAATCCCGTAGGCGAAGGTAATTCGTCTACGTTACTGCTTGTCATAGATACAGGTTCGCTGTGCTTAATCATACTACATCCCCATAATCCAAAGATTGAGCAAGCCTGCCACGGTCGACCAAACAATACCGTTTACCACGACCGGACCGACGACTGAAAACAGCTTAACGCTTGTTCCGAATATCAAGCCTTCCGTTTTAAACTCCATAGACGCGCTCGCCATTGCGTTAGCAAAGCCCGTAATAGGCAAGAACGATCCCGCACCGCCCTGCCGCGCAATAACGTCGAACACTCCAAGCCCGGTAAGCAATATTGCAACCGTAACCAATACCATGGACGTGATATTGCTAACCATATCAACAGGCATAGACGGCGATATCGCTTTAACTATATCGCCTATGCCTTGACCAATCATGCACGTAATCCCGCCTACGACAAAGCTGTGAAACAGCGCCTTAACCATGTTTGTCTTGGGCGTGACCGTTTCCACAAACTTGTTGTATCTGTCGTTACGCGCTTTTACCGCGTTTGTGCTTTCAGCCATATTTGATACCTACCTGTGTTTTTCGGGAGTTATGCTTTGCCGCGCCCACTGCTCGCGCTCGGTAACGGAAATAAGCCCCTCGCCGATTTGTTCGTTTTGATTTCTCATATTAGTAATTTGCCGAAAGGACTAAAAGATTATTCATAACGTAATAAATCGCACAAAAAAGGAGTAGCAAATGCTACTCCGATTTTTCTACTCTATATTAATTTTAAGTCTTTTAGGTATAACATATTTTTTCTTAGTATGTCAGATTTCCACCAATTAGCTGCAATATAATACTCGGTATAATCGTTATGCCACAGCCATGGCACTACATATGAGCCGTCTTCAAGCTGTTCATTCAACAACATATCACCCTCTTTATTGCACAATTCATTATCCAATATTTCGAATATCAGCTTGGACGTGTCATAAAACACTGACGGTTTGCAAACGTATTCTTTCAACCATTTATCAGTATCGGTGCAAACAGTATTATTAACCGCCGTAAACAATGCCTTTTTATAAGCAGCAAGATCAAACAAATCAAAACCGTCAATAGACGCACAATATTCGTAAAGCTCCATATACAACGGCGTAACGTGCATATCACATACTGGCACGGCAATAAACGCTTTTGCTGCCGTAGTTACTATATCCATAGCCTTTTTATATAGTGCGCTATCTTTGCTTGCGTATTTTAATGCAAAACCGGCAAGGCTGATTGTAGGGTTGTCGCTAGGATTGCCGTTTTCGTTTTGGAACTCCCACCATATAGCATGAGGATAATCATTGTTGCTTTTAACAGAATTGTACCATTTACCGCCCTCAAAGTCTTTACCGCTATCCAAATATGCCAAGATGCGCTTAATGACGTCTTCGTTTTCGTCAATACTTATTTCTTTCAACAAACAAATAGCTTTCCAAGTAGATATCGGCGTTGAATTGGTATTCCAAAAATCGGGTTCTATTGCGTGTCCGAATCCGCCGTCGGCATTTTGATAGAACGATAAAACATCGATTACCTCCTTTCTGCTACCGCCATCAAAGTGATACCGCCACAACGCCAAATCGAGCGGACGCGCATTACGGTATATAAAGTCCCTTGCTTTTTTGAAAACACAGTTATTCATAACATACCTCTACTGAAAATCTAAAATTATTATACAGAACTATAATGTAGTAGTATTGTAAAAACGCGACAAATTGTAGTATTCTTGACGCGCTTCGCCAAGTCCTATTCCATGATATCTTTTAAAATCGTTATACATATGCGCTTGATCGTAATATCCGAATTTTTCTACGCTGTCAAGGGCGCAAAAACGGTTGTCTATGCAGTCCTGCCACAGTAATTGGTATCTTATTGCCTCCGTAATAGTCTTGGGCGAAACGCCTATGCTTTGCATAAACTTTCGTTCCAGCGTGCGCTTACTTACCGCTATGTCGCGCGACAAATCGCTCACCGATATATTACCATTGTTAATGACAATGTCATATAAACTGTTCATAACGTCGCTGTCGCAACGGCTGTCGAGCAACCCTATAAGATACCTCTGCGCCAACTCCACTCGCTCGACAGTGTTTTTAGCCGCAATTATACTGTCTTTTAATTCGGTAAAATTGTTGAATATATTTTGAGGATTGATTAGTGCATTAAATAATATTACGGCATTCGTTCGAGTAAACTGCGGAACCGCCCAAGCATAAAACCGTATGCCGAAAATAGCGTTTGCGTGAGTAGCGGCAAAACTGTCCAAACACATACCTACAAAACCCGCTCCGTCATTTTCTACGTCTATAATTATATCAGCGCAGCAATCGGGTATAACTCGGGATACTTTGTTATCTTTATCGCGTTCGCACGTCCAAAAGCACCGCACATACGGCTTTAACGCCGCCATCGGTTCAATCTCGACTATCCCGCCGTTTTTAGGCAACGCCGTGCGCGTAGTAAAAATACTGTCAATAGAAAATGCCATGTCAATATTATATCAAACACAGCATAACAAGTCAATATATAATTAATCGCCGTAGCGTGAGCGAATTCTACCGAGTATCTTACTTTCCAACCTCGATATTTGAACTTGCGATACGGATAGCGCCCGCGCCACCTCCGATTGCGTTTTGTCGGCAAAGTACCGCAAAAGAATAATCTTTTTGTCGCGCGGAGAAAGCTCGTTTATTATTTGTTTGAGCATCATCTTGTCAAGCTTTTCCTCCTCGTTTTCGGACGAAGGCAGCTTATCCATAAGCGTTCGCCCGCTGTCGTCGCTGCTTTCGTATATAGAAACGGGATAATGACAAGAATCCATAATAAAGACCGCTTCCGACGCTTCTATGTCAAACTCATTGGCGATTGTTTCGATAGTCGGCGATTCCCCGTGCTCTTTTTTGTACAACTCGGTAAATTTGGCAATCTTGATGGCGGCGGATTTTGTGCCGCGCGACACCTTTACCGGCCCGTCATCACGCAAAAAACGCTTGACCTCGCCCGCTATCATAGGCACGGCATAAGTGGAAAAGCGCACCTCGTACTCGAACGAAAAGTTTTTAATCGCCTTTATAAACCCTACGCAGCCGAGCTGATACAAATCGTCGTACTCGACGCATTTGTTTTTGTATCGGCGAATAACCGACTTTATAAGCGGCGAATTTGCGGACAATAGTTGCTCGCACGCCGCGTCGTCACCTTTTTGGGCTGCGGCTATTAAGTTTAGTGTTTCTTCTTTTTCCAATCCGCACCTCTAATCGTCTTTGTCATTGACACAACGGTGCCCGTCGGCTTGTTTTGCTCGACCGTAAGGCTGTCGGTAAACGATTCCATTACGGTAAAGCCCATGCCGCTACGCTCCTGCTCGGGCTTGGTGGTAAAGAACGGCTGCATGGCGCTATCCACGTCCTCGATGCCGATACCGGTGTCCGATATGACGATATGTACGGAGTTATCCGAAATTGTTGTTGTTATTGTAATCTTGCCCTTTTGCGATTTGTCGGGATATGCGTGAACAATACAGTTGGTAACCGCTTCCGATACGGCGGTTTTAATATCGTTTATTTGATCGACCGTCGGATCGAGCGCAACGCAAAACGCCGCAACAGTGTTGCGCGCAAACGCCTCGTTTTCCGTAACAGCGTCAAAAATAACCGTCATTTGGTTTTCCATAGATTAACCTGCCTTTGTCATAATCTCGTAAATTCCCGATAGCTTTAACACCTTATCCACCGTCGGTCGTGGTGATTGAATGAATATGGGAATACCTCGCGGCTTTAACCGCTTGTACCTGCCGATAAGAACGCCAATGCCCGTGGAATCCATAAAGTCCAAATCGGACATATCTATATACACGCGCTTGAATGTGTCGCCGTCGGTAAGCATGTCTATTGTGGTGCGAACGTACGCGCTGTGGTGCTCGTCCAACTCTCCGCACAGCTTAATATGCAGCGTATCGGCTTTTTTGTAATGCTCGATTGTCATAACTCTAAACTCCTAATTCATGGTAGCAAAAAAAATACGGACAATTTTGTCCGTATTTGTCGTTAAAAAATTAAATAGCGCGAATTAATTAACACAAAAAAGAGCGGTACAAAACCGCTCTTTTTGAAATTCGATTTATAAATTATTTTGCGTATTCAACCGCACGGGTTTCGCGGATTACGTTTACCTTGATTTGTCCGGGATACTGCATATCTTGTTCGATTTGCTTTGCTATCTCTTTGGACATATACATAGCTTGAACGTCGTCCACCACCTCGGGCTTGACTATTATGCGTATCTCGCGTCCGGCTTGAACGGCAAAAGACTTTTCAACGCCCTCAAAGCCGTTAGCGATTTCTTCGAGCTTTTCAAGTCGTTTTACGTAGTTATCAAGCGACTCTCTGCGTGCGCCGGGGCGTGCGCCGGAAATGGCGTCCGCACACTGTACGATAACTGCTTCGATGGTTTCGGGATCGACGTCGTTGTGGTGCGCCGCGATACAGTGAACAACTTCCTTGCTCTCCTTGTACTTTTTGGCGATATCCACGCCTATCGACACGTGCGTGCCGTCCATCTCGTGGTCGAGCGCCTTACCGATGTCGTGCAACAGTCCTGCGCGCTTGCAAAGCGGCACGTTTGCGCCAAGCTCTGCTGCCATAATGCCCGCGAGATGCGACGCTTCTATTGAATGACGCAACACGTTTTGACCGTAACTGGTGCGGAAGCGAAGTCTGCCGAGTATTTTGGCAAGGTCGGGATTGAGCCCGAATACGCCTGTTTCATACATAGCGTTTTCACCCGCTTCCTTGATTTTTACGTCAACTTCCTTTTGTGCCTTTTCTACCAAATCCTCTATTCTGCCGGGATGTATGCGTCCGTCGCTTATAAGCTTTTCCAGCGCGATACGCGCAACCTCGCGGCGAACGGGATCGAAGCAGGAAAGCACAACCGCTTCTGGAGTATCGTCGATAATAAGGTCGCAGCCTGTAGCTGTTTCGAGTGCGCGGATATTGCGACCCTCTCTACCGATAATTCTGCCCTTCATTTCATCGTTGGGCAGCGCCACCGTAGATACGGTTATTTCCGAGCTGTGATCTACCGCGCAACGCTGTACGGCAAGTGCTACAATCTTTTGTGCGCGCTTATCCGCTTCTTCCTTAGCTTCGGCGTCGATTTCGCGTACCATTTTTGCGGCGTCATGTTTGGCTTCGTCGCGTATAGCGTCTATCAATTGCGACTTGGCTTCGTCCTTGGACATACCGGACACGCGCTGAATTTCGTCCAATATGCGTGCGTTTGCTGTTTGCAATTCGGCTTTTAACTTGTCCGCTTCGGCGTGCTTTTGCGCAAGCGACGCCTTTTGTGCGTCCAAATCGTCCGATTTTTTGTCGAGCAGTTGCTCCTTTTTGTCTAACGTTTCCTCACGCTGAATAATTCTTTGTTCGGAACGGGAAACGTTTGCCTGCTTTTCGCGCAACTCTTTTTCCTGTGCGCTACGTTCTTTTTCCAGTTCTTCTCTTGCTTCGCGCGTTGCTGTTTTGCGCATTTCTTTTACTTCGTTTACGGCGTCTTCCAGTATTTTGTTAGCCGCTTGTTTTGCAGCGCCGTGCTTTTTGTCGCGGTATGCACGGTAAATAAATATACCGCCCGCCGCACCGACAATCAAAGCTACGATTGGCAAAACAATGGCTAAAACAACCGCCGTACTTGCACAAAGTAGGGTCATGGTGCATTCTCCTTTTAATACTTTTGTATGTGAATAAAGCTTTATGATTAACCGAAGTAAATACTCGGTAAACAATCCACTGCGGTACCCATACTGTACCGATTATATTTTAACACTAAATCGACATATAAGTCAAGTTATTTACTTGCGAAAATCGGTTATATTTTGCGACGGTTTGTCTAAAATAGGACGTTCGGGAACGGACGCGAACGTAAGCACGTACACTACCTTTGCGCCGGCGCGCTTTAATACCCTGCTACACTCGTCCGCAGTGGAGCCCGTGGTCATAACGTCGTCAACCAAAATTATATGATCGGGCGGTGTATCTATTGCCCTAAACGAATCTTTTAAATTTTCAAGTCGAGCTGCTCTGTTCAATTTTGCTTGGTTGGGCGTTTTAACCGATTTTTCAAGCAAACACTCGCACGGTAAATCCACGCGTTCGGCGAGCTCAAGCGCCAATAATTCAGCTTGGTTATAGCCGCGTTTTCTTTGCCTTGACTTATGTATAGGCACATACGTAATGCAGTCCGCTTGCCAATCGGACAGCAATAACACGTCGAGCAAATATTGACTCAACGTGTTAGCTAAATACTTGGCATTGCCGTATTTTAATCTATATATCAAGCTTTTTGCGTTGCCGTCGTAGTTGACGGCTGAACGCGCCTCGTCAAAGTGCAAAGACTGTCCGCTGCACTCATCGCAGTTATCGCCTATGCCTATCTTGTGCCTGCCGCAACGTAAGCAAAAGTTGTCGTTAATCTCTAACTTACATTCTTCGCACAATCCATAACGGTTTGGTCGCATTTCCTTACCGCAAACGATACACTTGATATCGTCTGGAAAGAGCATGCGAATTATTTCGTTTTTAACCGAAAGCTTCAATTTACTTATCGTCTTTATGCTTCAACGTTTCGCGCGCGATATAAAGTTCCTCGTTGGTGGGTATAATGTACACCTTAACCTTGGAATCAGGCGCCGAAATAAGCACTTCCTCGTCGCGCGGAGGATTTGCGTTTTTGGCTTTGTCGAGCTTAATGCCCAAAAATTCCATATCCTTACATACGGCTTCCCTTACGCAAACGGTATGCTCGCCTATTCCGCCGGTAAACACCAAGCAGTCAAGCCCGCCCATTGCCGCGGCATACGAGCCTACGTACTTTTTGACGCGGTAGCTGAACATATCGAGAGCAAGGATAGCGCGCGGGTTTTTCTCATTTGCCGCTTTTTCCAAATCGCGGAAGTCCGAGCTAACGCCGCTTATACCCATAACGCCGCACTTTTTATTAAGATAGTTGGTCATTTCGTGTACGTCGTAGCCTTTTTTGCCCATAAGGTATTCCATAACGGCGGGATCGATATCGCCGCTGCGCGTGCCCATTATAAGACCTTCGAGCGGAGTCAAGCCCATGGATGTGTCTACGCACTTGCCGTTTTTTACGGCGCTTACGCTTGCGCCGTTGCCGAGGTGGCAAACAATAGTTTTAATCTTATCAGTGCCGCAAAGCGCTGATGCCCTGCCCGACACGTACGCGTGGCTGGTACCGTGAAAACCGTACTTGCGCACCTTATACTTTTTATAATCGTCGTAATCAATGCCGTACATATACGCATATTCAGGCATTGTCGCGTGGAACGTCGTGTCAAAAACGGCTACCATCGGCGCCTTAGGCATAGCTTCTTGGCAAGCCTTAATTCCCATAATGTTGGCCGGCATGTGCAGCGGGCCCAAATCGGTGTTGGACTCGATAAGCTTTAACGTTTCGTGCGTTACAAGCACCGAATCCTTAAAGTTTTCGCCTGCGTGGAGAACGCGGTGACCGACGGCGGCTATCTCCGACATATCGGCAATAACGCCATGTTCGGCATTTACAAGCGCGTCCAAAACGTACTTGATTGCTTCCTTATGTGTAGGCATATCGACTTTGATTTCAACCTTTGTCTTGCCCGTATGATTAAGAACGGACTTGTCCATGCCTATGCGTTCGCAAACGCCCTTAGCCAAAACCGCTTGCGTTTCCGTTTCTATAAGCTGATATTTAAGCGACGAGCTACCCGCATTTATAACAAGTATCTTCATAGTAGTACCTCCGTTAAACGCAAACAACCGCCGAGTAAAATCGGCGGCTTTTGCTTGAATTTAAATTTATTTTTTCAAGAATTCCCGAGCTTTGTCGTACTGCTCAGGTTTAAGGCTTTCGTGAAGCTCTTTGATTTTTTGCCGTTGAGATTTGTCGAGATTTTTAGGCAATTCAATATCGATTGTGACAAGCAAATCGCCTTTCAACTGCTTTTTGGGGTTTTCAAGCCCTTGTTCTTTCAGTTTAAAGGTCATACCGCTTTGCGCACCCTCCGGCAACGTGAACGCTATCTTGTTGCCTTTGAGCGAAGGAACAAGCACCTTGTCACCTAATAGTGCCTGAGTAAACGAAACAGGAATATCCACAAGCAAATCCAAACCCTTGCGGCGGAAAAGCCTATGCGGCATAACCGAAACGTTCAAAATAAGATTGCCCGCTTTAGCGCCCGTCCTGGTACGCTCGCCCTCGTTGGGAATGGTAAGAGTTGTATTAGGCTCGATACCCGCAGGGAAAGTTATGCGCAAATTGGAATTTTTACGCAATGAACCGCGCCCGCCGCAAGACGTGCAAGGCTCTTTTATAATTCTGCCGCTTCCGCCACAGACATTACACGGCTTCATGCTTACCACTCTGCCAAACGGCGTTTCTTGCGCATACCGCACTTTACCCGAACCGCCGCAGTTAGTGCACTTGACAAACTGCGTGCCGTTTTTCGCGCCTGTGCCACGGCACGCAGCACAAGGCTCAAACCTATTTACGGTTATCTCCTTTTGCGTACCGTACGCAGCTTCCTCAAAAGTAAGCGTAACGTTAAGACCGATATCACCGGGGTTGCCATGAGGAGCGCCATGCTCGTTGCCGAACATATTGACAAACTCGTCAAAGAAACTGTTTCCGCCTCGCGCACCACCGCCTTGACCTCCGGCGCCGCCGGCACCGCCAAACGAGCCGTTGCTGCCACCACCTGCTTGGGCGGCGTCGTACTCGGCGCGTTTTTGCGGGTCTGAAAGCGTTTCGTACGCTTCGTTTACCTCTTTGAATTTGTTAGCGGCTGCTTCGTCGCCCGGATGCAAGTCGGGGTGATATTGACGTGCGAGCTTACGGAAAGCCGATTTAAGCTCCTCGTCGGTAGCGGTTTTGCTTACACCCAACGTTTCATAATAATTCTTTGCCATTCTTTACTCCGCAATCTCGAAAGATGTGCTGTTAGTAAACCTCCGATAAGTGAAGCGACAGACTGTCGCATAATCACCTTTCATCGGTTCCGTTATATAATACCGCAACAAGAGCCGAATATCAGGCTCCTGTTGCAGTACATTATCGATTGATTGAATTAGTTGGCGCCTTCGCCGTCGTCTACGACTTCGGGATTGTCTACTACAACGTCGTCCTCGGGCGGAGTTGCAGTGCCGTTTTCGTAGAGCTTGGAGAAGATGTCGTTGGACAGCTTTTGCAAGGTTTCCACAGCATCGCGGATAGCTTCGAGTTCCTCGGTCTTGATGACCTCGCGAACGTTAGCCATTTCCTTGTTAAGCTCGTCTTTTTGCTCGGGCGCAATGGTGTCGCCGTTTTCGCGCAAGAACTTCTCTATGGAGAATACAAGCATATCGGCTTGGTTCTTGGCTTCGACAACCTCTTTGCGCTGAGCGTCTTCCTCGGCAAACTTTTCGGCGTCCTTAATAGCCTGGTTGATTTGCGCTTCGGTAAGGTTGGTGGAAGCGGTAACGGTAACGCGTTGCTCCTTGCCGGTGCCCTTATCCTTAGCCGATACGTGAACTATACCGTTGGCGTCGATATCGAAGGTAACCTCAATTTGAGGAACGCCACGGGGTGCAGGCGGAATGCCGCCGAGCTCGAACCGAGCAAGCGTCTTGTTGTGCGCCGCGATTTCGCGCTCGCCCTGCAATACGTGAATATCAACCGAAGGCTGATTGTCGGTAGCCGTGGAGAACACCTGCGACTTTTTGGTCGGGATGGTGGTGTTTCTCGGAATAAGCTTGGTGAATATACCGCCAACAGTTTCGATACCGAGCGAAAGCGGAGTAACGTCCAAAAGCAATACGTCCTTAACCTCGCCGGCAAGAACACCGCCCTGGATAGCCGCGCCTACGGCAACACATTCGTCGGGGTTGATGCCCTTGAACGGCTCTTTGCCGGAAAGCTTGCGAACCGCTTCGACAACCGCGGGAATACGCGTGGAACCACCGACCATTATAACCTTGTCGATATCGTTGTTTGTGTAGCCTGCGTCCGACATAGCTTTTTTGGTAAGCTCGATGGAGCGGTCGACAAGGCGCTGAGACAACGCTTCGAACTTAGCACGAGTAATCTCGTATTCCAAGTGCTTGGGTCCTGTAGCGTCGGCCGTGATGAACGGCAAGCTGACCGTCGTCTTTTGCGTGCCGGAAAGGTCGATCTTCGCCTTTTCCGCAGCTTCTTTAAGACGCTGCATAGCCATACGGTCTTTGCTGAGGTCGATGCCCTGATCGTTTTTGAACTGTTGGACAAGGTAGTCGATTATAACCTGGTCAAAGTCGTCACCACCCAAGCGCGTGTCACCCGAAGTAGCTATAACCTCGAAAACGCCGTCGCCAATCTCCAAAATGGAAATATCGAACGTACCACCACCAAGGTCGTAAATGAATACCTTTTGGCTGGATCCCTGACCCTTGTCAAGTCCGTAAGCAAGCGCTGCTGCCGTAGGCTCGTTGATTATACGAAGAACGTCCAAGCCTGCGATCTTACCCGCGTCCTTGGTTGCCTGACGCTGCGAGTCGTTGAAGTACGCGGGAACGGTAATAACCGCTTGCGTAACAGGTTCGCCGAGGTATGCTTCCGCATCCTTTTTAAGCTTGGTAAGGATCATAGCGGAAATCTCTTGCGGCGAGTAGTCCTTTTTGTCGATGTTGACCTTTCTGGACGTACCCATGTCGCGCTTGATAGAGATGATTGTTCTATCGGGATTGGCAACAGCCTGACGCTTTGCAACCTGACCGACAAGACGCTCACCGTCTTTTGCAAAACCTACGACGGAAGGTGTCGTGCGGCCGCCTTCAGCGTTGGGAATAACAACGGGCTCGCCGCCTTCCAACACCGCCACACACGAATTGGTAGTACCTAAGTCTATACCAATGATTTTGCCCATAAAATAAATCCTCCAAAAAATGTTTTTTAAATAAGTAATTTATGCTTTAATTGGCGACTCTTACGACGCTGTGCCGCAAAATGCGGTCGCCCAATTTGTAGCCCTTGTTGTAGACCTCGACAATCATATTGACCTTGCTCGGGTCGTTGGTTTTGGTTTGCATGACCGCGTTGTGAAGATTGGGGTCGAATTGCTGACCCAAAGCGGGAATCTCTTCCACACCGAACGACGTAAGAACATCCAATATCCGACGGTAAATCATCTTTACGCCCTCGGCAATCTTTTCGTCCGTAATGGTCTGAATAGCCTGCTTCAACACGTCAAGCTCGGGAATGATCTTTTCGAGAACGGCGCACATACCGTCTTCTTTGAGCTTTTTGTTGCCCTCGTTCATACGCTTGCGGTAGTTATCGAAGTCCGCCTGCATACGGTTGACCAAGTTAGAAAGCTCCTCCGACCTTGCTTTTTCCTTTACCGCAATAGCTTGCGCTATGGTAAGCTGTTGCGAAACGGCCGCTATCTGGTTTTGCATCGCTTTGTAATCGTCCTGCGAAACCTCGATGTTCAGCTCTCGGGTGCGCTCTCTCGTCTTATCGTCCATTATATCCTCCGTCCGAAAAATTTTATTCGTCAGTATCGGAAGTTACCGACGAACTGTATTCATCCGTACCGTCACCCTGCGCGCCTTCACCCGCCGGCAACATTTGCACGGTCTTTGACAAATAATCAAGCACGGAAACAACCTTGGAATAGTCCATGCGTATCGGGCCTATTACACCGGCATTGCCTACCGTAACACCGCCTATATTATATGACGCGGTTACTATGGCACATTCCGGCATACCCTCACGAATTTCGTTGTCTCTGCCTATTTGAAATGTAATGTTCACGTCGTCGGAATTTTGAAGGACGGGAACAAGCTCCTCTTTTGCGTCCAAAAATTCCAACATGGCTTTCGCCTTTTTAAGATTGGCGTACTCGGGCTGTTCGAGTATTTTTGCACTGCCCTCCAACACAATGTCCGAAAACATATCGTCGTGCGAGTAGCTTTTGAATATCCGAAGTATGGTGGAAAAAACCCGTTCGTACTCTTTTTTCACCTGCTTGACGATTTTGTTTGGCTGCTTGTTAATCTCGCTGATAGTATGCCCCGCAAAAGCGCCCGTCACAAACTGCGAAACACTGTCGCAATATTCGTCCGTGACCCCGCTGCCGATATTGACCGTCGCGTCTTTAAGTACACCCATGT
>CAMWXP010000011.1 GCA_947178255.1 uncultured Clostridia bacterium | reverse complement strand
GGTTATAAGTGCAACCGCCGTTCCAAAAAACGTCGAGAGCATTTGAATTTAATACTTGTTCAACCGTCGGCAATTCTTTCGGGGTGTAGTCCGAAATAGCAAATAGTACTCTAAAATGATAGGCTTCTTCCCAATGTTTAAGTTGGCTATCGCATACTTCCAATGCTATGCCGCAACCGTAGTAGCCGTTCGCTTTACTATAACAAGCAAATACGTCGCCCGTCTTCATGGAAAACGTGAACGGCTTTTTATATCTTCGCTTGATTGGTTTAACGTTTGTGCTCTTGATTTTATCGAGGAACTTGTGTAATTCGCGTTTGCGTTGGGTCAGTGTTTGCGGAGTTGCGTTCAAGTCTTGCCAATACTCCGAATTCTTTCCGCTTGCAATAATATCTTCGACACGCCTCAAAATACGGTCGCTTACGTTTCCACACTTCCACTCACAATATGCAATAGCAAAATAAACGTCGTGCCACTCTCCGCTGTCATTGTCGACAATATGTTTGCTGTAGATTTCTATTATTTTATTTTCTATATCTTCAATAGAAATATTGTCATGATAAAAATAATCGAAAAAGATATACTTGACGTCTTGAAAATCGTCGTTACCGGATATACTTGTACTCCAAACGCCCATATACGCACCTCATAAATAGGATACCATAGTTAAAATGTTTTTGCAATAACTTATAATATGTGCGGTACATAATACAAAGCTGGTTGTGTTCGGACTGCGCGGGCGAGCTTTGAGCTACTTACAAGAAGCTTATCTCCACCAAGCAAAAACGGACGCTTTCGCGTCCGTCTGCTTGGTGGAGATAAGCGGGTTCGAACCGCTGACCTCTTGAATGCCATTCAAGCGCTCTACCAACTGAGCTATACCCCCACGGCTTTGTCATTCTAACATATACAAAGTCTTTTGTCAACTGTTTGGCAATATCTTTTCGATTAATTGACAAAACCATTGGGTTAATTGTATAATTGCGGTATGAACGTAAACGAAGTAATCGAGCTTGAAATAGAGTCTAACGGAATGAACGGCGAGGGCGTGGCGCACTGTGACGGCAAGGTCACGTTTGTGCCGTACACCTTAAAAGGCGAGCGCGTGCGCGCCGTAGTTAAGCAAGTAAAAAAGAATTACGCCACGTGTTCGGTAATCAAGGTATTGTCGCAATCGGAGTATCGAGCCGAACCTCAATGCCCGCACTATTACAAATGCGGCGGGTGCGACGCGCGGCATATAACGCCCGACTATCGGCGGGAAGTGCTTATTGCCGAGCTTAAAAACAATCTCAAAAAGATAGCGAATATAGATTACGATGATATAGATTTCGAGCCGTACACGGCTACCGCGCCGTCGCGCAACAAGCTGTCCATGCCGTTTGGGCTGATTGACGGCAAAATCGTTTTGGGGCTGTATAGGCAAAATACGCACGTCGTGGAGCCCGTTTCTTGTATAATGTCGGGCGAGCTTGCCAAAAGCATAGCCGATATTACGTGTGACTTCGCCAACAAAAAGCGCTTGCCGGTATACGACGAAAAAAGCGGCAGAGGGCTGTTACGACACTTAGTAGTGCGCACGATAGGCGATCGAGCTTCGGTAACGCTCGTAATCAACGCGCAAAAGTTTGACGGCGAAAAAGAGTTGGCACAGTTAATGCCAGACAACGTAGACCTTTTTGTTTGTCCCAATACCGCGCGTAATAACGTTATTATGGGAAATGCCGTGCGGCTTGTAAAAGGCAACCCGCGGCTTAACGTAAACGTACTCGGGGTGAAAGCCGAGCTTTCGCCGCTGTCGTTTTTTCAAGTGAACGATTACATGCGCGACAAGCTGTACGTTGCGGCAATGAACGAAGTAACGAGTGATACGCTTATCGACCTATACAGCGGCATAGGCATAACGAGCAATCTTGCCGCAAAAAAGTGCGGTAAGGTGGTGGCTGTGGAGTGCGTACCGCAAGCAGTCAAGGACGCAGACTACACCGCAAAGCTAAACGGTAATGCCGACAAAATAACCAACGTGTGCGGAAACGTCGAGGACGTTTTGCCGCGCATAGTAGGCGAGTGCGACGGCAATGTTGACGTGCTTATCGACCCGCCGCGCAAGGGTTGCGGCGAAGCTGTTGCGCGCGCTATTGCCGAGGTAAAGCCCAAAACGCTGATATACGTATCGTGCAACCATGCTACGATGTGCCGCGATATCCGCGCGTTTTTGGACGCTTCGACCGATTACGAAATAACGAGCGTGAAGCTGTTTGACATGTTTGTCGGCACACACCACGCAGAAACCCTTGTTTGTCTTAAACGAAAGTAGCTTATTGATTTGTTTGTCAATTGCAATAGTTTTGTGCTAAAATATACGTATGAAAAATGAACTTCCCAAGCAAATTGAAATACGCGGCGCAAAGGTGCATAATCTGCAAAATATCGATATAGATATACCGCTACGTAAAATCGTCGGCGTTGCGGGCGTATCCGGCTCCGGCAAGTCGTCGTTGGCTTTGGGTGTACTTTATGCGGAAGGATCTCGGCGGTATTTGGAATCGCTTTCCACCTATAATCGGCGAAGAATGACCCAAGCGTCTAAGGCGCATGTAGACGAGGTTCGGTACGTTCCCGCGGCTTTGGCTTTGCATCAGCGCCCCGGCGTACCGGGGATACGTAGCACCTTCGGCACGTCTACGGAGCTGTTGAACAGTCTGCGTTTGATGTTTTCGCGCCTTGCCGTTTACAAGTGTCCCAACGGGCATGACGTGCCGCCCACGCTAAACGTAGCCGCCGAAAAGGAAATTCGCTGTCCTATTTGCGGCGAGTTTGTACAACCGATCGGAGCGGAAGAATTGGCTTTTAACAGTTCGGGCGCGTGCCGTGAATGCGACGGCACGGGTGTTGTGCGCGCCGTTGACGAATCCACGCTCGTGCCCGACGAATCGCTTACGATAGACGAGGGAGCCGTTGCGCCGTGGCAAACGCTTATGTGGTCGCTTATGAAAGATATAGCGCGCGAAATGGGCGTTCGCACAAACGTGCCTTTTAAGGATTTGACCGAAAAGGAGCGGGATATCGTTTTCCACGGTCCCGCCGTAAAAAAGAATATTATTTATCAGAACAAGACGAGCGGTGCGGCGGGTGATATGGACTTTACGTATTTCAACGCCACGTACACCGTTGAAAACGCCCTATCGAAAGTAAAGGACGAAAAGGGCATGAAGCGCGTCGAGAAGTTCTTAAAGCAAGGTACGTGTCCGTGCTGTCACGGCACGCGTCTTTCCGAAAAGGCGCGGTCGTTGCGGCTTAGGGGCGTTTCGCTGGACGAGGTGTGCGAAAAACCTCTATCCGAGCTTATCGAATGGGTAAACGGCGTGCCTTCGTCATTACCCGAAGAAATGCGACCCATGGCCGAAAGTATATGCGAAGCCTTCCACCACACGGCTAAACGGCTTGTCGATTTGGGTTTGTCTTATTTGTCGCTTGACAGAGCGTCGTCTACGCTTTCGACCGGCGAGCGTCAACGCACTCAGCTTGCAAGGGCGGTGCGAAACAGAACGACGGGCGTTTTGTACGTTTTGGACGAGCCGTCAATCGGACTTCACCCGAGCAATATCGAAGGGCTTACCGGCGTCATGGACGATTTGATTGCGGACGGTAATTCCATAGTTCTCGTAGACCACGACGTGCAAGTTTTGCGCCATTCCGATTGGATAGTGGAGCTTGGTCCGAAAGCGGGCGCGGGTGGCGGCAAAGTTATCGCGCAGGGCAGTGTGGAAGACATTGCTTGCAATCCGCATTCTCAGATAGGAAAATTTTTATCGCCGAGCAGCCGCTTGACAGTGCGCCGCAAAACGGACGGCGGGCTTTTTGAGTGCGGAACTATATCCATGGAAACGTCGCAAATTCATACGGTTAAACCGCTTTCGGTTTCTTTCCCCAAAGGACGGCTTTCGGTTGTTACGGGCGTTTCCGGCTCCGGAAAAACGACGATGGTACTCGAAAGCTTGATTCCGGCATTGGAAGCGGAAATAGGCGGAAAGAAATTGCCCGAACACGTAAAGTCCGTTAATGCCGAGGGAATACGTCAAGTTAAGCTGATTGACGCCACTCCGATAGGAATCAACGTTCGCTCGACCATGGCGACGTACGCTAACGTGCATGACGAGTTGAGAAAGATTTACGCAAACACCAAAGCCGCAAAAGAAAAGGGCTATAAGGCGGGCGATTTTTCATATAATACCGGTAGCTTGCGTTGTCCCGTTTGCGACGGTACGGGGACGGTCAGCCTTGACGTACAGTTTTTACCCGACGTAGATATTCCTTGTCCCGAGTGTAACGGTTCGCGTTATTCAAAGTCCGTATATGCAGTAAAGCGCACCAAAAAGGACGGAAGCGATTGTTCTTTGCCCGAGCTTATGGCGTGCAGTGTGGACGAGGCGCTGTCTGTATGCGACGATTTGAAGGTAGTAAAAAGCAGATTGCAAGTGCTTCATGACCTCGGACTCGGTTACTTGACGTTGGGCGAAGAAACGCCCGGTCTTTCGGGCGGCGAAGCGCAGCGCTTAAAGCTTGCAAGCGAAATGGGAAAAGGTCAGTCCGATTCGGTGTTTATATTCGACGAACCGACGATAGGACTGCATCCGCTCGACGTCCAAACGTTGCTTTCGGTTTTCGAGCGGTTGATAGAGCAAGGCGCGACGGTCATTGTTATCGAACACGATTTGGACGTAATAAGAAGCGCCGATTACGTTGTGGATATGGGCCCGGGCGGCGGCAAGCAAGGCGGCACGATAGTCGCCGTCGGAACGCCCGAGCAAATAAAGAACAATCCCAATAGTATAACCGGTCGCTATTTGTAACGCGATGGGAAAGAAAACGACGAAATATTATTAGAGGTGATATATTGAAAATTAAAATAACTTCGGATTCCACTTGTGATTTGAGCCGTGAGCAGATTGAAAAGTACGATATAGGTATTTTCAGCTTGTCGGTTATTTTGGGGGAGAACAGCTATAAGGACGGCGAAATTTCCCCGCAAGACATTTTCGAGTTTGTCAAAAATTCGGGCGCGTTGCCAAAAACCGCCGCGGGCTCTATATCCGAGTACGTCGAATTTTTTACCGACAATCTTCAAGGATTCGACGCACTCATACATATAGATATTTCCGCGCAGGCGTCGTCGTCTTATTCCGCGGCGAGCAAAGCGGCGGAGGATTTCGGCGGCAAGGTGTTTGTCGTGGACAGCAAAGCGCTTTCCACGGGTCAGGGATTATTGGTATTAAAGGCGTGCGACTTGGCGGCGGAAGGGCAGTCGGCGGAGGATATAGTCAAAACGCTGAACGAACTGCGCCCCAAAGTGAACACGTCGTTTGTGCCCGATTCGTTGACCTATTTGCATAAGGGCGGAAGGTGTTCGCTCGCGGCGCTTATCGGCGCAAGGGTTTTAAAGCTGCACCCGCTTATCAGCGAGAACGAGGACGGGCAGCTTGTCGCGCCCAAAAAGTATATGGGCGGTATGTCGAGGTGCATACGGTCGTATATCGAGGATTTAAAGGTGAAGTATCCGCACTACGACAAAACGAGATGCTTTATAACGCACAGCTCCGCGGACAAAGAATTGGTCGATTTGGCAAAAGAGCTTGTCGATCAAAACTTCGATTTCGACGAGGTGTGCGAGACTGTTGCCGGCAGTATCGTAACAAGCCATTGCGGCAGAAATACTTTGGGCGTGCTGTTCATAAGCGAATAAAACGGAATAGCTGAGAAGCGCCAAAGACTGTAATATAGTTTTCGGCGCTTTAACAATGGTTTGTCTTAAATGAATTAAGGGTGTATTCTTGAAATACAGTGTAAAAAATGATATAATCACTAATAGTAAAAACGAGGTAAATATGACAGATAAAGCATTGGTTGTAATCGACATTCAAAACGACATTACAAAAAACTACAAAGAAATAATCGGCAATATAAACGCTGCCGTTGATTGGGCGGCAAGTAATAATATTCATGTTGTCTATATCAAACACAACAATTTATCGGCTGGAACTCGAACGTTCAAGCCCGACACTCGTGGCGCGGAATTGGTGTCGGATATGAAAATCGCGTCCGAAAATATATTTGTAAAAAGCAAGGGCAACGCACTGACAAGCGATGCGTTTGCCGCCTTTATAAGCGAGAACGGCATTAAAGAATTTTATGTGGCAGGCGCCGACGCCGCTGCTTGTGTAAAATCTACTTGCTATAATATGGCCAAGAGCGGTTACGTAGTTCACGTTTTGTCTAACTGTATTACAAGCTACGACAAAAAGAAAATTCCCGAAATGTTGGAATATTATAAACGCGTCGGTTGTAGCGTTGAAACGTTGGGTTAGTAAATAACGGCACAACGTACTTACGAAAGCGTCGGATTTAAGTTTATAAAAAAGAGTGATGAACCTATTTGTCTCGAATTGGCAGGACAAAGAATGTACTACGAATTATTGCCTTAGGCAACAACTGTTTGGCTTAAATAAAAAAATTACACGTTATTATTTTTAGCACAATAGGGCAAGCTATCTTTATGACAAACATAAAGAAAAAGGCTTTTGCCAATATTGTGCTTTCGTTTTTGTTTTTGGGTACGGCGATCGTTGGGTATATCGATTGCTGGGATAAATGTGTGGAAATGACTTTTTTGTCCAACGCGACCACGGGCACCGTGCTATTCCTCGGCGGCGTTTATGCACTTATATTCAAGCGTGACATTCCGCACTTTTTGTATCTTGATTGCGCTGTGCTTATGAGTTCTGTCGTCATTGCGTGCTCGCTGTTTGCGCCGCCAATGCTCGTTGTAGGGCTTGCTATAATTCCGCACTTAATCAATCCCATAGCGATATTCGTGTATTACTTGAAGTTTTGCGACGGTCGAAATTGCCGCATACCGCACGTGCTGACGGCGCTCGTTTTTCCTACGTGTTATTACGTGTTTATGGTGCTGTTCGGGCTTATGAGCAGTCGCGTCGTGTATAAGCAGTTCGATCCCAATATCATATCGGTATCCAATCTTTCGCTTGTGGGTGTTGCCGCATTGGTAGGGCTTTTCGTAGTCGGCGTTGTGTTGCTTTTCGGCAACAAGGCTTTGCACGGCGGGCTTAGAAAACGCTTAGGTAAAAAAGACAAAAAGGGCGAGGCGGCGATAACCGAATAGTTTGCTTGACTTTACCACGCCTGCCGAGTATCATATTATATATCTACTCGGGAGGTGTGGCATGTACATAGACGACGAATATTTGAATTGCAGCTTTAACAGAGGCGACGACAGGTTCAGCTACCGCGTGGGCGCTATAATCATAGAGGACGGATGCGTACTGCTTGCCACCAACGAGAGCGCCGACTATTACTATTCGGTGGGCGGCAGAGTGCATTTCGGCGAGACCGCGTACAATGCTGTGCTACGCGAAACCAAAGAGGAAACGGGCATAGACTACGAGGTGGATAGGCTTGCGTTTATCAACGAAAACTTTTTTGTCGAGCCGTGCGGCGTGAACAAGGGCAAAAAATTCCACGAGATAGGACTGTTTTTCGTTATGAAGCCGCGCGGCAAAAAGGAGATTATTGCCGACGGATATTGCATGGACGGCAAGGAGCATTTGGAATGGGTGCCTATAAATAAGCTGAAAGATTTGCGTTTGTTCCCCACGTTTTTGGCGAGCCGTATAAACGACCTTCCGTTGTACACGGAAAGCATTGTGACCGACGAAACGCAAGGGTGAGCTTTTTTGCAGCCACATAAAATTTGTATATTATTACACTAAATTGCCGTCACGTAATCGTTTAAAAAACAGTTGTAAAAAGTACGGCGTTGTGATATAATTAAATCACTGATAAGCTACGTAAAAAATAGGGTGTTTAATGGACAATAATAACTTTGACAATAAATACGGGTATTCGGCGGAAGATACGCAGCTTTTGCAACCCGTCAAAACGTACAAGATGATAGCCTTCCGCGGCAAGGTGATTTTCCCCGGACAGGCGGTGCACTTCGATCTTGTGCGCGACAAGGCTTACGCTGCGATTATGCAAGCGGTAGAGTCTGGCGAGAGCGTGTTTTTGGTAGCGCAAAAGCGTGCTACTATGGTCAATCCCGCGCCGCAGGATATTTACCGCGTAGGCGTTTTAGCTACCATCAAGAACGCGCAACGCCTTCCAGGCGACGCAATGCGCGTCGTGTTTATGGCCGGGCGCAGAATGCAAATAGACAGCTACGTATCGCTTACGCCGTATTTTGAAGTTACGCTTAAAGAATACGATTACGAGCCCGACGATCCCATTTACTTCGAGGCGGTCAAACGCAGACTGGACGAGCAGTTCCGCGAGTATCGTAGAATAGATACCAAAATGCCGGGCGACGTGTTAAGCTCGCTGTCGGTTGATGACGGGGAGCGGTTTGTATCGACTATTGCCGGGTACATCTTTAACACGGACAGCGAAAAACAAACGGTGCTGCAAACGCGCACGTTATCCGAGCAGTACGAGCAAATACTGACGGTGCTTACCAAGGAAACGGAAATACGCGCAATGGAAAAGCGCATTTCCGCCAAGGTGCGCCAAAACATAGACAAGAACCAAAAGGAATACTATATCCGCGAACAGATACACGCGCTTAAAGAGGAATTAGGCGAGGATGCGGACGAGATTGACGAGCTGCGCAAGCGCCTTGCCGATATGAAGGACGATATGCCGCAGGCGGCGTACGAAAAGGCTGAGAAGGAAATTTCGCGGATGGAAAAGATGAATCCGTCCACGCCCGAGGCCAACGTATCGCGCTCGTATATCGATCTTTTGCTTGATATGCCGTGGAACAAGTTTACCGACGGCGATATCGCACTCGACTTTGCGCGGCAGGTGCTTGCCGACGACCATTACGGTTTGGAAAAGGTAAAGACTCGCATACTCGAATATCTTGCCGTGTACAAGCTTACGCGCAATCTTAAATCGCCGGTGCTGTGCTTTGTCGGCCCTCCCGGCGTAGGTAAAACGTCCATAGTCCGTTCCATAGCGCGCGCGGCGGGCAGGGAATTGGTTACGATGTCGCTTGGCGGCATACACGACGAAGCGGAAATACGCGGACACCGCAGAACTTACGTCGCGGCTATGCCCGGGCGCATAATCAACGGCATACGCGGCGCGGGCGTCAACAACCCCGTATTCCTGCTTGACGAAATAGACAAGATGACGGCGGACATACACGGCGATCCCGCGTCCGCATTACTCGAAGTTTTGGACCCCAATCAAAACTACAACTTTAAAGACAATTACCTCGACGTGCCGTTCGATTTGAGTAACGTAATGTTCGTCACAACGGCAAACTCGCTAGACCCGCTTCCGCCCGCATTGTTGGACAGATTAGAGGTTATCGAGCTTTCGGGCTACACGTACGAGGAAAAACTGCAAATAGCAAAAAAGTATTTAAAGCCCAAGGAGATGACCGCCAACGGTCTTGACGGCGTCAAGGTGGATATAAGCGACGCCGTTATGTCGCATATAATTTCGGCGTACACGCGCGAAAGCGGCGTGCGTAAACTTGAACGCGAAATCGCCACGGTCATGCGCAAGATCGCGTTGAAGGTTGTGGAATCGGAAACTCCGCCGACAGCCGTAAAGGTGACCAAAAAGGATATAGCGGAATTTTTGGGCGCGCCCAAGTACAAGGACGACTCGGCCAACGAGTCCGACGAGGTGGGCGTTGCCACAGGACTTGCTTGGACGAGCGTGGGCGGCGTTACGCTCACCATAGAAGCCGCAATCATTTCGGGCGGCAAGGGCGAGCTCAAACTGACGGGCAGCCTCGGCGACGTTATGAAGGAATCGTGCTTGGCGGCGTTGTCGCTTGTACGGTCACGTGCCGCCGAATACAACGTGCCCGAGCACAAGTTTACCGAAAACGACGTGCACCTGCACTTTCCCGAGGGCGCGACGCCCAAGGACGGACCGAGCGCGGGCATAACCATAGCTACTGCGTTGATGTCGGCTTTTTCGGGGCGAAAGGTGGCGCACGACGTTGCAATGACTGGCGAGGTGACCCTTCGCGGCAAGGTGCTGGCAATCGGCGGACTTAAAGAAAAATCGCTCGCCGCGTTCCGCGCAGGCTGCAAGCGGCTTATCATTCCGCGCGAAAACGAAAAGGATTTAACCGATATTCCCGACGAAGTAAAACAAAAGGTAAAGATCATACTTGTGGACACTGTCGATCAAGTATTTTCGCAAGTGCTTGTATGCGAGTAAAAAACGCTACGTTTATTAAGAGCTGTACGGACGTAGCTGCGTCCGACGGCTTTTATCCGCAGGTTTGCGTTGCGGGCAGGAGTAATTGCGGCAAGTCCACGTTGCTCAATTCGCTTATGGGTGCAAAGCTGTGCAAAACGTCGAGTACACCGGGGCGCACTCGGCTCATAAATGTTTTTAAGGTTATTACCGACGAGCGTGACTTTTACTTTGTCGACCTTCCGGGGTACGGGTACAGCAAGGCGCACAGATCCGAATCGGACGAGTGGAACGTGCGCACCGACAAATACTTTAAGGACGGCAAGAGCATTGCGCAGGTGCTGTGCCTTATGGATATACGGCGCGACCCGTCCGACCTCGATAAAGTGCTTATAAACTATTTGCGCGACTTACAGCTGCCGTTTACCGTAGTGCTTACCAAGTCTGACAAGCTTAGCCGCGCGCAAATAGGCAATGCGGTTATAAAAATCGCCGCCGCCTTGGGACTTGCCCGCGACAACCTTATAGTAACGAGCGGACAAAGCGGAGCGGGCAGGGACGCGCTGCTGAACAGGCTTAACGATATTTTGGCGGTATCCGAAACCGATTAATAAATATGTATTATACAAATATGGCAAGCCATATACCCGTGCGCTTTGCGCACGGCTGTGCTACAAGTAGCAGTGTATAATACATATTGTCTACGTCGCAAATTTGCTTCCGCAAGCGGGCAAATTTACTCCTCGAATCAACCTGCGGTTGAGCTATATTAAAATCCGTGAAAGATAATGTTTTTTCACGGATTTTTTATTGCAAAAACAATTAATCAACAGTTATTCAACTGAAAGTAAAGCATATTCAACCGATAGTTTAGCCGTAAATGTTTACATATTTCCGTCGGCGTGGTATAATTGTGACAGATTAGAGGAGTGGAACAATGGAAATCAACGAAAAAATTTCCGCTTTGCGTAAATCCAATAATATGACGCAAGCGGAACTCGGAGCAAAACTTAACGTAACTTTTCAAGCCGTATCTAAGTGGGAAAGCGGCAAATCGTATCCCGACTTTGAAACGCTGTCCAAAATGGCAAAGATATTCGGCGTGCCTATAAGCTACTTCGAGGAGGGCGGCGAAAACGTGACGGAAACAGCCGCCACCGCCACGGCCGAAGCTGTCGGCGACGCAGAAGTCGGTAATAAGGTAGTAGGCTTTTGCAAGGACTGCGGCAAGCTTGTGCACGAGGGCGAGGAGGCTTGCACTACGCCGATGGTAATTTGTAAGTCGTGCGCGCTACGCAGAGAGAATATAAAAAAGGTTCAAGAGAACGAACAGAAATTACAAAAGCAGCAGGCCGAGCGCGCCGTCAAGGCAAAAAAGCAAGCGGAAGTCGACCGCTGTAAACACCGCCGCAACAAGGGGCTTATAGTATCGGCAATCATTACGGTAGCGTTGTTGGTGCTGTTTATCGTCTTGGCGATTAGGAGTACCGAGGACACGGGCATATATTTAGCTATAATGGCGTTCACCGTGGTGTGCGGATATCCGTTTTTCGCACAGCTGTTTTGGGACGGCATAGTCGTTGATATTGTGTTGGTCGGCGGCAAGATAGTAGGCATGCCGGGCGTTATATTCTCGCTTGATCTTGACGGCATAATATTCCTTATCGTCGTAAAAATACTGTTTGCATTTATAAAGATGCTTATATTCTTGCTGACGTTCCTGTTTATGATATTCGTAGCGATGGTCGTTGCAACGTTCGCGTTTGTGCCGCAAATGCTTAAACTCAACAAGGGCGAAGAGCTGTAAACAATTTATAATATAATCAATCAACAAGTAACTATACCGCCTTATCACGCATATATTAAGTGAGTAAAATTGTGCGTGGAGGGCGGTATTTTTTATGGCGGCAATAAAGGCAGGGTGCGGCGGTAACATTACGGACGGGTTGCGTTGCCGTATGGTAATAGAAGTCAAGCGAGTGTTTGACGGTTGTTCGACTGTCGACGACAACATAACGCTTACGCTCACTACCGTTGCGCCGATTCCGCAGGGTGCGGAGTTTGTGTCGGCGCGTGTTATAAGCAGCGAGTTCGAAGGCTTCTCGGTAACGCCGTGCGGCAACGGTTGCAGTAGGGTAGTCGGCGAAATCGTCACCACCTTTGCGGTAACCTATTCGGCAAACGGTCAACTGACCACAGTGCAAGCCACGTACCGAGAGAACAAGGACGTACTTCTGCGGTTGCCGTTTAACAATACCGCGGTTATGTATTCTATCGAGGTGCAAACCAATATGAATATCGCGGGCGGCGCGATAATCGGTATGAACGCCGTCAGTATTTCGGGTTGCCGCATACAAATAATCAAGGTCACCGCGCCCGTGGATATTCTTGTGCCGACGTACGGCTATTGCCAGTACCCGCCTTGCACGGGCTGCGCATGCCCCGGAGTGGAAAATATTTTCCCGACCTTCGGCGACGAGGAACTTAGTTAATGCAGAATTAAGAATGCAGAATGCAGAATTAATTGACTTTTGTACAGTATGATGATAGAATATGCGTATGAAGGTTTACGCAATTTCCGACTTGCATTTGTCCATAAACAATCCCAAGCCGATGGATATTTTCGGCGAGGTGTGGGATAACTATTTGGACGATATAGAAAAATCGCTGGCAGATGTTCAGGCTGACGATTTGGTTTTGCTTGCGGGTGATTTAAGCTGGGCAATGACGCTTGAACAGGCTGTGCCCGACCTTCAATACATAGGCAAGCTGAACGGCAAAAAAATCATTACGCGCGGCAATCACGATTACTGGTGGAAAAGCATATCGGCAGTGCGCGGCGCGCTGCCCGACAACGTGTACGCCATACAAAACGACTGCGTCAAAATAGGCGACGTGATTGTGGGCGGCAGTCGCGGTTGGAGTGCGGACGACAAAAGCGAGGACGGCAAGCGCCTGTACGCCCGCGAGCTGCTGCGCATAGAAATGTCGCTGCAAGCAATGCAAAAGCTAAAAGCGGACGGGGATAGAATGGTGTTTATGATACACTACCCGCCGTTTACGGTAAAGTTCGACGGTACGCCCGTCACCGAACTGTTTGAAAAGTACGGCATAGACGCCGTTGTGTACGGACATATTCACGGCAAAAACTGCTACGCAAAAAAGACGTTAGTAAAAAACGGAATAAAGTACTTGCTTACGTCCTGCGACCTTATAAACAACACCGCAGTCACAGTATTCTAAATAACAGCCAAAGTAAAAGCTCCCGACAAATAGGGAGCTTTTTTTGATTAGTGGTCAAAATACGATAATATAGATATACTTTCCCCATGATTTAATGGGCTTCGACGCCGATATTTTTTATTCGACAGCAAAAATTATCGAATCGCATCGAAAAATAGGCGGTTTTCCGCAAAAAAATGAACAAATGTGGTCGAAAAGGGTTGACAAGGGTTAAGTTGTCATGATACACTATCCGTACATCATCAAAAAGGGTCAAAGGATATGTTCATTGGACAACATCATCACCAATTAGACGATAAGGGGAGGTTGAGAATACCGCCCGTTTTCCGTCGCCAACTCGGTGATAATCCTATGATCTTTTGCGGCTTCGAAGGATGCTTGTGCATATACCCGCGCGACGACTTTGATAAGCTGGTAATAGAGCGGTTCAAAGATGCCGACATGCTGGATATGGATATGAACGACATTAAGCGCGCCATATTCTCGTCCACGCAAGAGCTTGTCGAGGACAAGCAGGGCAGGGTTTCGCTCAACTCGGCGTTCATCGAAGACTGCGGACTCACCAAAGATATAATTTCCATCGGCGCATACGACCATGTGGAAATTTGGGATGAGGGAGTTTACCGCGACCACAAAAATTCGACGGACTTCAAACGTATTATATCACAGTTTACCGGATCGCGCAACAAATTATAATGTATCATATACCGATTTTAGCGCAAAAAATTGTGGAGTCGCTACTAGTCAAGCCCGACGGTCTGTATTTGGACGGTACGCTTGGCGGCGGCGGACATTCCCAAGCTATACTCAACGCCGGCGGCAGGGTGGTCGCAATCGACCGCGATATAGACGCCATCGAATACTGCAAAGCCCATGTTTCGGGCGATATTACGTACATTAAAGGTCAATACGAAAATGCTGTAAAGCTGCTCGGCGAACGTGGTATTACGAGCATAAGCGGCGCGGTCATAGACCTCGGCGTTTCCTCGCACCAGTTGGACGAGGCTAGCCGCGGGTTTTCCTACATGCACGACGGAGCGCTCGATATGCGCATGGACAAGTCGCAGGACTTTTGCGCGTACGACGTTGTCAACGGTTACGGCGAGCAGGAGCTTGCCGACATAATCAGGCGTTACGGCGAGGAAAGCTTTGCGCGGCGCATCGCGGGCGCGATAGTAAAGCGCAGGCAGGTAAAACCCATCGAGCGAACTGTCGAGCTGGCGGAGCTTATACGAGCTTCGGTGCCGTATCGCAAAAACGGGCACCCCGCCAAAAAGACTTTTCAGGCTATCCGCATAGAAGTCAACGGCGAGCTTAAAGGTCTGTACGACGCAATTTGCGGCATATTCGGAATGATAGAAAAGGGCGGAAGGCTGGCGATACTCAGCTTTCACTCGCTGGAAGACCGCATTGTTAAAGCGGCGTTCACCGAGTTTGCGACCGACTGCATTTGCCCCAAACGCTTGCCTGTGTGCGTGTGCAATCACCGCGCGATAGGTAAGACGATTTTAAAGCAAAAGCCGTCCGAGCAAGAACAACAAATAAACCCGCGTAGCACAAGCGCTACGCTACGAGTAACGGAAAAACTATAAGGAAGTGAATTATGGTTAATACCAAACGACAAATCAGACGTGACAGCGACCGCTACGGCGGTTATTACAATACGGAAATAGGCGGTATTCCCGATATTTCCGATTATGCGCGTATTACCAACGATTCCGTAATCGAACCCGCAAGAGCGGGCAGTAGCATGCTTGTGTCCGACGACGTGCAAGAGCCTATTTATTCCACGCCGGAAATGCTGGCGGAGACCGAAACGTCCGCGCCCGAAAAGGAAGCGGACCGTCCGGTAAAGCTCGAACCGCGCGACCAGGAAGACTTGCTCCCCACGGTAAAGACCAGAGCATATGCTTCCGAAAAACCTACTAAGGATATAGAGCCGCAAAATGAAAAATCGCCCGCCAAGCGCACTCGCGCTTCGCTCGACACCAAGAGCAAAATTTTGCTTTGCGTGTATGTAGTGATAGCGCTCGTTTTGGCGATAGCGGTTATTGCTACCGGCGTATCCATATCCAACGCTTCGGCGCAGGCCGACGCCGCTGCCGGCAGGGTTGCTCAAAAGCAAGCCAGAGTGCTTCAACAGGAGCAAGAGCTTGCCGCATTGCGCGACGACGACGCCATTCGCGGCAAGGCAGTGCAGGCCGGTATGGTTCCCGCAGGCGACCCCGCTTACACGGTTAGCAACGTCGAAACGGTGGGCTATCCCGAAGCGACGCCCCGCACGGACGGCTGGGATGAATTTTTCGATATGATGTCCAAAATCTTCAACTAAACAATAAATTGCTTTTATCTAACCACTCGATGCGTTTTCCCTCCGCTCGGGTGGTTTTTTTATTAGTGAATAGATAAGAGTGAATAGTGAATAACGTTGGACTGCGGCTTCGCCGCCCTTATTTAGTTAAATAAAAATTTTTTCATCCATTCTTATTTATTCTATATTGCTTTCATATACATAAAGTTGAGAGGTGGTATATGAAGGCGAGTTCATCGCTTATGCGAAAAAGATTGCTTACGGCGTTTGTCGCGCTTGCCGTGGTGTTTACAGCGCTGTTCGGCAGATTGATATACTTGCAAATTATTGACGGTGGATTTTTGCGCACCAAGGCGTCGGAGCAGTGGTACCGCGACCTGCCGCTAAAAGCTACGCGCGGCAAGATACTCGACGCTAACGGCAGCGTGCTTGCGGACAGTAAGGACGTGTTCACGCTGTACGCTCGTCCTAATGCGGTTAAGGACAAACCCGCGGCGGCGCAGGCTATTTCTTCCGCGCTCGGGTTAAGCTACGACAGCGTGCTGGAAAAGCTGAACACCGCCGTTGGCGAGGTTACGATCAAGCGCAAGATAGACGCCGACGTCGCGCTGGAGCTGCGGCGGCAAAGCATAGGCGGATTGTACTACACGCTGGACACCGAGCGTAACTATCCGTACATGAGCAATATGTCGCAAATCCTCGGCTTTACCAATATAGACAACGTGGGGCAGTCGGGGCTGGAAAGCTATTACGACAAATACTTGACGGGTGTGGACGGCTTTGCGTACACCTCCACCGACATGGCCGGGCGCGAGGTTGACGGATCTGTAACAAAGTATTTGCCGGGCGTGCCCGGGTGCAATATAACGCTGTCGCTTGACGCCAATATACAAAGCTTTGCTTACGACGCGGTTGCTGCGGCGTATACAGAGTTCAATGCCAAGTCGGCGCAAATGATAGTAATGGATGTAAACACAGGCGGCATTGTCGCAATGGCAAAGAGCCCTGCGTTCGATCTTAACGAGCCGCCGCGCAATGATATGGACTTACTCAATAGCCTGTCGCGCAACACTATGATAGTGGATATGTACGAGCCGGGGTCTACGTTTAAGATTTTCACCACCGCCGCGGCGATAGAGGCGGGCGTGGTGTCCGATAACGATACATTTTTTTGCGGCGGGTCGCGCACGGTGGACGGGCAGCGTATACGATGTTGGCGATCTATCGGTCACGGCAGCCAGCACCTTGCCGACGGCGTAAAAAACTCGTGTAACTGCGTGTTTATGGATTTGGCGTTGCGCATGGGTACGAGTAGGTTTTACGACGCGCTGGAAAAATTCGGACTTGGGCAAAAAACGGGCGTGGACTTTTCGGGCGAGAGCAGCGGCATGCTTATGAAGGAAAGCAACGTCAAGACGGTAGACCTTGCGCGTATAGGCTTCGGTCAAGCGGTGGCGGTAACGCCGTTGCAGCTGATAACCGGCGTGAGCTCGGTGGTAAACGGCGGCACGCTGTACCGTCCGTACTTGGTGTCGTCGGTAGATTCCTGCGACGGCAAAAACCTTGCTACGAGAGAACCTATAGCCGTGCGCCGCACTGTAAGCGAAGCGACGTCGCAAAAGATGCGCGAATATCTTGTCGGCGTGGTGGCGAACGGCGGCGGCAGCAAGGCTGGCGTTGTCGGCTACGCGATAGGCGGCAAAACGGGCACAGCGCAAAAGTATTCGGGCGGAGCGATAGCGCAGGGCAAGTATATATCGTCGTTCATCGGCTTTGCGCCCGCCGACAACCCCAAGTACGCCGTGCTGATGATAGTAGACGAGCCGCAGGGCTACGTATATTACGGCAGCTTAGTGGCCGCGCCGTATGCGGGCAACGTGTTCGGCAGGATATTCGATTACAAAAATCTTCCGCCGACGATGCTGCCCGAACGCGAATATACGGTCATGCCCGACGTTGTGGGCGACAGCGCGGAAAGCGCGGTGGCAGAGCTTGAAAAAATCGGCTTGCATGTGGAAGTAGTAGGCGAGGGCGGTAACGTAATATCCCAAACTCCTATACCGGGCGAACGCGTCGCCACCAACGACAGTGTTCTTATACGCTGCGAATAGCCGCGCATTGTCGAATTATACCTTTGTTTGCAAAAGTGTGTTTCCGTACTATTTTTAGCTCTACAATAGACATATACTAATAGCGCAAAGGAGAATCGTTATGTTATTAAGCGAGTTGTTGCAATGCGAAAGCGATATAGAGGTTACGGGGCTTGCCTTTGACAGTTCGAGGGTGAAGCAAGGCGATTTGTTTTTTTGTCTTGTCGGCACGGAAAACGACGGACACACTTTTGCGGCGGACGCGGTGTCGCGCGGCGCGGTTGCTTTGGTGGTGGAGCGCAAGCTCGCGCTGGACGTGCCGCAAATAGAGGTGAGCGATACGCGCAAGGCGTTGGCGCATGCGGCGTCGGAGTTTTACGGCAATCCGTCCAAGCGGCTCAAAATGATAGGCATAACGGGTACCAACGGCAAAACCACCACGACGTATATTGTTAAGAGCATAATCGAGGCGGCGGGACACAGCTGCGGACTGATAGGCACCAACGCTGTGGAATACTTGGGCAACAAGGCGGACGCGCGGCTGACAACGCCCGACCCGATAGAGCTTCACGCCATACTCAAAGAAATGTCGGACGCGGGCGTGGAATATGTTGTAATGGAAGTTTCGGCGCACGCGTTAAAGCTAAGCAAGACGGACGGCATCGTGTACGAGGTGGCGGCGTTTACCAATTTTTCGCGCGACCACTTGGACTTTTTCGGCAGTATGGATAATTACGCCGCCACTAAAAAAAGCTTCTTTTCTATCGAGCATGCCCGTAGCGCGGTGGTAAACGTCGACGACGAGCTGGGCAAGGCGATATTGAAGGAAAGCAAGCTGCCCGCCGTCACTTACGGCGTGGACAATCCGTCCGACGTTTTCGGCATAGATTTGGAAATGAGCGCATACGGCTTGTCGTACGTGATAAATATGGCGGACAGCGTGGGGCACGTCAAGTTCAGCCTTACGGGCAGGTTCAATATGTACAACACGCTGTGCGCGGCGGCTATCGCGGCGTCGCTCGGCTTTGGCTTGCAGTCGGTAATTGCGGGCATACGCAACGTAAAAAAGATTGACGGCAGGTTTAACATTATCAATATGTCCAAGTGCAACGTTATAATAGACTTTGCGCACACCGACGACGGCATCGCAAATATCCTGCGTGCCATACGCGAGTTTGCACCGAACAGAATTATAACGGTATTCGGTTGCGGCGGCAACCGCGACAAAACCAAGCGCGCGGTAATGGGCAAAATAGTTTCGCAAATGAGCGATTATTGCTTTGTCACAAGCGACAATCCGCGCTTCGAGCCGCCGCTCGACATAATAAACGAGATAGCGAGCGGTATCGACGAGATAGGCGGAACAAACTACACCAAAATAGTCGACCGCAAGCAGGCGATAAAAGAAGCTATATCAATGGCGGATAAGCAGGATATAGTGCTTATAGCGGGCAAGGGTGCCGAGCGTTACAACGACGTTATGGGCAACCGCACGCCGTACAACGACGAGCAGTACGTTATGGAATTGGCGGGAGAGTTCGGATTTTGATAAGCGTTCTTTGCGGATTTTTAAGCGCGTTCGCCGTTGGCATGCTGCTCTTGCCGTTGAATATAAAGCTGGTGAGAAAGCTCAAAGGCGGACAACCCATACTGTCGTACGTGGACAACCACAAAAAAAAGCAGGGCACGCCCACAATGGGCGGCGCCTCTATCGTGCTTGCGTTGCTGCCGGCGCTGTTCTTTACAACGCACGGCGACAACACCACGTACATTATTATTGTTATAACCGTGGGGTACGCGCTTATCGGGTTTATTGACGATTTTATCAAGGTACGGTACCACAACAACAAGGGTCTTTCGCCCATACAGAAAATAGTTTTTCAGCTGTTGCTTGCCGTCGTTATATCGCTGTACGCGTACTACAACGACAACGTGGGATCGGCGGTGTTTGCACCGTTTGCGCCCAAAAAGTTAGAACTGGGCGTTTTCGCACCTATATACTATATACTTATATTCTTGGCGTTTACCAACTCGGTTAACCTTACCGACGGATTGGACGGACTGGCGGCTTCGGTCACGGCGACTAACTCGCTTGTGTGTTGCGTAATGCTCGGCATAGCGTTTTTTGCGGGCGAGCTTGTGGGCGTTTCGTCCCTCAATATGATAATACTGTGTGCGGCGCTCGGCGGCAGTCTTTGCGCGTTTTTGTGCTTCAACACACATCCCGCCAAGATATTTATGGGGGATACCGGCTCGCTCGCGCTCGGCGGATTTTTGGCGTGCGTTGCTGTGCTAAGCCGTATGTCGCTAAGCATGCTGCTTGTCGGTATAATGTATATCGCTACAAGTTTGTCGGTGATAATTCAAGTTGCGGTTTTCAAGGTGACAGGCGGCAAGCGCGTGTTCCTAATGGCGCCGCTCCACCACCACTTCGAGCGCAAGGGAGTGTTCGAGGGCAAGATAGCAACGGTGTACACGCTGGTGACCTTGGTATGCGGAATAATCACCGTCGCGCTAATGCTTGTACTTTATTAAATAGTTGTGTAAAATTCTATTGGGCCGCTTTTCGTCATATAATACCGTGTATGGGTATTTTCGACGGAAAGCGGTTTTTTGTTTACGGCAACGGCGGGTCGGGCAAGGCGGCGGCGTGCGCCATAAAAAAGCTTGGCGGCAAAGCCAAGATATACGCCGACGACGGCGGACGGTTTGTCGCGCCGCCCGACAAGGACTATGACTGTGCGGTGATAAGCCCGGGGGTGCGACCTACGCATGCAGTATACGATTATTGCGCCGAACGCGGTATCAAGGCGGTAGGCGAGGCGGAAATAGGTTTTGCAATAGCAAAAAGCTACAACCGCAAAACGGTAGGCATTACCGGCACCAACGGCAAGACCACCACGACAAAGCTTATAGCGGACATGCTGGCTGGCGTGGCGTGCGGCAACATCGGCTATCCGGTGTCGACTGCGGCGTGTGAAAAATCGACGGCGCCAATCGTGTGTGAACTGTCCAGCTTTCAGCTGTTTAATGCGAATATCAGTCCCGACGTGGCAGTAATTACCAATATGGCATCCGACCACGCCGACTGGCACGGCGGTATAGAAAACTACCACGCCGCCAAGTGCAATATCGCGGCTAATATGGATAGTAACGGGTACTTAGTGCTGGGCGAGGATATTCCCGTCCGCGCGCTTAACACATTGCACACCAATGCGCAAATAGTGTGGTGTTCGTCCACAGCACTGACTGACGGAGCGTATGTGCTTGACGGATATTTTCAGTTTAACGGCAACCGCGTTTGTCCGACCGATTACTTGCGGCTGTCGGGCGCGCATAACGTAAAAAACGCGTTGTGTGCAATAGCGGCGGCTATGTGTATGGGCGCGGACAATTCCGCAATCCTCGGCGCGCTGTCTGGCGCTAAAAACAGTCCGCACCGAAACGAGGTAGCGGGCAGGGCGTGCGGTAAGCTGTGGATAGACGACAGCAAGGGTACCAACGTTTCGGCATGTCTTGCCGCAATCGAGCTTACCGTCGGGACGGTGTGCCTGATACTGGGCGGGCGTGGCAAAGACACCGATTTTGACGAGCTTTTTTCAGTGTTGGGCAGCCGCGTGACTTCTGTTGTGGCTATGGGTGAGACTGCGCAGGCAGTGCGTGACAGCGCGTGCAAAATTCGCCCGGACTTAAAGGTTACGGTAGTAAACTGCCTGTCGGACGCAGTGCGGGTGGCTGCGGAGTCGGACGCGGAGACGGTGTTGCTTTCTCCCGCATGTGCGTCGTTCGACGAGTTCAAGTCGTACGCCCACCGCGGCGAATTTTTTAAAGCGGAGGTGTGCGCTCTGTCCAAGCGTATGCAGTAATGAAAAAACGCATTTCCAACAATACAATGCTGTCGGATAAAACCGTAGGCAAGTCCGATATATGGCTGGTTATAGTCACGTTCACGCTTGTGGCGTTCGGCGTGCTTATGGTGTATTCGGCGGGTTCATACACAGGCGAACGCATTTACGGCACAAAGTATTACTACGTGTACAAGCAGTTGATGGGCGCGGCGCTCGGCGCGGCGGCTATGTTTTTGTTTTCGCGCATAGACTATCATGTGCTACATAAGCTCAGATACGTCATACTTGCCGTGTCGGTCATACTGCTTGCGATAGTGTTTATCCCGGGCGTCGGCATAACCAACTACGGCGCGCGGCGGTGGATAAACCTGCCGTTCTTCACAATACAGGCGAGCGAAATATCCAAATTCGGATTTATCGTATTCGCGGCGGCGTACATAGGCTCGCACGAAGCCAAAATAACCACATTTAAGGGCATTTTACCGATTATCGCAGTGGGCGGCGTTATATGCTTGCTAATCATTTTGGAACCCAATATGTCGGTTACGATATGCATGGCACTGTTGATGATAGTCATGCTGTTTTTGGGCGGGGCGAGAATTAAACATTTATTAATGATAATAGTGCCGCTTATCGCGCTTGCTGTGGTTTTGATATTGATAGAGCCGTATCGGTTTGCGCGGCTTATGGCGTTTTTGGATCCGTGGGAAAGTCCGTTGGAGGAGGGGTATCAGCTCATTCAATCGTACTACGGTTTGGGCGCTGGCGGACTGTTCGGCGTTGGGCTGTTCAATTCCCGACAAAAGTATTTGTTTTTGCCGTTTGCCGAAAGCGACTTTATATTCAGCGTGATAGGTGAGGAGTTCGGATTGTTCGGGTGCATGCTGGTAATGCTCGGCTATTTGTTCCTTATAAGGCGCGCGCTCAAAATATCTATGGGCGCGTCGGACAGATTCGGGTCGCTGCTCGCTTCGGGCATAGCCGCAATAATCGCCATACAGGTAATGGTAAACATTGCTGTTGTGACGGGCAGTATTCCGCCTACGGGGTTGCCGCTTCCCTTTATAAGCAGCGGTAGCTCGGGATTGATTGTGTTCATGTCGGGCATAGGCGTACTCAACAACGTTAAACGCCGCAGCCATAAAAGCAGTGAATTTATGTTTGAAAAAGGTAAATTCAAAAAGCGCTTGCCTTTTCGTAAGCAACGCGGTATAATAACTATGTGAAATATTTCGGTTTGACATTCTCATACCTGAAAAAGCATTTTTTGCTGCCCGTGGTGGCAATGCTTATTCCGTCGATAGTGGCATGTTTTTTGTACACGCCCTATTGGGAAGTGTCATTTGTGGCGGGGTTTGATTTCTCCCCGTATAAAACGGCAGGGCAAACGCTGGCAATTTTGTTCGGCGATTCTTGGCAGTACGCTTGGCCCGTTATACTGGTTGCGGTATTGCAGGTTTTCGGCGCGGCGATAATAATGTCATCGCTCGATAGGCATTTTCGTACGGGCATGCTTTCGCTGAAATCGCCCGTGCGGCTTATTAACATTTCGATTTTTCCGATAGCGATAGGAGTGATAGTGATGAGCGTTACCGCAATTATACTGCGGTTTTTGCTGTTTGGGCTGGTATCGCTTGTACAGGTTATACTCGGCGCAATGTCGGCGGCGCCCGGGGCGGCGCTTGCGGTAATTGCCGCGGCGGCAATGGGCTTGTTCGTTTTGCACGGATTATTGTTGTTGCCGATGCTTATGTGGGCGCCGATAATGTTCATATACGGATATAAATTCCGCGACGCTGCGGCGCTGTCCTTCAAGCTTATATCGCGCAAAAAGCTGTTTTGGAGCTTGTTTTTGCCAATGCTCGTTTGCGCGGGCGTACAGTTGCTTGTAGGATTTTTGCAGGTTCACGCGGCGATAGCGTACGCCGTCAACTTTGTTGTTTTCCTGTTTACCAATGTTTACACAACGGTGTATACAATGATATCGTTCTACGACATAAGCGGACTGGATAGGCGAGATATAGAACCGTATAAGCGCGCACTCATGCAGATGGCACCGGCGCAGCCCGCGTCGGAAGAAGCACAGAATGGCGAAGAAAAAGCTACGCCGGACGCAAAAAAGACAAAAAAACAGAGCGTGAAACCGCAAACGGTACAAAAATCCAAAAAGACGAGCGGACCGAAAACACAGCAAAAGCCCGAAAAGGAGGACGGCAATGTCCTTTAAAAATGCGTTCAAAAATTTAATAGCGCACTTCGGCGTAGTGTGGGCGGTGCTACTGTATCTTATAGTTTGTTCTGCAATCATAGTCGGATTGAGCTTGCCGTTTATATTGCCGATAGCGCGCGCGTTTAAAGACGCGGGTGTGTTCGAGGGAATAAGCAATGCGTTTACCGTGCTTATGGGCGACGGCGGCTGGAACGGATTTTGGGATGGCTTGTTCGACGTGTACAACAAAATTATAGGCGTGTTCAACAGCAACGGCAGGGTAGAGTCGCTTGCGCGAATGTTCGTAATATTCGTGTTGCTGCTTGCATTCCGTTTCTTTTTCGGACTGTACGAGATACCGCTCGCCACCGTTATGGACGGGCGTATGTCTTGCAACGCCGGTTACAGCTTTATAGGCAAATTCATATCCACGCTGGGCGTGTCGGTGCGGTTCTCGCTGGCAAAGATGCCCATAATGATAGCGATAGACGCAATAACTTTTGCGATAATCTACGGCTTTGCATCGTTGATAGGGCTTAGCGTGGCGTTGCCTTTCGTAATAATACTGGTAATAATAGTCATGCGCGCATTCCGCAGCTCGCTCACTTCCAGTTGGGCGCCGTGCGTTGCCGGCGGTATGGGCGTGATTAAAGGCTTTGCCCGCTCGTGCGAAATTTGCTTTAAGCGCTTCGGCTCGATATACTCGACCTATGTAATAATGTGGTTGCTCGTCGTGGCATGCGGGCTGTTCGTAATCATATTCACGCTCGGCGTGGGCATTATCATCGCTTTCCCGTTCGCCATGTGCATACTCGGCTATATAGGCATAACCGTGTATTACAACAAAACGGGCAAGCGGTATTATATAGACGGCACGGTGTTCACTCCGCCTATGGAAAACGTTTTGTAATAATGTATAACAAACAAAATGCCGAGCGTAAAACTCGGCATTTTTTATGCGATATTATATTGATAAAGAAACAGCTTAGATTTTTCTGACGCGTATAACGTTTTCGCACGCGCGAATACTGTCGAGAACTGAAAGGGGCACGTCGCTTGCTGCGTCGATAATGGTGTAAGCGTAGTCTCCGCGTGCGCAAGACACCAAATTTTCTATGTTTATGGCGGCGCCAGACACAACGTCGGTTATACTTTTAAGCACGTTTTTGACGTTGCGTTGGATGACGGTAACGCGGCAAACGCCAGCTCGCGGCGCGGTGCAGGTCGGAAAGTTGACCGAGTTTTTAATATTTCCGTTTTCTATAAAGTCTTTAAGGTTTTGCGCCGCCATTACAGCGCAGTTGTCCTCGGCTTCCTCGGTGGAAGCGCCGAGGTGGGGCATAACTATAACGTTGGGCACGTTAAGCAGCTCGGGCGAAGCAAAGTCGGTCACGTAGGTATGAATTTTGCCCGACTTGACTGCGGCGAGTATATCGGCGTTTACGCAAAGCTCGCCGCGCGAAAGATTTATTATGTTTACGCCGTCTTTCATTTTGGCTATGGCCGAGGCATTTATCATTCCGCGCGTACCGTCGGTTAGCGGCACGTGTAGCGTTATATAATCGGACGAAGCAAACAGCTCGTCAAGCCCTTCGATTTTCGTTATGTTGTGATTAAGCTTCCACGCCGAATCGATAGTAATGTACGGGTCGTAGCCGAGCACGTTCATGCCGAGCTTTACGGCATTGTTGCCTATTTGCACGCCGATTGCGCCCAGACCGATTACGCCGAGCGTTTTGCCCATTATTTCGCGTCCCGCAAACTGCTTTTTGCCCTTTTCCACCTGCTTTGAAACGTCGTCGCCGACAAGCGAATTGGTCCAAGCAATGCCGTCCACTATGCCGCGCGAGGACAGAAGCAGCGCGGCAAGGCAAAGCTCCTTAACGGCGTTGGCGTTGGCGCCGGGTGTGTTTAGCACAACAACGCCGCGTTCGGCGTAGTCGGCGGTGGGAATATTGTTTGTGCCTGCGCCCGCGCGTGCAACGGCGAGCACCGATTGCGGCAGGGCGTAGTCGTGCATGGAAAACGACCGCAGCATGACTCCGACAGGGTTTTTCGCGTCGGCGGATAGCGTGTAGCCGCTACCCATAACCTCTGCGGCAAGCGGCGATACGGCGTTAAGCAATAAAATATCTTTCATAATTTCTCCTATATAATAAGGTTAAGCAAATTAAGCGAATATTAAGCGTTGGCTTTTTTGAATTTATCCATAAATTCTATAAGCGCGTCCACACCTTCTTCGGGCATTGCATTGTAAATGGACGCGCGCATGCCGCCGACAAGTCGGTGGCCTTTAAGCGAAACCAGTCCTGCCGCCGAAGCTTCGGCGACAAACTTGTCGTCCAGCTCCTTGGACGGCGATACAAACGGCACGTTCATAATAGAACGGTACTGTTTTTGCACTGGATTGGAGTAAAAGCCTGAATTGTCTATATAATCGTACAGCTTAGCGGCTTTGCGCTCGTTTACTTTTTGGATTGCGGGGATGCCGCCCAGCTCTTTCAGGTATTTAAGCACCTCGTAAATGACGTATGTGGAAAAGCAGGGCGGAGTGTTGTACAGGCTTTTGCTTTTTACCTGATTGTCGTAGCGCAGCATGACGGGGCAGGTGGGCGCGGCGCGTTCGGTCAGCTCGTGCTTGACTATGACGACGGTAACGCCGGCGGGTCCCATGTTCTTTTGTGCGCCCGCGTAGATGAGCGCAAAGTCGGACACGTTTATTTGCCGACCGAGAATAACAGACGACATATCGGCAACCAGCGGAATGGAGCCGACGTCGGGCGTGCCGTCGTAACAGGTGCCGAATATTGTGTTGTTATAGCAAATATGCACGTAGTCGGCGTCCTTGCGGAACATATCGGGCACGAGACGGGGGATATAGGTATAGTTTTTGTCCTCCGAGCTTGCCGCGACATGCGCGTCCAAGTGCACGCAACCTTCCTTGTATGCGTTTTTGGCAAAGTTGCCCGTCAGCACGTAATCGGCTTTACGGTTTACCGTGCCTATGTTGAGGGGCACTGCCGAAAACTGGTTTGTCGCGCCGCCTTGAACAAATAGAATATCGTAGTCGGCGGGAATGTTCATCAGTTCCCTAAGTAATGCCTCGACGTCGTTATTTATCTTGTCGTACGGTTTGGAGCGGTGGCTCATTTCCATTACGGACATACCTGTGCCGTTATAGTCGGTAAGCCCGCTTTGCACGCGCTTCAACACTTCGATGGGCAGCATGCCCGGCCCCGCGGAAAAGTTATATACTCTCATAATACACCTCCGAATAGCGTATGTGTAAATTGTAGCATACTTACATATATAAATCAAATATTTATCGTGATATTGTAAAATTGCATTGAAAAACAGGAAAAATCGAAAAAATTGCCGTTTTTTGCCTTTATAAATGTTGTTCAATATGAATAAACTATGAATATAGCTCAAAAATTTGCATATTTTTTGAGTTGTTTATATTGACATTACCACCGAAATGTACTATACTTAATAAATGAATAATGTCGAATAGTATACATATTCGGCGTTATAGCCGCGTTTTCGGGGCAATACGGTCATAAGTAGGGTCTTATGAAATTGACAAAACAATCTAATAAAATCAAATCACGTATAGTATCGTTTACTATTGCGATAGCGCTTATTCTTTGTGCGGTACTGTCGTTGGGATATATCTTGCCCGACCGCATAGTACGCGCCGAGGATAATCCGTCGGAGCCCGCAGCAAAGGTTACGGACGGTATTAGGTTTGTGCAGGTCGCAGCAGGCTATGACTTTGCTATCGGTCTTACATATGACCGTAAGCTTTACGGTTGGAGTACAAAAGCCGAGCGCAACAGCACTCCGCAAACGCTGGGCGATTACTACGGATACGACCCGGAGGAAATAAACGTAACCTTCCGCCAGGGTCCCGGTTCTCAAAACTCATTCACATGGAGCAATACCGGTACTACACCCAACTATCATTCACCGCGCACTGACGACCAAATCAAGAGCATTGCAGCTACCGGTACTACCGCGGCGTTTGTAACCGAAAAAGGTTATTTATATACTTGGGGTGCGGATACGTTCGACGTACCTCATAACGAGGGCTCTAATTCAAACCACTTGTTACTGCGTCAAGTCGGCGAAAGTTATCCCTGGAATACCCCTTATATTATCAACTACCATTATTATGAAGCATCGTCTTCATCTGTTACCGGTGTCAATAAGTTACCGCTTGAACAATTAATCCCCAGCATAGACGGCGGCTTAACGTCGTTGGCTGCAGGCGAATATAACTATATATTCATGTTTGAGAGGAACTATCCTGCTACCGGCACAAGCGGATGGGGTAGCTCCGGCAATTATTATCACACTTATGTTTGGGGCTCGTTGCTGTATAATGCCGCGAATACGGGTGAGAGTTCGCAATTAACGTACACAAGTCCGATAGACCTCGGAGCCGGCGTTAATTCGCGTAAGGTTTTCAATACGTTTGTCAGCAATTCTAATAAAACAATGTCCGTTGTAGCCGGCGGTTACACGGTAGGTATAAACAATGCTTCGCGTGTAATCAACAGCAGCACGAATATTACTTCGGGTACGACTCTTCAACTGCACGGTAAAAACTTTATTACGACGCAATCGGTAACGGCAAGCGGCGACGATTATAACGTTGTCAATACCGCCAATTTGATTTCGCCGACTACCGAAGGCAATACGACTTTCAACTCTGCTGCCGGTTCAACTCCCGGCAGTGCAACCGCAGATATACTTTATAATAACGTAAAGTATAAAAACGCCTTAGCCGGCGGTAATGGACAAGGCGATATGGACGGAAGCCTTGTCGGGCGCAATACCGAACGGTACTATGCTCGCCAAGCGGGTAGCCTTACGTATAGCATATCATCCAGCAATGAAGCGGGCTTCCTTATCAACTCCCAGGCTTCGAATAATTTAATCAGCAAATACGGCGATGACCAAGACGCCCTTAAACCGACGCGTTACGCCGTTGCGCTCGGTAACGACATCGGCTACGGTATAACGGCAGCCGGCAAGCTGTACGGGTGGGGTGACAACGCTTACGGTCAAATTACGCCGGGAACCAACGGCACGAATATGGGAGATCCTACCGCCATACTCGCAGACAAAAACTTTATGTCGATTGCCGCAGGCAAGCAAAAGTCGGCTTCGACCGAAAGCGGAAATGTAAGAGCGTTTTTTGCAAATACTCCTACGTTGAGCGGCACTTCATTCGTAGAAGATGTACAAAATGAAGATAAATATATAACCGGCGCGCTTACTACGACCGGTACCATTTACGCTTGGAGCAAGGGCATAGCCGCAAAAGAGCTGACGTACGTTGGCGACCCCGACAACCCTGCCGCCAAAAAGGAAAATTTCACCGCCGTGTATTCGGGCTACGGCGAAATATTGTATGCCGTAACCGCGAGCGGCAAGCTTGTCCGTATTACAAAGAATGCTGCGGGCACCGACTTCGAGCAATACGTATACGACGAGTTTTACTCGCGTAACAGCCAAAACGCACTCCAAAAAGTAGAAAAATGGACGGTCGACAAAACCAATAAGGTTGTGTTTACCGTGCCCACGTCTACACAAGTGGCTCCCGATTTGGGACATGCCACCTTCTACGTTTGGTCGGCTGCTACTTCCGTTCCCGCGGTTGCCGAAGGGGAGGATCCGCTTCCGTCCACCGTTCTCGTCAACGGCGGCACGCAAGCGGCGTACAAGCCTCTTGTCTCGGACAACAAAATAGGCGACGCTTATAGAATTATCGGTCTCACGTCTGCGGACGCAAACATCCAATATCTTAAAGCGGCAGAGAAGTATCAAAGCGATATCGTCAACCTCGACGCCAACAATTACGCGCCCAAGTTCTACTTTGACTGCGACAAAGCCAACGGCGGCGATCTTATGAGCGCTACGCAGCAGCAAAATATGTTTACCTTCCGCGAGGTAAGCGACGCAAACGGCGTAGGTATTTATATCGAGCCCAGGCAGTCTTCCAGAGGCAAGAACATAAGGGTAGATTTTTACATTGCACGTTACAACAACTACGCCAAGTTCAATACGTCTTACAATCAAACGACTCAGCAATACACTGTTAACGACTCAGCAATTTACTATGACTACCAGCTGTGCAGCATTACGTTCTCCATTAACGATACTCCTACGGTTGTGACGTATACCCCTTACAACAGCGATAACAGCAACAAGAGCAATATTCCGCTTTTGGATCCCAACAATCCGTACAACAGCATTTATTCGGTAGCCGTGCAGGACGTTTCCACAGGTGTTGACGAGCTTATCAAATTCCTTACGGGCGATAATGATGCCGTCAATACCAATTTCAAAGCGGCAATAATGACCGAAATGAAAAAGGATATAGGCTTCCCCAATAGCGAAAACGTAGCAAAGGGCGACCTTACCTATTATTTGAATAATGAGGACTTGAAAAAGTATAATTACGTCAGAGGCGAAAACGGCGAAAATACGATAGGCGCGAACGACGGCATTTATCAGCATTTGTTTGAAGACCGCGACAACGAAAGGATTCGTCTTACACTTCGCGAAGGCGAAACAACAATTATATCTTCCGATATCGCAGGAGCAGTAATAGGCGACCTCAAAACTATAACAGTACGAATCGAATATGTGCCGAGCAATTACGGAATTACGGGCACAACCGCTACTTTGACAGGCCCGCAGCTACTCAAGCTCATTGCATCCGAGTTCGACAACAGATACGGCTTGCACCACTTCCAGTACACCACAGTGGAAGGCAAAAATTATTTGTCCTTCCAGTATGACGTAGTAACGTTTACTGCCGAAAAGGCAACGGGCGTAATAGGCTATACCGGCAACGCAACAGATCCTGCAAGCGTTACCAATTACAATACGGTACAAAATCAGCCGCATGCTACTGCCAGCTTTATGGCGTACACGCTCAATAAATATACGTATACCGACGCCAACGGTTACGTGGAGAGCGAGCAGGACAGAAATACTCCGTATAAAAATAATTCCAACTTAATACATGTATTTTCGCAGCCTTCGCTTCGAATTAAAAGCGATTTGGTGTCCGGCACCGTTACCGACAAAAACGGTCAGGCAAGCGGAACCAAAAATACGTATACCGAAACTCACAGCAATACGCAAACCGATCCCTTCTACGTAGGCGATACCAAAACGATAAGGTTGTCCGACTACGTTAATAATATCGGTGACATTATCAGCTTTTCGTACAACGATAAAACCGATTCTACCAGCTTGTCCGGATTTTCCAATCAGTTCAAGGATTTTACCGGTCACAATATGCGTGTCGTTACTTTAAGCGGCAACAACATTTCGGTTCATCCCACAACGGCTGCGCCCATCAACTTTACGGTAGAGGTTCAGCGCTTTGCCGATACCGAAAAATCCAGAATTTTCAAAAACGGCAATGACGTTGACGAAAAGATTTACCTTACGTTCAACTTCAATAACATTGTCGGATTCAATATGACTGCGCGTACGCAAGCTCCGACCGAGTACACAATAACCCAATCTACCACCATAGATTTGTTTGGAGAGGGCAGCGGCGTAGAAAATGCCGGTGTCTCGTATATAGATTTGGTCGGTGCGCTCGGCGGATCGTTGGCCACCAACTCTAATGAATCGGCTGCCCGTGCATACGCCGCACTCAAATCCAATGTTCAAATATACGGTTTGGAAAGCTCGGAAAAAGGCAAGCCCGATAATGAAAGGTTATTCAACGTATCCGATCCTCAAAGCGGTACGGAAAAAACAAAATTCATAATATCACCCAAACGTTCGGGTACCGGCACCATAGTATTTTCGGCAAACGTTTACGACAAGAGCTTGACGTTTAAGCTTACGATAAACGTTTCTGCGATTACCGAGCTGGACGACAGCAAAAAGATTTCCTTAATAGACTCCGAGTATATTCCCGTGTCCGAGCTGGACGAGGTGCTTCGCAGCGCCAACAGCTTTAACTCAGAGGTAACGAGCGGTGTGTACAGGATTTTGTGGAAAGATCCCGCAGGCGCAGTATACTTCGAGGATGAGGACGGCAATACGGGTAACCCGCCGTTTGTCGATAGCGTAATATTCGAGCGCGGCGGCACCAGCAATGCTACTATACGTATCAAGGCTAACAACAGCTCCACTTCGCAAAGCAAGACGTACAAAATGTATGTCCGTTATACCAATGCGCCCGAGAGCGTAGAAAGATACGAGGACATTCCCGCGGATAAATCGTCTATTTATGTCGTAATTCCCATCTCGTCGGGTAAGGTCAAGCTTCAATCGGCCGAGGGCGGCGATTTGGTTGCCACCATAGACTGCCATGATCCTCAGCAAGGCTCTTCCGAGTGGTTGAGCACGGAAGGCTCGCGTTTGGATACAAAAGTTACTATCGACTTGTCGTATTTGCTTGACCGTGATAAGACGGTCGGCGCCGATAAATGCACCATATTCCTTTTGTCGGCCGACAGCGACGCTACAAAGTACTTCCAGTATGATAAGAGCGGCGACGAAAGAGCGATAGAAATAACGCCTAAGCTTAATACGGACAAGAACTATGAGCTTAGCGTGTCGGTGTACAACGACAGCGACAAAACAACTAAAGTGCTTACCTTTGAAATAGCTATCAAGGGCATTCTTACCGTGTTACCCGTTATGACCAACGACGACGGCATTATAGGCTACGGCAATATTTGGTTGTACTCGGCGGCTATCGTGTTCGGCGTACTGTTCATAATCTTTATGATACGCTTTATCGTGTATATGCGCCGCAGGGCCAAGCAGCGCGCTATCATCAAGCGCAACCAAGAGCTTATCCGTTTGCGCGACCGTATGCACGGCAAGGCCAATGCCGCTTCGCGCGAGCAGCTTGTTAAGTCCAAGCTGAAAATGGAAGATCCCAAGTACGCAAAAATGTTCAACGATATGCGCAGGGATAAGGAAGAAGAAAGCGGCGTAGCGCTGGTCAATTCCGATCTTGCCGCTACCGCGGACAAAAAGAGCAAAAAGAAAAAGAAAAAGGGTGGAAAAAAATCCGTTGCGGAGTTGAAGGCCGAGCTGGCCGCAAAGAAGGCGGCGTTCGCCGCCGCGCAGGCCGGCAATGCGCAGCCTGTTAATCCGTTTACTGCCGATGTCCCTATTGACGGTGGCTTTGTAGCGCCCGACGCAGGCTTTGGCGGTGACGGCGGTTTTGCGCCTGATGGCGGGTTTGCCGGCGACGGTGGATATGCCGGTGACGGCGGATATGCTGCCGACGGCGGATTTGCCGGCGGAGGCGGTGGCTTCGGTGACGGCGGCGACTTTGGCGGTGCCCAAAGCATAGACGGAAGCGAAATAATATTCGACGCGTCCGATATGGGCGACGGAAATATGTAAGGGGAGGATAGAGTAATCATGCAAAGAACATCATTAAAACGCAACATATTACTGTTTTCTATCCTTATCGTAGCGATTATAATGCTGTTTGCGGCAGTTCTTTTGCCGCGCGGCACCGCTTCGGCGTACACTTTGGACAGCGTCGGCAACAATTCCGGTAGCGACAGCAACAAGGGTAACGGTTTTATCGATTTAACTTTCGACGTAAACGGTAGAGAGCAAGAATCGGATGAACGCGATACTGTAGCTTCAAGCAGCAAAAACCCGATTGTAGAAAACAACAGTAAGCAGTTCAGAAAGCGTTATATAAACGCTAACGCAATAGCACAGAGAATATTCACTAACTATACGGCAGGAGACGAATGCGCATATGTAAGCGCCTCTCTTATAAACAGTAATACGCAGTATTCGGTTACGTTTAGCAACAATATTTCGGAAACGGATGGAACATATGGCGTATTAGTAGTAGAGGCTACTTCGTTTATTGCCAAGGACGTTACGGGTAACTTCTCCATTGACGTTCAGATGATTGACAACGGCACTACGTATACACGCACGGCTTACTTTAACGTAACAATCAACGACACGTTGGTTCAGAGCGGTAGCGGCGACAATCATAAGTCTTTGATTGTCGGCAATGTAGTCAACGCCAGCGGTGTGGAAACTCCCGAGTCTTACGACGCGGCCAAAAAAGAGCATCAGTCTATAATGACTGTGAATAACTTCTCTTCGTTAACCGTTGACCTAAGCACCCATTTGTTGGGTCGTGCACTTTATGCCGAAAACACCGAAACGGGTGGTACGGATACCGCGCTTATGGACGGTACCGATAAAAAGTGGACTGTTAAGTCGGTCACAAACTTTGTTATCGAAGACATATCGTTCCGTAGCCTTCCCACGTTAAAGCTTCAAAATCAAATATCCAGCTCCACGACAAGTGATTTCGTTCGTGTTGCGCCGCGCATTACCGGTGATGTTGAGGTTTATTCTTCCACAATCAGCGAGTACAATCAGGTAAATATCGGCAAATCATTTTGGAATGAAACGCACATCATGGAGGTGAAAATTTGCAGGGTAGGCGCATCCTCTTCCGATCAAAGGGATTATATACTCATTCCCTTTAAGTTCGCGGCTGCCAACCCGCAAAAGAAAGATGTTAACTCCAAGGCATTGCGCCTTAACGTTACGTCCGAGGCAGTTTGCGATTTGTCGCAAAACGACACGTCATTCGACCATTGCTCTATAATTGTCCGTCCTACCGACCTTATAGAGTATAGCTCCGCTATTCCTTCGGACAGCCCCAAGGCGCCCAAGTTCTCCCACAGCGGAACAAAGCTTGACGGCACCGACGAGCTTAAAGTAGACGGACTTACTATCGAGCGCGTCAGAAAAGACGGCGATAGCTACGTACTTGACGAAACTACCGAGGACGGTGAGCAAAAGGTAATTGTCGATATGTACCGCATTACCGGCAAAAAGCTGGACAAGAACTCTACCGACGGTACATATACCATCACGTTCAATATTTACTATTACGAAAGCGAAGACTCTACCCCTAAGACTTATCCCGCAACCATTATTGTCAGCACTTACGGCGGATATCAGGTTACGTTCGATACAATCAAGGGTAAAGCTCCCGTATCGTACAATGCACTTAATTCAAGCAAGTTTGCAAAAATGCGCGAGCTCGGTTATTTGCTTACCGACGCTACGTCGAATGACGAAAGATTCCTTACTGTTACGTTTGACGACAACGTGTTAAAGCTCGATCCCAACGTAGATAACATCAAGGGTCAGGAAAAAGCTACGGTTAGGCTTACGTTTACCAATCAGAGCCGTCAAACTATTACGTTTGATTCCGATCCGTTCACTATCGACGTCAATGCGGGCGATTTGTTCAGGCGTTTCGAAACGTGGGAAGCCGCACTTATTATTGCGGCTGCCTGCCTCGGCGGAATAATAATCATACTGTTTATCGTATGGGTGTTCATACATGCACTGTCCAAGCGCAAGCAGGACGAGCTGGCTATGCAGGCGCCTGTGTCGTCGTACATTGTCAAGCTCAACTCCACGATAGCAGCCAACCAGGCGCAACAGCGCGCGGCGCAAAACCAAGCGTTGTCGCAGGCGAGCACGCAAATGCTTTTGGGTGCCGGTCCCGCAACAGGCGCGGCGCCGCTGCCCGATACGTTGCAGCTTGCTACCGGTCAACCGTCTTCGCCGGCAACGTCTTCGCCGTCTTCGCCGCTTATGAGCGAGCCGCAAGCAACCGTTCCGCCCACCGACAGTGATGAAAACTTGTACGAGCTTATCGCCAAGTACATTTCCGACGACGAGCTGTTGGAGCGCATATTTACCGAAAAGTACGAGCCGAAGGGTATGGTTCGTCGTACGTTCTTCAAGTCCAAGGATTTGCAAGCACGTGAGTTGGATAAGGAAAAGAAGCGCATTATCGAACGTTACAAATCGCCCATGCCTATGGACGAGGCGATAATGAGCGAAACGGAAATCAAGAATTCCGGCGCGACTTCTACGCCCGCCGCGACTTCCGAGCCTGCGGCTACAGAACCCGAAACCGTGGAACTGTTTGCGCTCGACTTCGACCCCGATGCGCCGTTGTACGTCGAGGAGGAAAAGAGTGCCGACGAGTTTGTTGAGGAAAAGATTGATATCGACACCTCGCCGGAGGAGAGCAGACTGCGCAATATCGAACGTCAAAACGATATCCTCAACAAAGAGCTTGCCGAGCTTAAAGCGCGTTTGGACAAGGTGCAAACCGAGGTCGACCGCGCCAAGACAATGGAAGAGGAATTGCGCGAAAAAATCGCCAAGGCCGAAAACGACGACGCTCAGTATGCCAAAGATATCGAGGAGCTTGAATTTAAGCTTGCTTCGGCTAAGAATAAAGATAAGCCTATCATTACGCGTGATATCGGCATCAAAGAGGAAAAGAAAAAGCGCAACAGCGAAGAGCTTGAACGGCTGCGTCAAGAGCTTGAAACGCTTTTGGCCGGCGGTGACCGCATTAACGGTATTTATTCGAAGCTCAACGATTTGCAGCAGCAAAAGAATGCCGATTTGGAGCGTGCCGTAACCGACCTCGAAAAAGCCAAAAAGGAATACGACGCTTACGTCGAGCGCATGGAGCTCTTGCGCAAGCGTCAAGAGCTGGAAGCCAAGGTCGTCACCTTGGAGCCTTTGCTCGAAGCTGTCAACAAAACCGATTACGAGCTTAAGCGCATCGACGCGTTGGAAGAAACGCAAGCCAAGGAACGCGAGTCGCTCAAATCTGAGGTCGCTCAGGCCAAATCGCAAATTTTGGGCGCTACCGACTTCGGTATTATTGCAGACCTTAACGCTCGAATATCCGACGCCAACGCCAGGCTTTCCGAGCTTGAACGCGAAATTACCAAAACGACCAAGCAAAAGTCCGACCTCAATATCGAGTTTAACGCGCAACGCCGCAAGGCAAACGACTTTATCACCAAAAACGAAATCCCGCTGGAAGAGGTTATCAAAGCGGACGACAAGGTTTTGGGCGCAATCGAATTCGAGATTGTCAAGGCGCGCAAGGAAAACGAAAAGGAAGAGGCGGAGAAGGCTGTTGCCAACGCTCAGGCAGTGTACGACGACCTGTCCGCTTCGGCCAACGACGTTACTATGATCGCTATGGAAGTCGCGTCGGCTGTTTCCGAGCTGGAAGAAGAAATCGCTCAAACGCAAACTGCGCTCGACGATATCAACGCTCAAATGGAAGCTGCGGGTGAGGATGAAAAGCTTGAACTTATGGTTTCGCAGGGCGACACTTCCGACAAGCTGGAAGAACTCAAAGCAAAGCTCGAACAAACCAATATCGACGGCACTAAGCGCAAGATGGAAGCTCAAGCCGAATACGACGAGCATCTTGAACATGCTCGCACCGATCTCGACAGGGCCAACGAGGACTTCGAACAATCGTGCAAGTCGTTTGACGACTTTATCAACAACACCAATCCGCTCGACCTCATCACTTCCGGTAGCGGTATAATCAGTAAGGATCAAGCTAAGATTGAGGCTGAGAACCTCAAAAAGCAGCTTGAACGTTCTAAGCTGGAAGCGGAGCAGGCTCGTTTGGCAGCACAGCAGGCGCAAGAGCAAGCCGAGGAAGCTCGTCGCAAGGCGCAGGAAGAGGCTGAGGAAGCCAAGCGTCAGGCCGAAGCTGAAGCGCAAGAGGCTGTTGAGCGTGCGGAGAAGGCGCGACTCGAAGCAGAGGAAAAGGCTAAGGCCGACGTAGAAGCCGCCGAGCAGGCGCGCAGAGAAGCGGAGGAGGCTATGGCTGCCGAAGCGGAGGAAGCTAAGCGTAAAGCGGAAGCGGACGCCGAAGAAGCACGCAAGCAAGCGGAGGCCGATGCGGAGGAAGCCAAGCGCAAAGCGGAAGCTGAGGCCGAGGAAGCCAAGCGCAAGGCGGAAGCAGAAGCCGAGGAAGCGCGCAAGCAAGCGGAAGCCGACGCCGAAGAGGCCAAGCGCAAAGCCCAAGAGGAAATCGAGGAAATGCGCCGCAAAGCCGAGGAAGAAGCGGAAGCCAAGCGTTTGGAGGAAGAGAACAAGCGCCAGGAAGAAGAAGCGCGTCAAAAAGCGGAAGCCGAAAAAGCGGAAGCACTTGCCAAAAAGATTGCGTTGCGTAAAGATCAAATTATCGCTATCCGCAACGAAATGAAGGAGCTCAAAGGCGACGAGGATGCCAAGAACCTGCGTGAACGTCTGTACAATTTGCAGCTTACGTTCGACGAGGATGAACACGGCTCTACCGAGCTTATGGACTTCTATAACAAGACCATGGACGATATCCAGAACAGCGGCGAGATAGCACGGTTAAAAGCCGAAAACGCCAAAAAGCCGCAACGCGTCGTTCGCAAGGTCACCGAGCGCGTCAACCGCATACCCAAGCGTAGACCCGGTGCAAGTGCGCGGCCCGGCGCAAGACCGGGTGCACGTCCCGGCGCAAGGCCCGGAGCACGTCCGGGAGCGAGATCGGGCGCAAGTGCGCGGCCCGGTGCAAGACCTGCTGGCGCACGTCCCGGGGCAAGACCGGGCGCACGTCCTGCGGCACGTCCGGGTGCAAGGCCGGGCGCTCCCAAGAGACCGCGGTAAGGCAAAGCGGCGGACTGCTTACAACTAAAACGATTCGGTTCCGCTATGAGCGGTATGAATAAGTGTAAAAACAAATAACAAATGCGAGGAACATTTATGGACAACCAAGACAAGACGACTTTTTCGTTGGACGATGAGGAGATCGTTGAGGAAGAAGTTATCGATCGTGACGAAGAGTACGACGATGGCTATGAAGACGAGGACTACGGCGACGAAGAGTACGACGACGAGTACGACGAGGATTACGGCGACGAAGACTACGGCGACGAGGAGTATGACGACGGCTACAACGACGATTATTACGACGACCGTTTAAACAAGGTCCTTGACGAGCTTGCCGAATTAAAGAGGGGAATGGTACCGGCTACTCAACAGCAGCAGCCTCAGCCCATTATGCCGCCTCAATACATTTACCAACCTACCGCTCCGCCTGCCGGCAGCGAGGTTGTAATGTACAACGAAATTTCGCGTTTGCGTGACGAGCTTGCTCGCAATCAGAACAGCTTGGAAATGCAAAAGGAGCTTACGCGTATCAAGGAAGATATGCAACGCGACCAAAAGTTTGCGGAAGCTCAGTACAACGCGGAAATCCAACGGTTGCAGAGTAAAATCGACGACCTACTAAAAAACGGGTCAAGCCCTCAAAGTGAACTTCCGGCAGGTCAGGAACCGGAGCGCATTGAGGGCGGAAAATCTTTGGATGTAGATAAGCTGCTTTCGATAAACGAAGCTATTTTGCGTGCCATGCGCGACACCGACGCGCGTATGCAGAACGAAATAGGACAGTTGAAAAAGCAGTTGGACGAAATGCCGTCCGTTAAGGAACTTAACGGCGCGGTTTCGTCTATGAAAAAAGCGGCAAATAGCATGGACACCGGCAATCTTACCAAGCTTTCGGGCGAGATTGCGGCGTTAAAGGCTGTGCTGGAAGGCACGCCTATGCCTACGGCTGCCGCCGCCGCACCCGCTGCGGCTACTCCCGTTGTTTCGGAAGTAAGTGCAGCCGAGCTTTTGCGTCAGCTTTACGAAATCAAAACGGTTATCGGCAATGCTTCGCCGGCGGCCGTTAAGCGCGCACAAACAATTTCCGAGCTTGTAAACGACTTCAAAAAAGTTACATACGATGTTCACTCGCAAACCGCATCATATAAAGACAAGCTCAATGCAGTGTACGCATACGTAAAGCGTCTTACGGACAGCAATGAACCGGACGCTATCGACTTAGTACAGGCAACAAACACGCTTATAGACGAGCTTGGCGACCAGCCGCTCAACAAGCAGTCGTTCACTGCCGTGGCGGAATTCTGCGCCGAGCGCGGCATGACCACTATCACTTCGGCTATGCGCGACAGCGCCGACCGCTTCTTCAATCTTGTAGGTAAAATAGAGGATGCTCCTGTTGAATCGTACGGCGACTACTTGCCCGATCTTGTGGAGGAGATCAACACACTTCAAGGCAACAAGTACGAGGCGGAAAACGCTGCTACGGTAGGCGAGATAACGACGGAACTGGTCAACGAAAACAGTGACAAAGCCGCTGTTAAGGAAATGGTGGAGCGACTTGTCGAAATCACCGTTGCCGACGTTTTGGATTTGCCCGAGCTTGACTTGCCCAAAGCGTACAAGCCCGCGCACGTTCAAAACGACGAAACGCTGTTCACCAAGCTTGCCGATCTTAAATCGGCGGTTATGGACAGACCGACGCCGACAATTATACCTACTTCGGAAGACGGCGAGCTGTCGGTGGACGAAGCGGCGTTGCAGCAAATACTGTATGCCGTAGACGATCTTAAAAACAAGCTGGAAAACGCAACCGGCAACAACGACGTAGCTGGTGCGTTGGAAGAGCTTCGCAATAACTATTTGGATATAACAAATCGCCTTGTCGATATGTCCGAAAAATTGCAGGAACCGCCTGTTCAAGCGGAAGCTACGGAAGGCGCGGCAATGACGGACGAGGAACGTCAGATAATGCTTGACGACCTCGGTTATATCCGTGCAAAGTTGGACGATTACGAAACGTTCTTCAACAACCTGTCCGACTTGCGTACAGAGCTTAACCAAACGCAAACGGGTGGCGGTGAGGACTTAACCGCACCGGTTACCGAGCAGCTCACAACGCTGATGACCGATATTACCGCGCAGTTCGACAAACTGTACGAGGACGTCACCAACGTAATTATCGAATCTGAATCCAACATTATCGGCAAGCTTGGCGACGGTAATGACGCTAATGCTACGCTGGACGCCATAGAGGCTGCCAAAGCGGACATCCTTGCCGAAACTCAGTCCATCAAGGATTCGCTTGTCGGCGTGTCGGACGCTAATGCTGCGCTCGACGCTATCGACGCCGCCAAGTCCGACATTCTTATCGACACGCAAGCCATTAGAGATTCGCTTGTAAGCGTATCGGACGCTATACTTATGTCGCCCACTGCGGAGGCTATCGAACAGCTTCGTGCCGACGTAAACGCTTATATCGATTCGGCCAGTGTCAACATGGAATCGGCAACGTCCGACAGACAGCGTTTGCTGGACGATATCGCGTTCCTTCGCGAGCAAGCCGAGCTTGCCATTGCGGAAGGCGACCAAATACCCGACGGTGCGGAAGCAGTTCAGGATACAGAAAAGCTTATCGACTACTTGGACGAAATCGCGGCACGCGTATCGCTCATCAATACGGTAGCCGACGACGCAGCCGCAACCAAGGAATCTGTTACTACGATAGGCGACAACGTAGCCGCCTTGTCGGATAATGTTGCCACCGTGTCGGACGCGCTCAATGCCGTTACCGACAGCGTTGCAGCGGCAAGCGACAGCATTGCGGCTATCAACGATAACTTTGTTGCAGTCAACGACAACTTTGCGGTAATCAACGACAATGTTAACGCTATAAGCGAAAACGTTGTTGCGGCACGCGACGCGGCTAATTCCGCATTGGATGCGCTCACTCCGATAACCGAGCAGTTAAACAGCATACTCGAAAGGCTGGAAACGCCTACGACCGAGACGGAACAAACCGTCGTCGAGAACAACGATTATGCCGCGGACGAGCTTGCGCTTATACGCGATAACCTTAACGCAATAATCGACACGCTCACATTAATGCCGCAGTCGGACGACGTGGTTGTCGCACGCGACAACACGCTTGCCATACTCGACGCACTTGCTACAATGCCGCAAGCGGACGACGTTGCGCTTATACGCGAAAACGTAAGCACATTGCTCGAATCTGTAAATGCGCTTACCGAGAACGTTACTGCTCTTGGCGAAAATTCCAACGACAATCAGCCCGTTATCGACGAGATAACAGCGCTCCGCGAAGCGTTTGACGTTACTGCCGAGGATATCAAGCTCGTGCTTGAAAAAATCGACCTTAGCGAACAGTACGCCGCTACGGATAAGCAAGAGATTATCGACGCGGTAAACGCGATTAAAGAAGAAATTCACATCAACACGCTGGACGAAAACATGTCGGCGTCCGGCATAGACGGGGAGACCCGCGAAGCGCTTTTGGGCGAAATTGCCGAAATCCGTGAACGCTTGGGCAATATCGAAAATGCGACTCAAGCGGTCAACGACGTAAATGTTGCGGCAATCGACCAAATTTCCGCACAGCTTGTAGAACTGCAATCGATGCTGGAATCCAAGTTTGCCGCCGAAACGGAGGGGCAAGCCGATCAAGACCAACTCGATTCGGACAACATGCAAGCACTCATTGCCGAGCTTTCGTCGATTAAGGAAAAACTTGATGCGTCGTCCGAATACGACACCGTCGAGGAAATTCTGTCCTTGCGCGAGGACATCAAGGCCGCACGCATAGTCGATCAGGACGAGGTTTCGGGCGAGCTGGAATCTATCAAGAATGAGCTTGCCGCCATATCTTCGGGCAACATACTTGACGAAATCCGCGCGCTTAGAGAGGATATTGCCAATCTTCCCGTAGGCGACGAAGGCGGTTCGGAAGCTACCGACGGCGAAATCAATCTTGTGCTTAACGAGATTGTGTCGTTGCGCGACGAAGTATTTGCGTTTAAGGACGAAGTACTCAACGCGACCGGTGCTACTGCCGAGTCTCAAACTGAGCCGACCGAGCAAGTAGTCCAAAGCTCCGAGGATATGCTTAGTGTCCTTGACGAGCTTTCCGCACTTCGTGCCGATCAAACCGCACTCAGCGAAAATATCGACGAGCTTAAAGACCTTGTCAGTCGCAGAACGACCGTCGTAAGCGGCGACGAGGAAGGCGCTACGACAACGGCCAACGTTGACGAGCTTAACATAGTGCTCGACGAGATAATCAATCTTAAAGGCGATATAGACAGGATAGAGGAGAGCTTGGGCGGCGACAGACTTAACGCAATCGCCGAGCAAGTGGAAGATATCCGCGCAGTACTTGACGAGCTTAGAAGCAACGCGGGATCGAGCGACGCACAAACGACAACGGAGACCTATTCCGAAAGCGGCGCGCCCGTTACTGCCGAAGTAGACCTTACGCCTGTACTCGAACAGTTGGACGCCGTAAATGCGGCTTTGGAAGAAATAAAGCTTGTTCAGGAAGCTACCGTCGCCGAGGAAGGCGGCGAAGCTACCGGCACGCTTTCCGAACGCTTTGACGCGCTTGAAGCGGAAATGGCGGATATCAAGTCCGCTCTTGCCGATATGGCGCCTATCGATTACGCGGCGGAAATGGCGGAAATGCGCGCCCAAATCGAATCGCTCCGTGCCGAGAACGAGCAGTTAAAGGCTGACGGCACAGACATGTTCGCCGTACAAATTGACGAGCTTAAAGACTTTATACGCGATTTGACTGAAACCGCGCACGCGTCTGCACCCGTTGACGCGGCAGCGGCAGACGGCAGCGAATTGTACGCAACGCTGATTGACGAAATCCGCGGACTTAAAGAACAAGTTGCGGCTGTCCAAGCGGCGCCTATGCAGGCGACTGCGGGATTGGACGAGCAGGCATTGCAGGATATACGCGACATGCTTGCCGCACAGACCGAACAAAACGGACTTGCAGGCGAGCTGGGCGAGATACGCGACGAAATAGCGCAGCTTCGTTCGCTCACCACCGTAGCGGCGGAAAGCGGCGGCAACGTAGAGGTTCAGTCGCTCAGGGACGAGCTGGAAGAAATCAAGTCTATGCTCGCGTCGCCCGACAGTCTTATGGGCGTTGCCGAGGACGTAACGGCTATCAAGGCGGACGTTCAGACCTTGAAGGAAGAGCCCGACCTCGGCGTTATGAGCGAGATTTTGGCGCTGCGCGACGAGTTCCAAGCTTTGCGTGAGCAGATTGAGGACGTCAAGCGCATTGCCGGCGAAACGGAAAGCGAATCGGACGACACGCTTATGGCGGAAATCCAGTCGCTCCGCGATCAGCTGTTTGCTATCAGCATGGCCAACGTAAACGATCCCGCTTCGGGCGAATCCAATTACGAAAGCTACAACAATATAATTCTCGACGAGATTGCTTCGCTCCGCGACCAGGTAGCGAGCGCGGGCTCGGCACGGGATATCGAAATCATTTCCGACGAGTTTGCCAAGCTTAAAGCGGCTATCGACAAGCGTGAAGCTATGGTCGAGGCGCTTGCGGACAGAGTGGCAACGCTCGGCAACGATGCAACCAACAATAAGATTTTGGAAGAGCTTGCCGTGCTGCGCACCGATATGGCCAACCAGCGCGACGCCGACCTTACCACGCTCAACTTTATGTCGGAAATGGCACACCTTTTGGAACGCCAAAACCAGTACCTCACGCAAAACGCGGGCACAAAGATTAGCGACGAGATTGAGAGCTTAAAAGCCGAAATCGCGTCCAGTGACGCCGTGGCGGAAGAGGTTGCCAAGCTGCGCGAGGTTATGACGCAGACCGGCAATGCGGCCGACAACGATACCATTCTCGCCGAGCTTGCCGACCTTAGGGAAGAGCTCAGCAAGGAAAAACCCAGCCAAGAAAACGCGCTTATACTCGACGCTATATCGCGGCTCCGCGACGAAATAACGGTGATTGCCGAGCGCGAAAGAGTGCGCGACCTCAATTCCGACGCCGATCTTTCCGATTCGCTTTCCGACTTGAAGGAACAGCTTAACGAGATAGCCGGAATTATGGAGCCCAATCAGCACATTCAACCCGCTCAACCGGCGCAGCCTGTTCAGTCTGTTCAGCCCGAAAAGAAACCGGCCGCAAGCACGGCAACGGGCAAAAAGCGCGGCAGAAAGCCGGGGCAAAAGAATTCCGCTAAGACGGGCGGAACGAGTACCGCAAGCACGACCGGCAAAAAGCGCGGCAGAAAACCCGCGGCGCAAAAACAAGCCGAGCCGGAAGTAGAGGAAGTAGTTATCAATACTCCCGCGCCCGAAAAGGATGAGTTTGAAGCGCTTATAGACCGTCAAGCGGGCTTGCTCGGCGGCGATAGCGATATGTCGCTCAATCCCACCGTAACGGCCGATACTATGGACGTAGCCGATAGGCTCGCCAAGCAGGTCGCCAACAAGCTGATAATGGAACAGCTTGTCGAACAGCTGGGCGACGGCGGCGTAAGTGAGGACAGAGTGGACGAAATTTTGCGCGATATACTGCCGCACGAATTCAACACCATAGCGGAAACGGAAGCTTCAGACAAAGTCCGCAGACTCGCCAACCAGCTTGTTCTCAACAAGCTCCGCGCAAGGCTCAACGGCAACAAAGACGAAGACTAATTTAATGTAATAATGTAAAGCAACAAACAAGCGTTCGATTTTCGGGCGCTTGTTTGATTTCTAATAATATGCGTTTAAGAGCATTCCATAAATAATTACAATATAAAGC